>NZ_FLRH01000003.1:1506875-1807500 GCF_900089585.1 Micromonospora sediminicola | reverse complement strand
CCGGCCTCGTGGAACGAGCCGGCGATCACCCACATGCCGAGCCGCCGGGCGGCCTCGGCGAAAAACCGCCCCACCGTGCCGTCCACCGGCTCGGCCGGTGGCATCCGGTCGGCGGGGCCGAGGTAGTCCACGTACTCCGGAAGGACGGCGAGGTCGGCGCCGGCCGCCGCGGCCCGGACCAGCAGGGCCTCGGCGGCGGCGAGGTTCGCCGCCCGGTCGTCGCGGGTGTTGAGCTGGCAGACGGCGACGCGCATGACCCCGAGGGTACGGGGGCAGGCGGATGGGCGACAGGGTTCAGACGCTGGCCAGCACGAGCGCGGCGGCGGCGAATCCGAGCCCGGCCAGCTGCACCGGCCGCAGCCGTTCCCGGTCGACGGCGAGCGCCAGCAGGACGGTGCTCGCCGGGTAGAGCGAGGCGATCGCGGCCACCACGCTGAGGTGCCCCCGACCGGCGGCGGCGAGGAAGAGCGCGTTCGCCGCGGAGTCGAGCAGGCCGGCGGCGGCCGTCCAGCCGAGCACCCGTCGGCCGAGTCGCAGGCGGGCGCCGGTGCGGGCGACGAGCGCGAGGCCGAAGGCGATCGAGCTGACGCGTACCGCCAGCACCGGCCACATGCCGGCGCTCTCGTCGGCCTGGCCGAGGAGGGCGAAGAAGATGCCGAAGAGCAGACCGGCGGCGAGGGCGGTGCCGATCACCCGGCCGGAGAGGCGGCCGGCGTCACCCCGCTCCCCCAGGCTGACGAGCGCGATGGCCACCACGGCGAGCCCGGCGCCGCCCAGCGCGAGGGTGCCCGGGGAGTGGGCCAGGAACAGGCCGGCGACGATCGGCACGACCGCGGCGGTGATCGCGGTGACCGGTGCCACGACCGCCATGACGCCGGTGGCCAACGCGCGGTAGAGCAGCATGACGCCGGCGGCGCCGGCCACCCCGGCGAGCAGGCCCCAGGCCAGGTCGAGCGGCGCCGGCGTGCCGGGCACGACGAGCACGAGGACGAGCAGCAGCGGCAGGCTGAGCAGCTGCGAGACGACGGTCACGGCGATCGGGTGGGCGTGCCGGGACGCCTTGCCCCCGGAGAAGTCGGCCGTGCCGAACGCGATCGCGGACACCGCGGCGAGCACAATGGGAAGCACCCGACAGTCGTACCATAATATTGACCGCGAAGGACAGTGTGATGACCGATACCGGCGGACGCGTGGGCGCGGTGACCTCCGCGGTCGCCCGGCAGGTACGCGAACTGCGGGCCGCCCGGGGCTGGTCCTTCGACGAGCTTGCCGGCCGGTCCGGCGTCAGCAAGGGCATGCTCGTGCAGATCGAGGGCGCCCGGACCAACCCGAGCATCGGCACCCTCTGCCGGGTCGCCGACGCGTTCGGCGTCAACATCGCCCGGTTGCTGGAGCCGGCGGAGGAGAAGGCGGTACGGGTCACCACGGCGGACGAGGCGCCGGTGCTGTGGCGCGGCGCGCACGGCGGCACCGCGCGACTGCTCAGCGGCCTCGGCGAACCCGATTTGGTCGAACTCTGGGACTGGCGGATGCGGCCGGGTGAGGAGTTGCGTTCCGCCGACCACGCGCACGGCACCCGCGAGGTGCTGTACGTGCTGGACGGCGCCGTCACGGTCACCGTCGACGGCGTCGACCACGAGGTGCGCGCCGGCCAGACGGTGGAGTTCCACGCCGACCGGGACCACGGCTACCGGGTGGTCGGCGACGAGCCGGTACGCCTCGTGATGGTGGTGGTCACCCCGTCGGGCGAGTGGGACCGGCGGACCCGGTCACGCGGACCGCGCCCGAGCTGACCCGGGCGCGGTCGCGACGACGGCTCAGGCCGACTTCTCCTCGCGGTCCCGCCGGCGCCGGCCGGTGAACTCGCGGGGCACGATGGTCGGGTTGACGTTCTCCAGGACGACCTCGCGGGTGATCAGCACCCGGGCGGCGTCGGGGTTGCTCGGCACCTCGTACATCACGGAGAGGAGCACCTCTTCCATGATGGCCCGCAGGCCACGGGCGCCGGTGCCGCGGAGCATCGCCTGGTCGGCGATGGCCTCCAACGCCGGCTGCTCGAACTCCAGCTCGACGCCGTCCAGCTCGAACAGGCGCTGATATTGCCGGACCAGCGCATTGCGCGGCTCGGTGAGGATCTTCACCAGGGCGCCCCGGTCGAGGCTGCGTACGTTGGTGATCACCGGGAGCCGGCCGATGAACTCGGGGATCAGCCCGAACTTCAACATGTCTTCCGGCATGACCTGGCTGAAGATGTCGTCGGTGGACCGCTCCGACACCGACCGGAGTCGGGCGCCGAAGCCGGTGCCGCCGGAGCCGGTGCGGGCCTCGATGATCTGGTCGAGGCCGGCGAACGCGCCACCGCAGATGAACAGCACGTTCGTGGTGTCGATCTGGATGAACTCCTGGTGCGGGTGCTTCCGGCCGCCCTGCGGCGGCACGTTGGCGACCGTGCCCTCCAGCATCTTGAGCAGCGCCTGCTGCACGCCCTCGCCGGAGACGTCGCGCGTGATCGACGGGTTCTCCGACTTGCGGGCGATCTTGTCGACCTCGTCGATGTAGATGATGCCGGTCTCGGCGCGCTTGATGTCGTAGTCGGCGGCCTGGATCAGCTTGAGGAGGATGTTCTCCACGTCCTCGCCGACGTAGCCCGCCTCGGTGAGGGCGGTGGCGTCGGCGATCGCGAACGGGACGTTGAGCATCCGGGCCAGCGTCTGCGCCAGGTGGGTCTTACCGCAGCCGGTCGGACCGAGCAGCATGATGTTGGACTTGGCGAGTTCGACGCCGTCGCTGCCCGAGCCGGGCGCGCCGGCGGCCTCCGCCTGGATCCGCTTGTAGTGGTTGTAGACCGCGACGGCGAGCGCCTTCTTGGCCTGCTCCTGGCCGACGACGTAGTTGTCGAGGAACTGGCAGATCTCCATCGGCTTGGGAAGCTCTTCCCACTTCACCTCGCCGGACTCGGCCAGCTCCTCCTCGATGATCTCGTTACAGAGATCGATGCACTCGTCGCAGATGTAGACGCCGGGGCCCGCGATGAGTTTCTTGACCTGCTTCTGCGACTTGCCACAGAAGGAGCACTTCAGTAGGTCGCCGCCGTCACCGATCCGTGCCACCTACGTTCTCCCTGCACTCATCGGCCGGAGCGCCGGCCCTGACCTGCGAGCGCCCGGGGCGCTCGTCCGTCCTGTCGTTCCACCATGCTGTCGGCTCCACCCGATCCGACCCGCGGAGCGGTACAGACCCGACGTTACCCGGTGGCCGGGTTTTCTCCGACCCCCAAAACGGGTGTGTCAGAGGTCGGCCGGGAACGATGCCCCGGCCGACCTCCGACCCCGCGTCGCTCAGCCCGCGGCGTGGGACGCCAGCAGGCCCTTCTTGCGGCTGGTCAGGATGGTGTCGACCAGCCCGTACTCCTTGGACTCCTCGGCCGTCATGATCTTGTCACGGTCGATGTCCTTGCGAACCTGCTCGATCGGGCGGTTGCAGTGCCGGGACAGCATGTCCTCCAGCTGCGTCCGCATCCGCAGGATCTCCCGCGCCTGGATCTCGATGTCCGAGCCCTGGCCGTAGCCACCCTCGGTGGCCGGCTGGTGGATGATGATCCGGGAGTTGGGCAGCGCCATCCGCTTGCCCGGGGTGCCCGCGGAGAGCAGCACCGCCGCCGCGCTGGCCGCCTGCCCGAGGCAGACGGTCTGGATGTCGGGGCGGACGTACTGCATGGTGTCGTAGATCGCCGTCATGGCGGTGAAGGAACCGCCGGGCGAGTTGATGTACATGATGATGTCGCGGTCCGGGTCGGTGCCCTCCAGCGTCAGCAGCTGGGCCATCACGTCGTTGGCCGACGCGTCGTCCACCTGGACGCCGAGGAAGATGATCCGGTCCTCGAAGAGCTTGTTGTACGGGTTGGACTCCTTCATCCCGTACGACGTGCGCTCGACGAACGACGGCAGCACGTAGCGGTTGTGCACGGCCGCGAACTGGGGCGGCAGGCTCAGGTCGGTCATCGTCAGCTCCTCGCTCAGCTCAGGGTCCCGGCGCCATCCGGAACCTGGGCGGCTCCGATGATCACCTTGTCGATGAAGCCGTAGTCCATGGCCTCCTGGGCGGTGAACCAACGGTCGCGGTCCGAGTCGGCCTCGATCTGCTCCTGGGACTGGCCGGTGTGGTGCGCGACCCGCTCCTGGAACATCCGCTTGGTGTAGAGCATCTGCTCGGCCTGGATCGCGATGTCCGACGCGGTGCCGCCGAGGCCGCCGGAGGGCTGGTGCATCATGATCCGCGCGTGCGGCAGGGCGTAGCGCTTGCCCTTGGTGCCCGCGCAGAGCAGGAGCTGGCCCATCGAGGCCGCCATGCCCATGGCCACCGTCGACACGTCGTTGTCGATGTACTGCATCGTGTCGTAGATCGCCATGCCGGAGTAGACCGAGCCACCCGGCGAGTTGATCCAGAGGAAGATGTCGCGGTCCGGGTCCTCCGCCGCGAGCAGCAGCAGCTGCGCGCAGATGCGGTTGGCCACCTGGTCGTTCACCTCGCTGCCCAGGAAGATGATCCGTTCCTTGAGCAACCGGTTGTAGACCGAGTCGTCGAGGTTGCCAATGGAGTCGCCACCGCGGGCCTCGATCGCCCGGAGCGACTTCTTGGGGATGTGCATGTCGGTCATGGCAGCCCTTCGCTCTCCGTACCGTCCTACCCGACACTAACCGCTCTGCCGGGAGGCGTACTCCCGGTCGGGGCACTGTTCGCTCTCAGCGCAGTCACCCGGTCGGCGTACCCCGGAAAGGGTTTCGGCCGCCGCCCGGCGCGCAGCGCGGGACGACGGCCGACGCCCTGACGATCAGTGCTGGTGGTCGTGCTCGGCCTCGTTCTGGGCCCGCAGCGCGTCGAGGGAGACCTCGTTGCCCGCCGCGTCCTTGATCGTGATCTTCTCCATCACCGCGGCGAGCGCCTTGCCCCGGCGGACGTCACCGAAGACGGCCGCGGCGGCGCCGGAGCGGACCAGCTGGTCGTAGTACTGCTGGGGAGCCATGCCGGCACGCTGGGCGCGGTGCACGATCTCGTGCCCGAACTCGTCGTCGGAGACCTGCACGTCCTCGGCGTCGGCCAGGGTGTCCAGCAGGAGCTGGATCTTGACGCCGTCGGTCGCCGCCTCGGTCAGCTCGGCGTCGATCTGCTCCTCGGTCTTCTCCTCGGCGGCGAGGTATTCCTCCAGGGAGGCGCCGATGCGCTCGAGCTGGTCGACCATCGCGGCCTTGCGGCTCTCGACCTCCTCCTTGACGACACCCTCCGGCGCCGGCACCTCGGCGGCGGCGACCATCTGCTCGAGGGCCTTGTCGCGGGCGGCGTAGATCTGCTCGACCTGCTTGCCCCGGGTGACCCGCTCCCGCAGGTCGCCGCGCAGCTCCTCGATGGTGTCGAACTCGCTGGCCATCTGCGCGAAGTCGTCGTCGAGCTCGGGGAGCTCCTTCTCCTTCACCGTGCGGACGGTCACCGCCACGTCGGCGTCGCGGCCGGCGTAGTCGCCGCCGACGAGCTGGGTGGTGAAGGTGGTGCTCTCGCCGGCGGCCAGACCGACCAGCGCCTCGTCCAGACCCGGCAGCAGCTGCTTGCTGCCCACCTCGTGCGAGATGTTGCTCGCCGAGCCGCCCGGCACCTCCTCGCCGTCGACCGTGGCGTTCAGGTCGATCTGCACGAAGTCGCCCTCCTGGGCGGCCCGCTCGACGGTCTTCAGCGTGGCGAAACGCTCGCGCAGGCTGTTGACCTGGTCGTCGATCTCGCTGTCGGCGATCTCGATCTCGTCGACGGTCAC
Source organism: Micromonospora sediminicola (assembly GCF_900089585.1). NCBI lineage: Bacteria > Bacillati > Actinomycetota > Actinomycetes > Micromonosporales > Micromonosporaceae > Micromonospora > Micromonospora sediminicola. The sequence goes on along the minus strand of NZ_FLRH01000003.1, from coordinate 1,801,697 downwards.
CTCGATGGTGGCCGGGTCCGGCAGCGTGATCTCCGGACGGACGTCGACCTCGGCGGTGAAGTTGAGCGAGTCACCGTCGTTGAACTCGGTGATGTCCACCTCGGGGCGGCCGAGCGTCTTGAGGTCGTGCTCGCGGACCGCGGCGAGGATGTTCTGCGGGATGGCCTCCTGGATCGCCTCGTTGAGGACGGTCCCCCGGCCCACCCGCTGGTCGATCACCGCGCTGGGAACCTTGCCCCGGCGGAAGCCGGGAACCTGGACCTGCTGGCCGATCTCCCGGTACGCCTTCTTGAGGCTCGGCTCGAGCTCGACGAACGGCACCTCGATGGCGAGCCGCACGCGCGTCGGGCTCAGAGTCTCGACGGTGCTCTTCACAGGCGTACTCCTTGACGGATCTGGGTGTTGAGTCTGGGGCGTGATTGCGCGCATCGAGTGTAGGCGAGCCGGGCTGCGGCACGGGCAGCGCCCGGGTGCCGCGCGGTAAAACCGGCGGTTCCCGGGACGATCCGGTCGCGTACGACAGTCGGGGTGGCGGGATTTGAACCCACGGCCCCTCGCTCCCAAAGCGAGTGCGCTACCAAGCTGCGCCACACCCCGTGGCGACGAAGAGTGTATGCCGTCCGGGCCCCCGAGCGGGTGACCGGGGCGCGCCGCGTCGCCCGGCGGGGCCTGCCGGCCGGTGGCCGTGCCCCGCCACCTCACCGAGGTGGCGGGATCGTCCTGCCCCGAACCCCGCCACCTCGCCGAGGTGGCGTCGATCATGGAGGTCGACGACGACGCGGTATACCGCCGCGCGTCCGGATCGGGGATTCGGTAGGCTGTCGGGCGCGCCCCGCCGCTGTGGGGTGCACGCGGGCGTAGCTCAATGGTAGAGCTTCAGTCTTCCAAACTGACTACGCGGGTTCGATTCCCGTCGCCCGCTCCACCCACGAAGGCCCAGGTAGACCGCATGATCGCGGCACCTGGGCCTTTCGCTTCTCCCCCATGCTTTGATCTTGCGTGCCAATCCGCGTGCCATTCACCGGCGGCGTCGGCCCTCCCCGCCGATGCGGCTATGGCCGCCAGCTTGATCGCGGCGAGGGCGAGGTGCCCGAGGTGCGGGCCGAGGTGAAGGGCGAACAGGTATTCGTAGAGCTGGCGGGTACGCGGGGCGGGATCTCCCCCGCCTCTGGAGGCATCGGCCGGGGCGGATCACCTCGTCGGGCACCACAAGGGCTACCGCATCACCATCAGTGCAGGAACGTGAAGACCGTTCCTGCGGCGTCCAGAGGCTGGGGCGCGCCTTCGAACCGGTGGACGCCGACCGAGAACCGCACGTCGTCCGGAGCGTGGAATGCCTCCTCCACGTAGCCGGCGTCCCGGAGCCACCCACGTACGGCTGGCGTCAGATCCGGTGCCCGTCGCGCCCTGGTCCAGATCACGCTGGCGCCCTCTGCGCACAACCGGGGCAGGGCGGCGATCGTTCGCTTCACGTCGGCGTCCGAGATGTTGCCGAAGACCCCGACCATGAGCACCAGGTCGGCCGGTACCGCACCGACGTACGAAGAGAGCTGGCCCGCGTCTGCCTGCTTGATAACGAGGTTCGAGAGCCGGGCCTGATCGGCTGCGGCTCGAGCGGCGGCCACGTTGCCCGCGTCGTACTCAAGCAGGGTCCCGTGTACCCGTTGAGCATCAGGCCTTGAGGCGAGGACACCGATCAGGTCGTGGCCCTGCCCTGCGCACGCGCTCACCACGGTCAGCCGCTCGTCGGAGCGCTGATCAAGCCACGAGGCGATGTGCTGCTGCACCAGCCGCAGTCGACGCGACAGGGGGGAACCCTCATCGGCGTAGGGTTCATGCCACGCCTGCCAGTGAGTCTGGGCGGTCATCTGGGCCACCTTGCCAGAGCAGAACTTACAGCGATGCCCCGTTACAGACCGAGACCAATTGCGGGCGTCCGGCCCGGCCTGGGCCATCCACGGCCCAGTAACCGTGGCGCGCAGCGGTCATCAGCGGTCACGAGTGGCTTCCGGCTCTGCCGCCGGCCGCAGGCGTTTCGGGCATCACGGCCGGTTGATCGCGCTCTTCCAACCTGCAGGTGCGATGCCTAGCCGGCGATGCACCATGGATCATCAGCACATGGGCGTCCAGGCATCTCTATGGCAGGCGGGGAGGCAGCTGATCGGGCTGCCCGACCCCGCTGGCGGGACGTTTGACGCGGCAGGCGACTTCGACCGGGTGCTAGGGAGGGAAGAGTCCAGCTTCCCCTTGCTTAGTCGTGTCGATCCCTACGGCGACGTGCAGTTCATGCCGTTCGACATGCCGCAGCTTCTCTCCGAGATTGAGAGGCTGTTGCCCTCCGCGCGGCAGGAGCCGGAGCGCCGTGGCCTGGAGAGGCTGCGGATCTTGGCTGAGGTGTGCGCCACGATGACGGATGCCTCGATCGCGTTCGTAGGGGACTGACAACGCGACGGGCAGGACTCGGCGTGCCATTAGCGTGCCATTGGGCGAGGACAACAGGGCCAGCCGAGGCCACGAGAGACTGCCGAGACCAGGCCGCCGAGCCGGTGGCCTGCCGGAGACCGAGCGCCAGCGCGTCGGCAAGCGGCAGTTCCTGGCCGGCCATGCCGGCATCCTGCCCGGTGTGCCGGCCCAGGGCGAACGGGATTCGGCACTGGTGAACGGGACCACCGCCACGGAGGCTTGCCTCGTGACGAGCGCGGACGGACCTAGTAGTGGTCCTCGATCGGCCGGCGCGCCTCGTCGAACAGCGCCGGCCCCTCGTAGCGCACCGGGGGCGGCGCCGGGGTGGCCGGCTTCACCGCGGCGAACTGCTCGCTGGACAGCGCGTACACCACCCGGCCGAGGCCGGACACGCCGATCGCGGTCGCGCACATCGGGCAGGGCTGGCAACTGGTGTACATGGTGGTGCCGGCGGCCACGTCGGGGGCCAGTTCCCGGGCGGCCCAGCGGGCCAGCTTGAGTTCCGGATGGGCGGTGACGTCCGAGTCGGAGACCACGGTGTTGTGGTCCTCGATCAGGACGCTGCCGTCCGGACCGACCAGCAACGAGGCGAACGGCCGTTCCCCGGACGCCCCGGCCCGGTCGGCGAGGGCCACGGCGTGGCGCAGGAACGCTTCGTCGTCCGGTGTCATCGGGCCTCCTCGGGGCCGTCGTGCGTCGCCACGGCGGCGGACGCCTCCAGTCGGCGGCGGATCCGTTCCCTGTCCTCCCCGGGCAGCGCGTCGGCGACCAGCAGCCGGGGCAGCAACTCCGGCTCCAGCGTCGTCGCCCGGAACACGACGGCCGCGGTCACGTCGTGGTCGGGGCGGTGCACGACCTCGACCCGGTCGCCGGCCCGCACGCTGCCCGGAGTGACCACCCGCAGGTACGCCCCCGGCCGCGCCGCCTCGGTGAACCGCCTGATCCACCCGCGCTCGCCCAGCCACCCCTGGAACGTGCCGCACGGGATGCGCGGGCAGGAGACCTCCAGCACCAGGTCCGCGCCGACCCGCCACCGTTCCCCGATCAGCGCGCCGTCGACGTCGACGCCGGAGGTGGTCAGGTTCTCTCCGAAGGCCCCGTTCGGCAGCGCCCGGCCCAGCTCGGCCTCCCAGCGGTCCAGGGCCTCCCGGGCGTACGCGTAGACCGCCTGGTCGGGGCCACCGTGGTGGGCCACGTCGTAGACCCGGTCGCCCGCCAGCCCGACCTGGCCGGTGCCCTTGGGGCCGGGCGCGGTGACCGGGACGGGACCGTCGACGGGCCGCTTGTCGATGCCGGTGGCCCCGATTCCCTTCCACGGGTTGGGTCGCGGCCGGCCGACGTTGACCGAGAGCACCTTCATGGCGGCGACGGTAGGCGCTGGGGGCCGACCCGGCCACCCCATTCCCGCACCGGGGCGGGAAGCGCGGCGGCGCGGGCTGCGTACGATGCGGGGCCGGACATCGGCTCGTCGGGTGGAGGTAGCGACGGATGTCAGGCCAGCAGGACGGTTTCGCGCTCGCCGTGGACCTCGGCACCTCGAACACCGTGGCGGTGCTGCGCCGGCCCGACGGGCGTACCCGGCCGTTGCTGGTGGACGGCCACCCGATCCTGCCGTCCGGTGTGTACGCCGACGCCGACGGTCACCTGCACGTCGGCCGGGACGCGCAGCGCCTGGCCCAGGCCGACCCGGCCGGCTACGAGCCGAACCCGAAGCGGCGGGTCGACGAGGAGACGGTCGAGCTGCGTGGGCGCGCGTACCGGCCGGCGGAGCTGCTGGCCGCGACGCTGCGGGCGGTCGCGGACGCGGCGGTGGCCGCGGTCGGCCTGTTGCCCCCGGCGGTGGTGACCCATCCGGCGGCCTGGGCGGCGCCCCGGCGACAGGTGCTGCACGACGCGCTGGAGCTGGCCGGGTGGCCGGCGGCGGCCGAGCACACCCTCGCCGGGCCGATCGCGCCCGGCACCCGCCTGCTGCGCGAGCCGGTGGCCGCGGCCCGCTACTACACCCAGGTGCTGCGCCGGCCGGTGCCGGTGGGCGGCGTGGTGGCGGTCTTCGACTTCGGCGGGGGCACGCTCGACGTCGCCGTGCTGCGCAACGAGGGCGCCGACCCGTGGGGTGACTCCGGCTTCGTGCTCGTCGCCACCGGCGGGATCGCCGACCTGGGCGGGCTGGACCTCGACGCGGCCCTGCTGGGCCGGCTCGGTGAGCTGGTTCGGCCGGCCCATCCCGAGCGGTGGGCCCGGTTGACCGACCCGACGACGACCGCCGAGCGACGGGACCGCCAGCAGCTCTGGGACAACGTGCGCGGCGCCAAGGAGATGCTCTCCCGGGCCGTGGTCGCGCCGGTCGCCGTACCGGGGGTGGAGGAGGCCGTTCCGCTGACCCGGGAGGACTTCGAGCGGCTCGCCGCGCCGCTGCTCGCCCGCGCGGTCGCCGAGACCCGGCACGTGACCGCCGTCGCCGGCCTGCGCCCGGACCAGCTCTCCGGTCTCTTCCTGGTCGGCGGCTCGACCCGGGTGCCGCTGGTGGCCCGGCTGCTGCACGCCGAGCTGGGGATCGCGCCGACCGTGCTGGAGCAGCCGGAACTGCCGGTCGCCGAGGGCGCGCTGACCGACCTGCCGCTGCCCCGCGCGGCCCGGCGTCCCGGGGCGCCGGTGGCGCCACCGCAGCCCGGAGCGCCGGCGCCGGGCGGGCACGAGGCGACCACCGTCCCCGCGGCCCGCGCCGGGGAGGGCCCCGCGTCGGTGCGCGGACCGCACGGCACCGTCCCCGAGGCGACGGCCCCGGCGCCCGCCGGCCCGCACGGCACGCTGGTCGCCGACGCATCCGAGCAGAACCCGGTGGGGTACGCCGCCACGGCCCGTCCGGCGCCCCCGCCGGGCAGCGCGCCGTCGCACGCCGGCGCGTTCGTGCCGGGGTACGCGTCGGCGTACGCCGCCCCTGCGACACCCGAACAGGCGCGGCCGGCCGATGGCGGCTGGCCGAGCGCGGCGCCGGTTGCCGGCGTACCCGGATCGCCCCTCCCGCCGACCCCGGACGCCGCACCGCCGGGCGGCGGGGGTCGGGGACGCGGCCGGCGGGGCCGGTGGATCGCGCTGGGCGCCGGTGTGGTGGTGGTCGGCCTGGCGGCCGCGACGCTGCTCTGGGTGTTCCGGGACCGGCACCCGGCGCTGGACTTCCAGGCGCCGGTGCTGGTCGGGACGGCGGCCGTCGGCGACGAACGGCCGGGTGAGATGTTCACCGCGACAGTGGCCGACCGCGCCTACCTGGCCTGGTCGCGGCCGGACGACCGCCTCACCGTGCGGGCGGTCGACACCGCCACCGGGAAGAAGATCTGGGAGCAGCAGACCGGGGTGGGCGCGGACCGGTGGGCCGGGATCCGCGCGCTGCCCGACGGCGTCGCCGTCCTCGCCGAGGCGTCCGGTTCCGCCACGCCCCGCCCCCTGCTGGTGCTCGACGGCGGGAACGGCGACCAGCGGTGGAAGATCGACATCCGGGGCGACGACGAGATCTTCCTCGGCGCCGACCGGGTGGTGTGGCTGGACCGGACCGGCAACCGGCTGGTCGGGCTGCGGCTGGACGACGGCCGGCAGCGCTGGGTGCAGGACAACCCGCGCAGCGAGTACGGCGACGCCCGGACCGTGGTGGTCCCGGTCGCGACCGCCGAGGCGCTCGACGGGGCCGGATATCCGGACGGCTCGCCGCGCGCGCCGTGGGCGGGGAAGGCCGACCGGCTGGTGCAGGTCGGCGCGGACCGGTCGGTGCGGGTGCTCGCCATGGGCAGCGGCGAGATTCTGAAGAGCCGGGGCAACGTGGCCGACCTCGACGACCCGGTGACCGCCCGCGACGACCGGCTGTACGTGGCGGAGACCGACCGGGGCCTGCGCCTGGTCTCCTACGACCTGGGCAGCCTGGGCGTGCCCGACGTGCTGTACGCATCGGAGCCGGGCAGCCGGGCGAAGGACCTGGTCACCTGCGGGGAACACCGCGCCTGCCTGCTGGAGGTGCCGGAGGCCGGCGCGGACGGCACCCGGGTGGTCGCGGTGACCGAGGGCGAGGACAGCCGGCAGTGGCCCGCCCCCCAGGCGGAACGGCTGGTCCCGCTCGGCGAGCACCTGCTGGCCGAGCGGGGCACGCCGCGCGACACGGTGACCCTGTTCGGGCCGGACGGCGCCGCTCCGGTCCTGCGCGACCGCGACGGCGTGGCGGTCCGGCTGGACGCCGGCAACCTGCTGCTGTTCAGCGAGGCGCCGAGCGGCTACGAGGACGACCGCAGCCTCGCCGGGCTGGCGGTGGCCGGGAAGCCGTTCGAGATGGGGCTGGTCAAGCAGGTCCGCAGCGAGTCCTGCTCGTGGAACACCGACACGCTCGTGTGCGGCGCGGACAAGGAGTTCCGGCTGTACCGGTTCGCCGGGTGAGGGCGTCCGGACGGCGGACCGAAAGTGAGCTTGACAGCGATCGATGCCTCGGCTGGTGTGGACGGCAGTGACATCGACGTCCGTCAGGAGGCCCCGTGTTCGTCCGACGACGGTGGACCGCGCTCGCCGCCACCAGCATCCTGATCACCGCCGCCCTGTCCCATCCGGATCCCGGCGTGGCCGCGCCGGCCGCACCCACGATCACCCTCGCCCCCACCGAGACCGCGCTGGTCCGGGTGCGCCTGGCCGACCAGGGGCAGCTCGACCGCCTGGTGGCCGGCGGCGCCGACCTGGCCAACCGGCCGCGCTCGCGGGACGGCCGGCCGGTCGCCGACCTCGTCCTCAGCGGCCGGCAGCTCGCCGACCTCACCCGGCAGGGCGCGAGCGCGGTGCAGGTCGTGCAACGCGCCGACGACGGCGCCCGGCGACTCGCCGAGAGCGTCCGGGCCGCCGAGGCCCGCACCCGTGGCGGCCTGCGCGCCGCCGACGGGGTGGACACCCTGCAGTTCCTCCAGGCCTACTGGTGGACCACCGGAGGGAGGACCTTCCTCCAGGCCCAGGTGGCCACCACGGCCACCGACGACCCGGACGTGGAGATCACGGTGAACTGGCGGACGGCCGACGGCGCCGCCGGCTCCTTCCCGCTCTACCGGTTCGAGGACTCGGGCGAGTACCAGTACCACTACGCGCTCCCCCAGCCGGTGCCCGCCCGGCCGGTGCAGCTCACCGCCACCTCCAGCCTGGGCGGGACGAGCCGGCCGGTCACGCCCGCGCTCTGGCCGAACGCCGCACCCCCACCGCAGCCGGCCGGCTACCAGAAGGACTTCATCGACGCCTACCTCACGCCCGTCGACATCAAGGCGCGGATCGCCCGGCTGGGTCGCCAGTACCGCGACCTGGTCGACGTGATCGACCTGCCGAACCGCACCCAGGGCTACCGGCGCACCGCCGCCGCCTACCTGGGTGATCCGGCCGCCGCCGCGGTGGTGGTGGAGTCGGTCCGCTTCGGCGACCAGGGCATGAACGGTGTCCAGGTGCGCACCGTCGACCCGGGTCGGGCGAACCGGCCGCTGACCGTCCGGTACCGCGACCGGGTGCTCACGGTCTCCCTGGCCACCGACGTCGCCGGCAAGGTGACCAGCAGCACCGACGACGTCGCGGCCGCGATCAACGCCCGGCAGGGGGCGCGGTTCCGGGCCACCGTGGAGGACGTCTCCGCCGGACTGCCGATGCCGGTGGCCGGGCCGGTACGCCTCGACGACGGATTGCAGGGCACCGAGGTGCCGGCCCGTCCGTGGACCGTGCAGGCGCTGCGCATCGGCAGGCACCGGGACGGCTCCCGGGTCGGGGTGCTCGCCTACTCGCAGGAACACGCCCGGGAGTGGGCGACGCCGCTGGTCACGCTGGAGTTCGCCGAGCGGCTGCTGGCCAACGCCCGCACCGACGCGGCGACCCGGCAGCTGCTGGAGCAGGTGGACGTGTTCGTGATCCCGACCGTCAACCCGGACGGCGCGAACTACTCGTTCCACGACTACAACTTCCAGCGCAAGAACCTGGTCAACCACTGCGCCGGCACGGCACGGGACCCGAAGTACCGCACCAGCTGGGGCGTGGACGTCAACCGCAACTACACCGTCGGGTCCCTGTTCGACGGGTACGTGGGCGCGAGCGCCAACTGCCTGTCCGGGAACTACGCGGGCACCGCCGAGCTGTCCGAGGCGGAGAGCCGCAACGTGATCGACCTGGCCAAGGCCCACCCGAACATCAGGTTCGCGATGAACGTGCACTCCTACGGCGGCTACTTCATGTGGCCGCCCGGGGCGTACAAGGCGGACGGGCGGGTCACGCTGCCGCGCCCGTCGATCGACGAGTCGACCCTGTTCCTGGCCAGCGCCCGGCGGATCGTCGGGGCCATCGCGGCCGAGCGGGGCACGGTCACCTGGCCGTCGCAGACCGGCCCGGTCGCCGACGTGCTCTACTCGGCGGCCGGCAACTCGGCCGACCAGCTCTACTACGAGCTGGGCATCTTCGCCTGGGACTTCGAGGTGGGCAACGACCGCTGGAACGAGGCCACCGGGCAGTGGGAGGGCGTCGGCTTCCAGCCGCCCTTCGACGAGGCGCACGGCGAGTCGCAGGAGTATGCCGGCGGCCTGGTGGAGCTGGTCCGGGTGGCCCGCGACTACGCGGCCCGCAACCCGGTCCGGCGCTGATCCGACGGTCCCCGGCCGGTGCGTCCGGCCGGGGACCCCGGCGTCAGTCCGTGGCCCCGAGGTCCCGGAAGACGGCCAGCGCGCCCGGGTCGTCGATGGTCGGGGGCACCGGCTCGTCCCGCCCCTCGACCAGGCCACGCATGGTGCGACGGAGGATCTTGCCGGACCGGGTCTTCGGCAGGGCCGGCACCACGGCCACCCGGCGGAACGCCGCCACCGGGCCGATCCGCTGCCGGACCAGGGCGACCAGCTCACCGGCGAGCGCCTCCGGGTCCACCTCGGCGCCGGCCTTGAGCACCACGTACCCGCTGGGCACCTGGCCCTTGAGCGCGTCGGCCACCCCGATCACCGCGCACTCGGCCACCGCCGGGTGGGCCGCCAGCACCTCCTCCATCGCCCCGGTGGAGAGCCGGTGCCCGGCCACGTTGATCACGTCGTCGGTGCGGCCCATCACGTAGAGGTAGCCGTCGTCGTCGAACCGGCCGCCGTCGCCGGTCAGGTAGTGACCGGGGAAGGAGGCGAGGTAGGAGCGGACGAACCGCTCGTCGTCGCCCCACAGCGTGGGCAGGCAGCCGGGCGGCAGGGGCAGCCGGATCACGATCGAGCCGTCCACGCCGGCCGGCACCTCCCGGCCCGCGCCGTCGACCACCCGCACGTCGTAGCCGGGGACCGGCACGGACGGTGAGCCGGCCTTGATCGGCAGCGGCTCCAGGCCGCGCGGGTTGGCCGCCACCGGCCAGCCGGTCTCCGTCTGCCACCAGTTGTCCACCACCGGTACGCCGAGCCGCTCGCCCGCCCAGGCCCAGGTGTCCGGGTCCAGGCGTTCACCGGCCAGGAAGAGGGTGCGCAGCGCGCCCAGGTCGTACCGGGAGAGGTGCGCGCCGTCCGGGTCCTGCCGGCGGATCGCCCGGATCGCGGTGGGCGCGGTGAACAGCGCGGCCACCCGGTGCTCGGCGGCGACCCGCCAGAATGCCCCGGCGTCCGGGGTGCCGACCGGCTTGCCCTCGTAGAGCACGGTGGTCGCGCCGGTGAGCAGCGGCGCGTAGACGATGTAGGAGTGGCCGACCACCCAGCCCACGTCGGAGGCGGCCCAGAACACGTCGCCCGGCTCGATCCCGTAGACGTTGCGCATCGACCAGCGCAGCGCCACCGCGTGCCCGCCGTTGTCCCGCACGACGCCCTTCGGGCGGCCGGTGGTGCCGGAGGTGTAGAGGATGTAGAGCGGGTCGGTGGCGGCGACCGGCACGCACTCCGCCGGCTCGGCGTCCGCCATCGCCTCGTCCCAGGTGAGGTCGCGGCCGGCGACCAGCGGCGCCGGCTCCTGCGGGCGCTGCACCACCACGCAGTGTCGTGGCGCGTGGTCGGCCTCGTCGAGCGCGGCGGCGAGGATCGGGTGGTACGGCACCACCCGGTCGACCTCGATGCCGCACGAGGTGGCCACCACCACCGTCGGCCGGGCGTCGTCGATCCGCACGGCCAGCTCGTGCGCGGCGAAGCCGCCGAAGACCACCGAGTGCACCGCGCCGATCCGGGCGCAGGCCAGCATGGCGATCACCGCCTCCGGCACCATGGCCAGGTAGAGCAGCACCCGGTCACCGGGCCGGACGCCGAGCCGGCGCAGCGCCCCGGCGAACCGGGCGGTCTCGGCGAGCAGCTCGGCGTACGTGAGGGTGCGGACCGTGCCGGTGACCGGGCTGTCGTGGATCAACGCCGGCTGGTCGCCCCGGCCGGCGGCGACGTGCCGGTCGAGCGCGTTGTGGCAGGTGTTGAGCCGCCCGTCCGGAAACCACCGGTACAGCGGCGCGGCCGAGTCGTCGAGGATCCGCTCCGGGGGCGTGAACCAGTCGATGTCCCCGGCCGCGTCCCGCCAGAAGCCGGTCGGGTCGGCGATGCTCCGCTCGTACGCTGATCGATACGCGCCCATGCCGCCATGCTGACCCGGGTCGGGCCGGGGCACGACGTCCGACCGGGGCCGGTGCGCCGGAAGCACGTCCCGGCTCGGTGAGCGGCCCCGAGCCGCCGACGGGCGGTCGGCGTCGGCACGCCTGGCTCATCCCGACGGGCGACGGATGAACCGGGCGACGCCGGGTAATGCCAACGCCGTCCTGGTGGAGTGACGACCGGCGTCGCGGCGTACCGCGACCCCGCGGGCGGACGGTGACACACCGTCCGCCCGCGTGCCGCCGGATTCTTTTTGATCAAGAGGGTTCCGTCGACTAGCGTGCGCCCACGTGAAATCGATGCGCATTTTCCCTGTCGTGCTGGCCTGTGTCGCGGTCACGGCGCTGAGCGCCTGCGGCGGCGAGGACAGCTCCACCCGGGCCGACTCCGCCGCCACCTCCGCCGCGCCGACGCCCGCCTCGTCGACCCCCTCCGCCGCCCCGACCTCGGCGGCCGCGGCGGCCACCGTCGGCGAGAAGGACCTCTGCACCTCCGCCAAGAAGATCAACGACGAGATGAAGGCGAAGCTCGTCGCGGTCATGCAGTCCAGCGGCGACACGAACGCCGAGCTCGCGAAGATCCTCAAGGAGCTGGGCGGAAAGGTCAGCGCACTGGTCGCGACCGCCGGCGACGGCCCGGCGGCCACCGCCCTGCGGCAGTTCAGCGTGGAGGTCACCAAGGCCGCGGCGGCCCCCGACCCGGTCACCGCCGCCGACAACCCGACCATGGCCAAGGCCGGCGAGGACTTCAACGCCGCCTGCAAGGCGGTCGGCGTCACCACCGTCTTCTGAGCGGCGCCGGGGACGCGCGGGCGGCAGCCCGCCCGCGCGTCCTGCGGTGATCAGTTGCCGGTGACCCAGTTCCAGGCGGAGACCACCCACTCGGTCTGCTGGAGGTAGGCCACCCCGACGCCCACCAGGAACAGCGCGGTGATCAGGTGGGCGCCGCGGGCGCTGCGGCGTACCCGGCCGAGCTGCCGCTCCAGGATCAACCGGCCGATCAGCCGGGCCAGCGCGAACAGGCCGACCGCGGTGAGCAGGCTGAGGACGAACGTGAGCAGCGGGGCGATCAGGTTGCCCCGACCGGAGATCGCCCAGATGCCCCAGCAGACGAACGCGAACAGGGCGCCGGCGGCGCTCCACTCACCGCCCCGGCGGGCCTGGGTGAGGTGCCAGCTCATCGACCGGCGCGGCGCCGGCTCGCCGGACCAGTCGGCGTGCTCGACGGTGGGGAACTGCTCGGTGCGGGGCGTACGCGGTCGGCCGACCGCCGCCACCCCGCGCCGGAACGCGTCCCGCTGCTCGGGCACCGGCTGGGGCGGCACCTCCACGGTGCGCTCCGCCCACGGCTGTGTCTGGTCCGCCATCTTCCGTCCTCCCCCTCGACCGACGTCGGCCACGGTTCCGAGGGTAGCCACCCGGCAAATAGGGTGCCGACCCCCACGGTGATGGGGTACACACGGGCGATGACCGACGCGGTGGTGCCCCGGGCCGACGACTTCGACGAGATCGCCGCGCTGCTCGCGCTGGCCTTCCACAGCGACCTCAACCCCGAGCTCCAGACGGTCGAGCGCCCGATCTTCGAGCCGGAACGATCGCTCCTGGTCCGCGACGCCGGCACGGCGGTGGCGCACGCCGCCGCGTTCAGCCGCGACCTGACCGTACCGGGCGCGACCGTGCCGGCGGCACACGTGACCATGGTCGCGGTCGCCCCCACGCACCGCCGGCGCGGTCTGCTCAGCGGGCTCATGCGCCGACAGCTGCGAGAGGTCCGCGACGCCCGGCACGAGCCGGTCGCGGTGCTCTGGGCCAGCGAGGGACGGATCTACCCCCGGTTCGGCTACGGCTCGGCCGCGCAACGGCTGATCCTGAGCGCCGACACCACGGGGCTGCGACTGCCCGCCCCAGACGGCCGCCGAGAGCACGCTGCGCCTGGACCGCCCGGCCGCGCACCGCGACGAGCTGGCCCGACTGTACGAGCGGGCGCGCGCCGACCGCCCCGGCTGGTCCCGGCGCGACGAGCGCTGGTGGGCGTACGTGCTGGCGGACGTGACGAGCCGGCGGCAGGGCGCGACCGAGCGGCGGGTGCTGCGGCACGACGGGCCGGAGGGGATCGACGGGTACGCGCTCTACCGGACGAAGGAGGAGTGGGTCGGCGAGGTCCCCCGCGGCGAGGTACGGGTCGACGAGGTGGTCGCGGTCACCCCGGAGGCGTACCTGACGCTGTGGCGGCTGCTCCTCTCGGTCGACCTGACCCGTCGGTTGTCGTTCCCGATCGCGGCCGTCGACGAGCCGCTGCTGCGCCTGGTCGACGAGCCGCGTCAGCTCGCCCCGCAACTCGTCGACGGGCTCTGGGTGCGGGTGGTGGACGTGCCGGCCGCGCTCGCCGCCCGCCGCTACGCCACCGACATCGACGTGGTGATCGAGGTCACCGACGAGCTGCTGCCGGAGAACACCGGCCGGTGGCGGCTCGTCGGCGGGCCGGGCGGGGCGGAGTGCGCCGCCACCACCGCACCGGCGGGGCTGGCCTGCGACGTGCGCGCGCTCGGCGAGCTGTACCTGGGCGGCACCACCCCGGCCGCGCTGGCCGGCACCGGCCGCGTCCGCGAACTGGTCCCGCACACCCTCCGTACCGTCTCGCCGGCCTTCACCTGGCACCGCGCCCCGACCCCGATGGAGAACTTCTGACGGGTCCCGGGGCGGTACGGTCGGGGAATGGGTGAGGCGGAGCGACGGCGACGGCGACTGCGGCATCAGGCCGAGGCGGTCGACACCGGCGCGGCGGGCGCGCACCCGACCCGCGAGGCGGGCACCGACCCGTCCGGGGCCGCGAGCGCGGCCGTGGAGACGAGCGCGAGCACGTCGGGGGTGCACGACGACGTCGCGCCCCGCCCACCGCACGGCCCCCGGCGGACCGAGCACGGGACCTCCGACGGCGGCTCGCGGTCGCCGCGCGGCATCCGACGTGCTGAGCCGGAGTCGGAACCACGGGGCCGGCGCGCCGGCCCCGTCGCCGACGAGGGCGAGCGCGGGCTGCGCGGTCTGGTCGGTTCGGGGTCGTCGCAGGTGAGCGTGACCGCGGCGATGCGGGCCCGGGACGCCGCCCGGCCCACCGACGACGACCTCGCCGAGGCCGAGGAACGGATGGTGCTGGTCCGCCGCAACTGGGTGCCCCGCGAGGAGCTGCCGCGCGGCGGACGCTGACGGCCGCACCCGGGCGGGTGCGGCCGGACGCGGATCAGGCGGGCAGCTCGGGCAGCCGGCGGCTCTGCTCGTAGTCGGCCACCTGGGCGATCCGCCGGCTGTGCCGGGGGTTGCCGGAGAACGGCGTGGTCAGGAACGCCTCGACCAGGGCGGTGGCCTCGTCCAGCGTGTGCTGCCGGGCGCCGATCGCGACGATGTTGGCGTCGTTGTGCTCCCGCGACAGCTGGGCGGTGTCCACGTTCCAGGCGAGCGCCGCCCGGACGCCGGCCACCTTGTTCGCGGCGATCTGCTCACCGTTGCCCGAGCCCCCGATCACCACGCCCAGGCTGCCCGGGTCGCCGACCACCCGGTCACCGGTGTGCAGGCAGAACGCCGGGTAGTCGTCGTCCGGGTCGAAGGCGTGCGGACCGACGTCCACCACCTCGTAGCCCTGCTTGGCCAGGTGGTTGGCCAGGTGCACCTTCAACTCGAAGCCGGCGTGGTCGGATCCCAGGTAGACGCGCATACCGCGCAGTCTGACAGGCCCGCCCCTCCGTCGGCGCGCGGGCGGCGACCCGGAGGCGGATTCGTCACACGCCGGTCAGCGGGGCAGCTCGGCCACCACCAGGCCGGCCCGCGCCTTCGGGGTGAACCAGGTGCTCTTGCGCGGCATCTTCTCCCGGGCCAGGTTCACCGCGACGAAGTCGTCCACGGTCACCGGCGCCACCAGCACGGCCAGCTCGGCACGGCCGGCGTCGACCTCGCCGGTCAGCCAGCTCGCCGGGTAGTCGCCGCCCACGTACGTGATCCGCTTGTCGCCCGGGTCGAGACCGAGCGCGTCGCGCAGCAGCAGCCGCTCGACCAGCGCGTGGTCGAGGTTCTCCAACCGGCCGGTGCCGACGTGCGGCAGCGTCACCGCGTACCCCCGGCCGGCGAGGTGCAGGTGCACGGCGCCGCCGGTGGCCGGGACGCCGAGGGGGCCCTCCGCCGGGGTGACCTCCGCGCCGGCGGCGCGGAGCCGGTCGCGCAGCTCGTCCGGGGTGGTGGTCAGCTCGCTGACCAGCCGGTTGTAGGGCTGGATGGCGACCGACGCGGGCGTGGTGACCACCGCCAGGAAGCGCGGGAAACCGCCGGTCTGCGCGGCCAGGCTGCGGTGGTTGCCGTCCGCCACCACCAGCTCGCCGCCGCCGGCCAGGGCGGTCAGCTCGTCCTGCGTCCGGCCGGGGCCGACCAGCCAGATGGCGTGGGTGCGGCCGGACTGGTCGACGTCGGTCGCGGCGGGCGCGCCGGCCGTCTCGGTCGCCGCCGCGAGCGCGGCGTGCAGCTCGTCGCCCCGCCCGGTCTGGAGCAGGAGTACGGGTGAGAGCAGGTGACCGAGCGCCTCGGCCAGCGCGACGCGCTCGCGCACCTTGGCGATGAACACGTCCTCGTTGCGGATCACCAGACCCGGCTCGTCGGCTCGGGTGGAGATCTGGTCGGTGTCGACCATCGCCCACAGCCCGTACGCGCTCTCCTCGCCGGGCGCGCTGATCCGGTAGAGCGCCACGACCTGCTCGGCCGGGGTGTAGCTGCCGTCCGCCTTGGCCTCGCCGAGGCGGGACACCGCGTCCGGCAGCGCGTCGAGGAAGGACTTCCCCAGGCTGCCCGGCGCCCGGTGGGGCATCTCGATGCCCAGGGCACTGTGCGGGTTCGCCTCGACGATGGCGGTGATCTCCGCGTCGTCGGCGAACTCGTCGTAGTTCTGCGCGCCGGTGCCGCCAGTGGTGATCCAGGCCCGGGCGATCGGATGCACGACCGTCATGCCCGCTGACGCTACCCGGGCCCGCTCCGCCGCCGCCGCCGGACTCGCTCCCTTCCACCAGGTGAAAGGAAGGGCCCCTTATTAACGCCTGCGGTAGAGGAAGGGCCCCTTGTTAACAGCGGTCCGGGTTCAGGCGGTGGGGTTGCGGTGCCGGCCGGGCGTCGCGGGACGGCGGGTCGACGCAGCCGGACGGGAGCCGGCGTTGAGGCGTACCGTCGTCGCCCCCGCGGTGGCCGGGAGGCCGGCGGCGCCGGAGCGGGCCGGGGCGCGGCCGGGCCGGTCGGTCTCGGGCGGGGTCATCCGCGAGGTGGCCACCACCCGGGCCACGCCGACCACGATCGGCGGGGCCAGCAGGTCGGCCAGGTCGGCCGGGCCGGCCGGCCAGTCGCCCTCGGCCACGGACCAGTACGTCGCACCGGAGTCCTCGGTCGCCGGCTGCGGCGCGTCGTCGGACATGCGGCGGTGCTTAGCCATGGGAATGCCTCCAGGAGCTGCCGTGGTGCGGCCTCGTTCGGGCCGTCGGCTGGGACACCCGGTGAAACGAGCCCCGCGCCGACCCGGTGACGGGCGGCGCGGGGCTCGGCGCGCTGCGGCGCGGGGCTCGGCGCGCTGCGGCGCGGGGCTCGGCGCGCTGCGGCGCGGGGCTCGGCGCGCTGCGGCGCGGGTTGTTAAGAAGGGGCCCCGCCTCTACCGGAGGCGTTAAGAGGGGGCCCTTCCTTACCCCTCAGTCGAAGATGGGGCCCTGGGTGCGGGTGCGCTTGAGCTCGTAGAAGCCCGGCGTCGCGGAGACCAGCAGCACGCCGTCCCAGAGGCGGCCGGCCGCCTCCCCCTTCGGCGCCGGCGTGATCACCGGACCGAAGAACGCCACCTGCCGGCCGTCCGGCCCCGGGGCGTGGACCACCGGGGTGCCCACCTCGGTGCCGACCGGCCGCATGCCCGCCTCGTGGCTGGCCCGCAGCGCGTCGTCGTACTGCGTCGACTCGGCCGCGTCGGCGAGCGCCGGGTCCAGGCCGACATCGGTGAGCGCGCCGACCAGCATGTCCCGACCCAGCTCCTCCTTGCCGAGGTGGATCCGGGTGCCCATGGCGGTGTAGAGCTTCGCCAGCGCCTCGGCCCCGTGGGCCTGCTCGACGGCGATGCACACCCGCACCGGACCCCAGCCCTTGCGCATCAGGTCCTGGTACTCCTCGGGCAGGTCCCGGCCCTCGTTGAGCACGGCCAGGCTCATCACGTGGAACCGGATGTCCACGTCCCGGACCTGCTCGACCTCCAGCAGCCAGCGGGAGGTGATCCACGCCCACGGGCACAGCGGGTCGAACCACATGTCCGCGGTGACACGTTCGGTCACGGTGTCATCCCTTCACGACTTTCCCCGCGCCGGGAGCCCGGCGCCTTCGCCTACGATCCTCACCCCGCGCCGCGTCGACCGGTACCGGAATGAGAGCGTGACCTCGGCCACCGAAAGCGGTGTGTGCATGGAAGACTCGGTTTCGGCCGGCCGCCACGAGCGGACCGGGGCGAGGCCGGTGCCGCGGGGCGCGGCGAGACGAGTGGGATGGAGACGAACAGTGCCGGGAGTGCGCAACCTGACCCAGGTCGAGGCGACCGAGCGGGCCCGCCTGCTCGAGGTGACCGGGTACGACATCAGCCTTGACCTGTCGACCGCCGTGCAGCCCACCGGCCGCACGTTCCGCTCGGTGACCGAGGTCCGGTTCCGCTGCACCGAGCCGGGAGCGACCACCTTCATCGAGACGGCCGCCGAGTCGGTGCGCTCGGCCACGCTGAACGGCGATCCGGTCGACCTGTCCGACTGGTCCGCCGAGAAGGGCCTCACGCTGACCGGCCTGGCCGCCGAGAACGTGCTCGTGGTGGACGCCGACTTCGGCTACTCGAACAGCGGGCAGGGTCTGCACCGCACGGTCGACCCGGTGGACGGCGAGACCTACCTCTACAGCCAGTTCGAGACCGCCGACGCGCAGAAGGTCTACGCCTGCTTCGACCAGCCCGACCTGAAGAGCGTCTACACCTGGCACGCCACCGTCCCGGACCACTGGCGGGTCGTGTCGAACATGCCGGTGGAGCGCGAGGAGGCCGCCGGTGAGGGCCTGAAGACGGTGCACTTCACCGTCTCGGAGCGGATGAGCACCTACATCACCGCGCTGTGCGCCGGGCCGTACCACGAGGTGCGCCACACCCACGACGGCATCGACATGGGTTACTTCTGCCGGGCCAGCATGGCGCCGCACCTGGACGCCGACGACCTGCACCTGATCACCACGCAGGGTTTCGACTTCTTCCAGGAGAAGTTCGGCGTCCGCTACCCGCTGCCCAAGTACGACCAGCTCTGGGTGCCCGACTTCAACGCCGGCGCGATGGAGAACTTCGGCTGCGTCACGCACGCCGAGTCGCACTACATCTTCCGCTCCCAGGTCACCGACTTCGAGTACGAGCAGCGCGCCAACACGGTCCTGCACGAGCTGGCGCACATGTGGTTCGGCGACCTGGTCACCATGCGCTGGTGGAACGACCTGTGGCTGAACGAGTCGTTCGCCGAGTGGGCCAGCCACTGGTGCAACACCCACGCCACCCGATTCACCGACGCCTGGACGACGTTCCTGTCCATCCGCAAGAACTGGGGCTACCGGCAGGACCAGCTCTCCTCCACCCACCCGGTCTACTGCGAGATGCCGGACCTGGAGGCCGTCGAGGTCAACTTCGACGGCATCACGTACGCCAAGGGCGCCAGCGTGCTCAAGCAGCTCGTCGCGTACGTGGGTGAGGAGCCGTTCCTGGCCGGCCTGCGCGCCTACTTCGGCAAGCACGCCTGGGGCAACGCCACCTTCGACGACCTGCTCTCCGAGCTGGAGGCGGCCTCCGGCCGGGAGCTGCGCAAGTTCGCCGCCCAGTGGCTGGAGACGGCGCAGGTCAACACGCTGCGCCCGGAGGTGACGATCGGCGCCGACGGCGCGTACGAGCGGGTGCTGGTCCGGCAGGAGGCGCCGGCCGGGTACCCGACGCTGCGTACCCACCGGATCGGAGTGGGTCTCTACGACCTGACCGACGGCCGCCTGGTCCGCCGCGAGCTGGTCGAGACGGACGTGACCGGTGAGGTGACCGAGCTGTCCGCGCTGCACGGCAAGCCCGCCGCGGACGTGCTGCTGCTCAACGACGAGGACCTCACCTACACCAAGCTGCGCCTGGACGAGCGGTCCATGTCGACGGTGGTGCAGCACATCTCCGGCTTCGACTCGTCGCTGGCCCGGGCGCTGTGCTGGACGGCCGCCTGGGACATGACCCGCGACGCCGAGCTGTCCGCCCGCGACTACGTGGCGCTGGTGCTGGCCGGACTGACCGCCGAGACCGACATCAACCTGGTGACCGCCACGCTGCGGCAGGCCACCACCGCGCTCACCTTCTACGCCGACCCGGCGTGGGCGCCGACCGGCTGGGCGGACCTGGCCCGCACCGCGCGGACCGCACTCGCCGCGGCCGAGCCGGGCAGCGGCTTCCAGCTCGCCTGGGCCCGGGCGTACGCCTCCGCGGCCCGCTCCAGCGAGGACCTGGCGACGCTGCGCGGCTGGCTGGACGGCAACGGGGTGCCGGACGGGCTGACCGTCGACACCGAGCTGCGCTGGGCCGTGCTGCAGGCGCTCGTCGCCAACGGCGCGGCGGGCACGGCCGAGGTGGACGCCGAGCTGGCGGGCGACCGCACGGCCAGCGGCGAGCGGGAGGCCGCCTACGCGTACGCGCTGGTGCCGACCGAGGCGAACAAGGCCGCGGTCTGGGCGCAGCTCACCGGCCCGGACGCGCTGCCCAACTGGCGCAACCGGGCGCTGCTGCAGGGCCTCACCCACCCGGCGCAGGTCGAACTGACCGCGCCCTACCGGGAGCGCTACTTCGCCACCGTCGACCAGGTGTGGGCGCAGCGGGACAGCGAACCGGCGCAGGAGTTCGTGCAGCTCGCCTACCCGGCCTACCTGGTCGACGAGGACACGGTCGCGGCGACCGACGCCTGGCTGGCCCGGGACGGCCAGCCGGCGTCGCTGCGCCGCCTGGTGGCCGAGGGGCGCGACGGCGTGGTCCGCGCGCTGAAGGCCCGGGAGCGGGACGCCCGCAGCGCCTGAGCGGGGAGCACGACGGCCGGGGCCGGCGTGGGCGGGAGCCCGCGCCGGCCCCGGCCGTTGGTCGTGTCGGGACGTGAGGGCGACAGCCGACTCACGAGTGGCCCGGACGATCCGGTGCGGATCGACGAGCCGTGGCCGATGCGGCTCGACCCTTCCGCCTGGCCGCGCTGAGACCACGAGAAAGCCCGGCCCACGCGTACGCGGGCCGGGCTTCGTCGTGTCTGCGGGCGGGTGCTCAGCCCTTGCCGGCGTGGCTGGCGAGCTGGTCGAGGCCCTGGATGACCCCGCCGGCAAGGTCGCCGCCGCCGAAGGCGGCCACCATGGAGAGCGCGGCCAGCTTGGCGTACGTGTCCGGGATGCGCTTGCGCGCGTACTTGCCGGTGACGATCTCCAGCTGCCGCTGGTTGGGCGACACGGCGATCAGCACCGACTTGTCCGGCTCGGCGAGCTGCCGGTGCAGCCGCTCGGCGTGCTCCCGGATCGGCTCGTCGAGGCCGCCCACGTAGACCGAGAAGACCAGGCCGGTGCCCTGGTCGGCCAGGCGGAGCGCCTCGTCGATGCGGAGCAGCTGCCGGGTCGAGAACGGCCCGTCCAGCACGTCGGGCGGGGTGCCCGTCCCGGTCGTGGGCCGCGCTTCACCAACGGTCACTTGCGCCTCCGGTTCCACCGGCCGGCGCCTCCCGGCCGGCCTGCTCCTGCTTGCGGCTGGTCAGCGCCGGGGCCTGCGCCCCGGCGGTCAGCGCCGTGCCGGCCGAGTCGGCCAGCTGCTCCGGACGGCCCAGGAACCAGACCGGAGTGAAGTCGAAGGGCCGGCCCGGCCGGTAGCGCTTGGCGCCGCCACCGCTGCCACGGTTGCCGACGGCCGCCAGCCCGGCGATCACCAGCACCGCGGCGAGCGGGATGCCGACGAAGACCACCAACGTCTCGGTAACAGACAATCCCAACGCCCCCAGGCGGAAAGAGAGACCAGGAATGTTCCGGGTCGGGTGGACGGTCACGACGGGCCGCGCCCGACCTCGCTTGTGATGTTCACGTTAGCGGAGTCGGCGGCCCGCCAGATTGCGGGGTGCTGATCCCATCCGCCACAGCAGTGCTCCAGTTGCGCGGCAGTGGCGATCAATGTCGCGTCGTCGCCGTACCGGCCGGTGAGCAGCACCCCGACCGGCAGGCCCTCGGCAGTCCGGCCGACCGGCAGCGAAACGGACGGGTCGCCGGTGACGTTGAAGACGGCGCAGTACGGCGAGAAGCGTCGCTGCCGGTCGAAATCCTCGGCCGGGTCGAGCGCGGCGAACGCCCCGACCGGCGCCTGCGGGGCCGCCAGCGTGGGGCAGAGCAGCAGGTCGCAGCCGGCGGTGCGGCGCACCCCGCGGCGCACCTGGGCCTGGAGTTCGCCGAGCGCGGCCATCAGCCGGGCGGCGCCGAGCGCCTCGCCCCGTTCGCGCAGGAACCGGGTCAGCGGCAGCAGGTCGCCCTCGCGGTCGGCGGGCACCGGGGCGAGCGCCAGCGCGTACCAGACGGTTTCGAACATCGGCCAGGCCTCCGGGCCGAGCGGCGCGGGGACCTCGACCACCTCGTGGCCGGCGTCGGCGAGCAGCGCGGCGGCCCGGTCGACGGCGGCGACGCAGTCGGGGTGGACCGGCTCGTCGGCGAGCATCGGGGTGGTGAAGCGGCCGATCCGCAGCCGGCCGGGGACGGCGCGGGCGACGCCGAGGTAGCCGCCCGCCGGGGCGGCCGGTGGGAGGTAGGGCTCCCCGGGCACCGGTTGCGCCAGCACGTCGAGCAGCGCCGCCACGTCGGTGACGGTGCGCCCGAGCGGGCCGTTGGTGGGCAGCCCGAACGCGCCGAAGCCGAGCGGGCCGCCGGAGACCAGGCCGCGGCTCGGCTTGTAGCCGACCAGGCCGCAGAGCGCGGCCGGGATGCGCAGCGAGCCGCCGCCGTCGGAGCCCTGCGCCACCGGCGCCAGCCCGGCGGCGACCGCGGCGGCCGCGCCGCCGCTGGACCCGCCCGCCGTGTACGCCAGGTCCCACGGGTTGCGGGCCGGCGGCGCCACCCGCCCCTCGGAGTAGAGCGAGCAGCCCAGCTCGGAGGTGGTGGTCTTGCCGAGGCTGACCAGCCCGGCGGCGGTCAGGAAGCGGACCACGTCGGCGTCGACCGGCGGGACGAACTCGGCGAAGGCGGCGGAGCCGAAGGTGGTCCGCACCCCGGCGGTCAACGTGAGGTCCTTGATCGCGGTCGGCACCCCGTGCAGCGGCCCGCGCGCGTCGGCGGGGGCGGCGTCGGCGGCCCGGGCCGCCGCGCGGGCCCGCTCGGCGGTGACCGTGACGAACGCGCCGACGGTGTCGGCGAGCGCGTCGACCCGGCGCAGGTGGTGGTCGACCAGCTCCACGCTGGACAGCTCGCCCCGCCGGATCGCGGCGGCCTGCTCCAGCGCGGTCAGGTCGTGCGGCTCGGTCATTCCGCCATCCTGCCCGGTGCGCGGTCGGACGGTCGGACGACACGACCGAGGTGACCCCGACCGAGCCGCGCACCCTGCGCCTTCGCACCGACCCGTCCTGACAGACGCCCCCGAGGCCGCCGGGTCAGCGGCCGAGCGCGGTCAGGACAGGGTCCCGGGCGGGGCCACCCACTCCGATCGGGGGCCACCGACGTCCGCCAGCAGGTCGAAGTCCCGGTCATAGTGGAGGACGGTCGCGGAGTATTCCGCCGCGACCGCCGCCACCGTGAGGTCAACCGGGCTCGCCGCCCGGTGATGGCCCCGCGCGGTGAGCGCGAGTTGCAGGTCCCGGGCACGGGTGGAGACGGCCTCGGTCACCGGCAGGTCGACCATGACCTGAGCGCGACGGGCGCGGATGGTCATCGCGTCCCGGAAGTCCCGCGCGCTGCGACCGTCCTCGAGATCGAGTGGCAGACATGTCGCGGCCAAGCCCTCCTCCAGGATGGCGCTCACCCGCTTGGCCACGACGGGCAGTCGGAGTCGAGCCCACGCCGAGGTGTCGATGAGATAGAGCCCGCCCGCGACGCTCACGCCGCGTCCTTCTCGCTGGCGGGCACCTTGTCGTCGCCGACGATGCCGGTCCAGTCGCGATCGACCGACAGGAGTTCCCGGATCGCCTCCATCCGCTCGCTGCGCTCGGCGACCAGCCGCAACGCCGCGTGGATCGTGTCCTTCTTGCTCTTTGTGCCGAGTTCACGCCGGGCGCGTTCGAGCAGTTCGTCGTCAAGGTCGATGACAGTCTTCACGGAGCGACTATATACTCTTCTAAGCTATTTATATATCGGTTCGGCCGAGGAAGCGCAGGGCGTTGCCGCCGAGCAGCGCGGCCCGCTGCGCGTCGGTGAGGAAGTCGGAGCGGTGCACCACCTGCCCGACCGGCCGCTCCCCCAGCGGGTACGGGTAGTCGCTGCCGAGAAGCACCCGGTCGGCGCCCATGGTGTCCACCAGCAGCCGCAGCGCGGCCGGGTCGAACACCACCGAGTCGACGCTGAACCGGTCGACGTAGGAGCTGGGCGGCGCGGAGGACGCCCCACGTACCAGGTCGCCACGGCGGTGCCAGGCGTTGTCGGCGCGCCCCAGCCAGAACGGGAAGCTGCCGCCGCCGTGCGCGAAGCAGATCCGCAGCGTCTCCGGCACCCGGTCGAACACGCCGCCGAGGATCAGCGCCAGCACCGACAGGTGCGTCTCCGCCGGCATCCCGGTCAGCCAGCGGGCCATCCACCGGTCCAGCCGGGGCCCGCCGGGCATGTCCCACGGGTGCACGAAGACCGGCGCCCCGACCTCGGCGCAGTGGGTCAGGAACGCCACGATGCCCGCGTCGTCGAGGTCGCGGTCGCCGACGTGGTTGCCGATCTCCACGCCGGCGTGCCCGGCCGCCAGGCAGCGGTCCAGCTCGGCGCAGGCGGCGTCCGGGTCCTGCAACGGCACCTGGCAGAACGGCACCAGCCGGTCGCCGCCGGCGGCGGTGATCTCCAGGGTGAGGTCGTTGAAGATCCGGGCCACCTTGACCGCCTGGTCGGCCGGGCGGTCGTAGCTGAAGAAGACCGGGGTGGGCGAGACGACCTGCACGTCGACACCGTCGGCGGTCATGTCGGCCAGGCGGGTGGGTGCGTCCCAGCACGGCGCGCCGACCGGCCGGAACTCCGTCTCCCCCACCATGATCATGGCGGCGCGCTCGGAGTCCACCCGTAGCCAGGGCCAGCCGGACCCGCCGCACGCCGCGGCGAGGTCCGGCCACCCCTTCGGTACGACGTGCGTGTGCACGTCCACCACCGGCACCGGCATCAGCCCTTGCCCGGGTGCAGCGCGCCGCAGTTGTCGCAGGTGCGGGCCTTCTCGTCGGCGTAGAACGCGGCGAAGACCGGGGGCAGGTCGGCGGCGATGTCGCGCACCTGCAACTCGACCTCGTGCACCTTGTGGTGGCACTCGGCGCAGTACCACTGGAACTTCTCCAGCGTGCCCTCCTCGCGGACCCGCTCGATCACCATGCCGATCGAACCGGCCTCGGGGCGCTGCGGCGAGTGCGGGGTGTTACGCGGGAGCATCCACATCTGACCCTCGCGCACGTGCACCGTACGCGGGCCCTCGGGCAGCATCAGGTTGATGTGCATGTTGCCCTTGACCTGGTAGAAGAACTCCTCGTACGGGTCGACGTGGAAGTCGGTGCGCTGGTTCGGGCCGCCCACCACCATGACGATGAAGTCGTCGCTGCCGGGCAGCATCTCCTTGTTGCCCACCGGCGGCTTGAGCAGGTGCTGGTTCTCCCCGATCCAGCCGGAGAAGCTGAACGGCTCGGCGATCTCACTCATGGGGACCTCCCGACGGAAGTAGGGCGACGGCCTGCATCTCGATCAGCAGGTGCGGGTGCGGAAGCTGGTGCACGGCCACCGTGGTCCGGGTCGGCCCGGTGGCGTCGAAGAACTCCGCCCACACCTCGTTGTAGCCACCGAAGTCGTTCATGTTGACCAGGTAGCTGGTGACCTGCACCAGGTCGGCCAGGTCGGCGCCGACCGAGCGGAGCAGGTCCCGGATGTTCCCGACCACGGCCCGGGTCTGCTCCCGGATGTCCAGGTCGGTGGTGCCGAACTCGTCCACCGACACCCCGGCGAACGTGTTGTCCGGGCGGCGGGATGACGTGCCGGAGACGAAGACGAACCCGCCGGCCACCTTGACGTGCGGGAACGCGCCCCGCGGCACGGCCTTCCCGGCCACCACGCGGGCGGTCGCCGGGCCGCTTTCCGTTCGCGACTGCGGGGCTCGCAAACCCGGCTCACTCCTCGCGCTCACGAGAGCGCCTTCAGGGAGGCGGAACCCAGCTTCTCCACAGTGGCGCGGACGTGCGCCCCGGGGCGTAGCGGCACCGCGGCGGTGGCCGCGCCGGCCAGGAAC
Organism: Micromonospora sediminicola; assembly: GCF_900089585.1. Taxonomy (NCBI): domain Bacteria; kingdom Bacillati; phylum Actinomycetota; class Actinomycetes; order Micromonosporales; family Micromonosporaceae; genus Micromonospora; species Micromonospora sediminicola. Next base: position 1,776,177 of record NZ_FLRH01000003.1, on the reverse strand, counting down.
ACCCAGCCCTTGCGCAGCCGGACGCCGTGCCGGCCGGCCAGCCGGAGGCCCTCGTCGAGCGCGCGGCGCGGGTCACCGAGGATGGCGGCGGTCGACCCGACCTGCGCCACCCGCCCGTCGATCTCCAGCAGCACGCCGAGGTTGTCCAGCCCGTCCGGCACCGGCGACCAGGGACCGACCACGAACGCGGCGGCCGAGGTGTTGTCGGCGACCACGTCCGGCAGGGAGAAGGTGAAGTTCGCGTACCGGGAGTCGATCAGTTCGATCGCCGGGGCGACCGCGCGCACCGCCCGGGTGAACGAGCCGACCGGCTCGCCCGGGTCGGGCAGCCGGTTTAGCAGGAACGCCACCTCCGGCTCGACCCGGGGGTGGATGAACGCGCTCACGTCGACGCCGCCGCCGTCGGGCACCCGCATCACGTCGGTCAGCCGGCCCCAGATCACCTCGTCCACACCGACCTGGGCCATCTTGGCCTTGCTGGTGAGCCCCATCTTGAGGCCGACCAGCCGCTCACCCCGGTCCAGGCGGCGCTGCACCAGCGCGGTCTGCACCGCGTACGCGGCGTCGACGTCGAGGCCGGTCTCGGCGGCGAGCTGCGGGATCGCGGTGGCGTCGTCGGCCGCCGCACCCAGCTTCTCCGCGATGCCGGCGATGTCCGGCCCGATCATGAGTTGTTCTCCTTAGCGGCCAGGTCGAGTGCCACGTCCACGATCATGTCCTCCTGGCCGCCGACCATCCGGCGGCGGCCCAGCTCGACCAGGATCGAGCGCACGTCCACCCCGTACTTGGCCGACGCCCGCTCGGCGTGGCGCAGGAAGCTGGAGTAGACGCCCGCGTACCCGAGGGAGAGCGTCTCCCGGTCGACCTGGACCGGCCGGTCCTGCAACGGGCGGACCAGGTCGTCGGCGGCGTCCATCAGCGCGAACACGTCGCAGCCGTGCTTCCAGCCGTGCAGCTCGGCGACCGCCACGAAGACCTCCAGCGGGGCGTTGCCCGCGCCGGCGCCCATGCCGGCCAGCGACGCGTCCACCCGGACGGTCCGCCCGGCCGGGGACCCGAGCGGGCCGTCGCCGAGGATCCGGCCGTGCTCGACCGCCAGCACGCTGTTCGCCACGCCCAGCGACAGGTTGTGGTGCGCGTGGATGCCGATCTCCGTCTCCGGTTCCAGCACCTGCCGGTACGCGTCCACCCGCTGCGCCACGTCGGACATCAGCAGTCGCCCGCCGGAGTCGGTGACGTAGACGCAGTGCGCCCCGTACGACTCCATCAGCCTGGCCTGCGCGGCCAGCCCGGCCGGGTCGTTGAGGTGCGACATCATGAGGAACCCGGAGACGTCCATGTCGTTCTCCCGGGCCCAGGCGATGTGCTGGGCGGAGATGTCCGCCTCGGTGCAGTGGGTGGCGATCCGCACGCTGGTCACGCCGAGCGCCTTGGCCGCCTTCAGGTCGGCGATGGTGCCGATGCCGGGCAGCAGCAGCGTGGTGAGCCGCGCGTTCGTCAGCACCTCCGCGGCGGCGGCGATCCAGTCCGCGTCGGCGGCGGCACCGTGCCCGTAGTTGACGCTGGATCCGGCCAGGCCGTCGCCGTGCGCCACCTCGATGGCGGCCACGCCGGCGGCGTCGAGCGCCGCGGCGACGGTCCGCACCTGGTCGACGGTGTAGCGGTGCCCGATGGCGTGCATGCCGTCGCGCAGCGTCACGTCCTGGATGTAGAGGTCGGTCATCGGGCGCTCACCTCCGGCGCGCGCAGCGCCACCAGCCGCTCGGCGGTCCGCAGCGCGGCCGACGTCATGATGTCCAGGTTGCCGGCGTACGCGGGCAGGTAGTGCCCGGCGCCGGAAACCTCCAGGAACACCGACACCTGGAGGCCGGTGAAGTGCCGGCCGAGCACCGGCGCGTACGTGTCCACGGCGTCGAACTGCACGTCCTGCTTGAGCCGGTAGCCGGGCACGTACTCCTGCACGGTCGCCACCATGTCGGCCACCGAGGCGGCGATCGTGCCCCGGTCGGCGTCGGCGTCCGGGCAGAGGCAGTAGACCGTGTCGCGCATGAGCAGCGGCGGGTCGGCCGGGTTGAGCACGATGATGGCCTTGCCGCGTTCGGCGCCGCCGACCACCTCGATGGCCCGGGCGGTGGTCTCGGTGAACTCGTCGATGTTGGCCCGGGTGCCCGGCCCGGCCGACTTCGAGGCGATCGAGGCGACGATCTCGCCGTACGCGACCGGGGTGACCCGGCCGACCGCGTGCACGATCGGCACGGTGGCCTGGCCGCCGCAGGTGACCATGTTGACGTTCGGCTCGCGCAGGTGCTCGTCGAGGTTCACCGGCGGCACCACGTACGGGCCGATCGCCGCCGGCGTCAGGTCGACGACCGTACGGCCGTGTGCGCGCAGCACCTCGTCGTGCCGCTGGTGCGCGCCGGCCGAGGTGGCGTCGAAGACGAGCTGGACGTCGGCGAACTCGGGCAGCGCGACCAGCCCGTCGACGCCCTCGGCGGTGGTCGTGACGCCGAGCCGACGGGCCCGGGCCAGGCCGTCGGAGGCCGGGTCGATGCCGGCCATCGCCACCATGCGCAGGCTCTCACTGAGCCGCAGCACCTTGATCATCAGGTCGGTGCCGATGTTGCCCGACCCCAGCACCGCCACACCTGTCGTGGTCACGAAACCTCCCGGGAGAAGCAAATACGCACCGAGCCGAGCCCGGAGATGCGCGCCTCGTACGCGGCGCCGGGGGTGACCGGCACCATCGGGCCGAGCGCGCCGGAGAGCACCACGTCCCCGGCCTTCAGCGGGTCACCGGCGCGGGCCATGGTGCCGGCCAGCCACTGCAACGCGTGCAGCGGATTGCCGAGGCAGGCCGCGCCCGCGCCGACCGAGACCGGCTCACCGGCGTGCTCCAGCACCATCCCGCACAGCCGCAGGTCCACGTCGGCGAGCCGCCGGGGTGCGGTGCCGAGCACGAACAGCCCGCTGGAGGCGTTGTCCGCCACCGTGTCCACGATGGAGATGTCCCAGTCGGCGATCCGCGAGTCGACGATCTCGATGGCCGGCAGCACGTGGTCCACCGCCCGGATCAGGTCGACGGTGGTGACCCGCTCGTCCGGCAGGTCGGCGCCGAGCACGAAGGCGATCTCCGCCTCCACCCGCGGCTGGAGCAGCCGGCCGATCGGCACCTCGACGCCGTCCCCGACGGCCATGTCGTCGAAGAGCACCCCGAAGTCGGGCTGGAAGACGCCGAAGCTCTCCTGCACGGTCCGCGACGTCAGGCCGATCTTCGCGCCGACGCGGCGGTGTCCCTTGCCCAGCCGTTGCCGGGTGTAGACCTGCTGCACCTGGTACGCGGCCTCGACGTCGCCCTCGGGCAGCAGCCGGCCGCGCAGCGGCGGGCAGGGCTTCCCGTCCTGCCGGGCCACCGCGAGTTCCCGGTTGGCGGCCTCGATGTCCACTGTCATGTCGGCTCCTCGCTCACTGTCCTCGGGACGCCGGCCATTCTCACTCATGAGAGGTCCACGCAGACGTTGGTCAACTCGGAGTAGAAGTCGAGCGAGTGCACGCCGCCCTCCCGGCCCACGCCGGACGCCTTCACCCCGCCGAACGGGGTGCGCAGGTCGCGCAGGAACCAGGTGTTGACCCAGACGATGCCGGCGTCCAGTCGGGACCCGGCCCGGTGCGCCCGGCCCACGTCCCGGGTCCAGACGGTCGCCGCCAGGCCGTACTCGGTGCCGTTGGCCAGCGCGTAGGCCTCGTCCTCGTCGTCGAACGGCGCGACGTGCACCAGCGGACCGAAGACCTCCTCCTGGTTGGTCCGGGCGTCCGGCCCGAGGCCGGTGAGCACCGTCGGCTGCACGTACGCCCCGCCGTCGCGGGCGTCGCCGAAGCGCGGCGTGCCACCGCCGGCGCGGACCTCGGCGCCCTCGGTGCGGGCCAGCGCGTAGTGGCCGAGCACCTTGTCCCGGTGGCCGTGCGAGATCAGCGGCATGTTCACCGTCGCCTCGTCGGCCGGCCAGCCGTACGCCAACTCGTCGGCGCGCTTGGCCAGCCGCGCGGTGAACTCCTCGAACACCGGCCGCTGCACGTAGATCCGTTCGGTGCAGAGGCACACCTGGCCGCCGTTGGTGAAGCTGGAGCGGACCGAGCCGGCGACCGCCGCGTCCAGGTCGGCGTCGGCGAAGACCAGGCCGGCGTTCTTGCCGCCCAGCTCGAAGCTGACCGCCTTCACCCCGTCGGCCGCGGCCCGCATGATCGCGCTGCCGGTGGCCGACTCGCCGGTGAACGTGATCGCGTCGACGCCGGGGTGCCGGGTCAGGTGCTCGCCGGCCGAGCCGGGCCCGAAGCCGTGCACCAGGTTGAACACGCCGTCGGGCACGCCGGCCGCGGCCATCACCTCGGCGAGCAGCGTGGCCGAGGCCGGGGTCTCCTCGCTGGGCTTGACCACCACGGCGTTGCCGCAGGCGAGCGCCGGGGCGACCTTCCAGGTGAGCAGCAGCAGCGGCAGGTTCCACGGCACGATCACCGCGACCACGCCGACCGGCTTGCGGACCGCGTAGTTGAGCGCCCGGCCGCCGGTCGGGGTGACGGTGGTGAACGACTCGGTCGGCGCGGTCGCCACGATCTCGGCGAACGCCCGGAAGTTGGCCGCGCCGCGTGGGATGTCCAGCGTGCGGGCCTGCGAGATGGACTTGCCGGTGTCCGCCACCTCGGCCGCGACCAGGTCGTCGAAGCGCCGTTCCAGCTCGTCGGCGACCCGGCGCAGCACCTCGGCGCGTTCCCGCTCCCCCATCCGGCCCCACGGGCCGCGCAGCGCCGCCCGGCCGGCGGCCACCGCGTCGTCGACCACCGACGAGGATGCCTCGACGACCTCGAACACCGGCTCGCCGGTGACCGGGCTGCGCTTGGTGAACCGGGTCCCGGCGTCGACGAACGCGCCGCCGACGAAGTTGCGCAGCAGGCCGGGGCCGTCCGGCGCGTGCCCGGCCATCAGCCGGGGGTCCCAGAGCGTCATCGCCGCCGCCCCAGCGCCGCGCCGACCCCGGCGGCCAGCAGCGCCGCCGCGCCGGCCGCGACCGCGCCGACGACCGCGTACTGCCGGCGCACCCGGCGGCGCACCCGCGCGTACGGGGTGGTGGAGAAGGAGACCAGCTCGTACTGGGAGACGTAGCGGCCGGGCAGCGCGCGTTCCAGCGCGTGCTCGACCTTCTTGCGGGTCCGGAACACCGGCGAGGTGACCTTGTCCCGCATCTCCACGAAGTTGGCCAGCGCCATCCGGGCGATCGCCTCCGCGTCGTCCTGCCGGCGGTGCTGGAACAGCGGCAGCGCGGCGGCCCACTCGTCGTCGCACTCGTCGAGGCAGCGGTCCAGCTCGACCACGTCCTCGAAGGCGCAGTTCGCGCCCTGGCCGTAGAACGGCACGATGGCGTGCGCCGCGTCGCCGAGCAGGCCGACCCGGCCGGCCACCTGCCACGGCGTGCAGCGCACTGTGCCGAGGACCCCGACCGGGTTGTGCTGGTAGTCGTCGACCAGGTTCGGGGCGAGCGGGACCAGGTCCGGGTAGTGGTCGGCGAAGAACCGCTCGATCGCGGCGGGGCTGCTCAGCGACGCGAAGCTGCGGGTGCCGTGGGTGGGCCAGAACAGCGTGCAGGTGAAGGAGCGGTCCGGGTTCGGCAGCGCGATCATCATGGAGGTGCCGCGCGGCCAGATGTGCAGCGCGCCCGGGTCGAGCGCGAACTCCCCGCCGATCGGCGGGATGGTCAGCTCCTTGTAGCCGTAGTCGAGGAAGTCCAGGCTCTCGGTCAGGCCCCCGTACGCGAGCAGCTGCCCGCGCACCGCGGAGCCGGCGCCGTCGGCGCCGAGGACGACCGACGCAGTGGCGGTGACCTTGCCCTGCGGGGTCTCGAACGTCATCTCGCCGCCGACCGGGTCGAGGCCGACCAGCCGGTGGTCGAACGCGACCCGCACGCCCGGCAGCGCGGTCGCGGCGTCGAGCAGCGCGTTGTTCAGCGCGCCCCGGCTGATCGAGTTGATCGCCCGGTCCCCGGAGACGCTGTACGACTGGAACTGCGACTCGCCCTCGACCGGGTGGATCATCCGGCCGCGCATCGGCAGGGCGTCCGCCATCACCTGCTCGTCCAGGCCGATGCGGCGCAGCGCGTCCAGCCCGCGCTCGGAGAGCGCCAGGTTGATCGAGCGGCCCCGCTCGACGGTGCCGGTCCGCGGGTCCGGCCGCCGCTCGTAGAGGGCCACCGGGTAGCCGCGCCGGGCCAGGAAGCAGGCCAGCAGGCAGCCGGCCAACCCGGCGCCGACCACCGCGACCTCGTCGCGCTCCGTGCTCATCGGGAATGCCCGCCTTCCGTTCGCGACTGCGGGGCTCGCAAACCCGGCTCACTCCTCGCGCTCACCGGCACGGTCGCGGCGAGCGCGTCGGCGACGCGCCAGCAGTCGTGGTACGTCGAGTAGAGGGGCACCGGGGCGAACCGGACGATGTCCGGCTCCCGGGCGTCGGCGATCACGCCGTGCTCGTGTCGCAGCCGCTTGGTCAGCTCGTTCGCGCTGCCCGTACCGATGCGGACGGAGAGCTGGCACCCGCGGCGGGCCGGGTCGCGGGGGGTGACCACGGTCAGCGGCCGACCCGGGGTCACCTCGTCGAGCAGTTCCTCCAGCCAGCCGGTCAGCCGCAGGCTGCGCTCGCGCAGCGCGGGCATGCCGACGGAGTCGAACAGCTCCAGCGAGGTGCGCACCGGGCCCATCGCGAAGATCGGCGGGTTGGAGATCTGCCACGCCTCGACGGTGGCCGGCGGCCGGGACACCGGTGTCATCTCGAACCGGGTGGCCGCCTCGGTGCTCCACCAGCCCTCGAACCTCGGCAGCGAGGGGTCGCCGTGGTGTCGCTCGTGGACGAAGACGCCGCCCAGGGCACCCGGGCCGGAGTTCAGGTATTTGTACGAGCACCAGGCGGCGAAGTCGACGTCCCAGTCGTGCAGCGCCAGCGGCACGTTGCCGGCGGCGTGCGCCAGGTCCCAGCCGACGACCGCCCCGGCGGCCCGGCCGGCGGCGGTGATCGCCGGAATGTCCATCAGCTCGCCGGTCAGGTAGTTGACGCCGCCGAGCAGCAGCAGCGCGACCGTGTGCCCCTCGCGGGCCAGGTAGTCCAGGACGTCCTGCGTGCCCAGCGTGTCGCTGCCGGGGCGGGGCTTGAGCCGCACCACCGTGGCGCCCGGGTCGAGGCCGTGGAAGCGGGCCTGGCTGCGCACCGCGTAGCTGTCCGACGGGAACGCGCTGTCCTCGATGACGATCGTCGTGCGCTCCCCCGCTGGGCGGTAGAAGCTGACCATCAGCAGGTGCAGGTTGACCGTGAGGGAGTTCATCACCACGGTCTCGGTGGGCAGCGCGCCGACCAGGCGCGCGGCCGGTGCGGTCAACAGCTCGTGGTACGGCAGCCAGGCCCGCTCCGCCTCCAGGTGCCCCTCCACGCCGAGTCGGCGCCAGGCGTCCAGGTCGGCGACGAGTTCGTCCCGGGTGGCCCGGGGTTGCAGGCCCAGCGAGTTGCCGGCCAGGTACGCCACGTCGGGATGGCGCCCGCCCTCGGCCGGCGGCACGTGGAACAGGTGGCGGTGGCCGGGATCGGCGGCGTCCCGCCGGTGGGCTTCGCTCTCGGGGGTGTGCATGCTGTTCTCTCCGGTCACATAGCGGTACGGGCCGACCACAGCTCCGGGAAGACGACCCGGGCCATGCTGCGCTGCAACCATGCCAGGCCGGCCGAACCGCCGCTGCCGACCTTGGCGCCCATGGTCCGCTGCACCGCCTTGACGTGGTTCCAGCGCCAGTCGCCGAACTGCTCGGCCACCTCGGTCAGCGCGTCGCCGAGCAGGCGCAGGTGGTTGTCCGGGCCGCTGTCGGCGTAGACGCGCACCCAGGCCGCCTCGACGCCGGGGTGCGGCTCGTGCTCGGCCGCGACGTCCCGGTCCAGCAGCTCGTCGGGCAGGTCGAAGCCGCGGCGGGCGAGCAGCGCCACCACGTCGTCCCAGAGGCTCGGCGTGGCCAGCGCGGCGGTCAGCTCGGCGTGCACGTCGGTCTGCCGGCGGAACGGACGGATCAGCGCCGGGTCCCGCAGGCCGAGCAGGAACTCCAGCTGGCGGTACATCGCGGACTGGAAGCCGGAACCCTCACCGAGCCGGTCGCGGAACCGGTTGAAGTCGGCCGGCGTCATCCAGCGCAGCCCCTGCCAGGCCGCGTTCAGCCCCTCCAGGTGCAGCGCGGCCCGGCGCAGCGGGGGCAGCGCCTCCCAGATCCGGTTGGCCCGCACCTCGCGCTGGGCGTGCCGCAGCTCGTGGCAGGTCAGCTTGAAGTACAGCTCCATGATCTGGCTGACCATCAGGAAGGACATCTCGCCCGGATCGTCGCTGAGCGGCTGCTGGAGCCGGTGCAGCGTGCTCGCGTGCACGTACGCGTCGTAGGGCACGCGGTCGGCGAACTCCAGCGTCGGCTCGCCACCGTTGCGTGCCGCTCGGGCCGCCCGCTGCTGCGAGGTGGCCGGGCGCACCGCCGTCGTCTGTTCCACCGTCTTCTCCGTCCGTACGCGGGGTAGACGCCATGATCTCGCCGGTCCGGGCGCGGATGGAATGCCTGTTCAACGGCGGTAAGGTGGTCTGACCTCACGACCTGAAAGCATCTCGGGTCGCCGACTTAACGTAAGGAAGGTCGCCGCGTGGACGACATGGACTGGGCGCTGCTGCGCGAGCTCCAGGCCGACGCCCGGCTCTCCTACAGCGAGTTGTCCCGCCGGGTGCACCTGTCCCCGCCGGCGGTCGCGGAGCGGGTCCGGCGGCTGGAGGAGTCCGGGGTGATCACCGGTTACCACGCCCACGTGGACCTCACCCGGGCCGGGCGGACCGTGCTGGCGCTGATCCGAATGTCCTGTTACGGCTCGCGCTGCATCCTCAACGACCCCCGGGTGGCGCAGTGGCCGGAGATCATGGAGATCCACCGGATCACCGGTGACGCGTGCAGCTTCCTCAAGGTCGCGGCCGGGTCGATGGGCGAGTTCGAGGAGGTCATCGACCGGCTCGCCCCGTACGGCCAGCCGTCCAGCACGATGGTGCTCTCCACCCCGCTGGCCTGGCACCCGGTCGTGAAAGGCGGGGCCCCCGCTTAACGCTTCCGGTATGGGCGGGGCCCCCTGTTAACACCCCCGCCGTCCGGGAACGCAGCCCTCGCTGCCCGTCAGCAGGATTCCGGTGCACCGACGCACCGGGAGGGGGGAACCATGCGAGGGCTCCTGTCACACCGCGTGTTGTCGTCCGTCCTGGGCCTGGTCGGCCTGGTCGCGGCGTTCGTCCTGACCACCGCCGTACCGGCCCGGGCCGGGGAGAGCGTGTTCATCGAGGTGACGCCGAACAGCGTCCAGGCCGGCTCCCGGGTGACCATCCGGGCCGGCTGCGACAACAGCAACAACCGCCAGGCCCAGGTCACCTCGGACGCCTTCGGCGGCCGGGTGATGCTGCGGCCGGACAACGGCTTCCTGACCGGCTCGACCACGGTGCCCGGCAACAAGGCGCCCGGCGACTACCCGGTGAACCTCGACTGCTCCAACGGCAACACCGCTTCCACCATGCTCACCGTGCTGAACATGAGCCAGCCGAGCAAGGGCCCGGCGACCGGCGGCGGGGGCACCGCCGGCGGCGGCCGGGGCGCCGGCTCGCTGCTGCTGGTCGGCGGCCTGGTGGCGGTGGCCGTGGTGGCCGGCGTGGGCGCCCGCCGCAAGTCCGGTAGCCGCGTCTGACCGGGGTGCGGCCATGGCCCGCTCACCGCGACGCCACACCCGCACCGGACCGCAGCCGCCCCGACGCCGCCCCGGCGGCACCGGACGGCGCGGCATCGCGCACCCGCCCGTCGCCGTCGAGGCGGGGCGCGGGTGCGACCGGGACCGGGCCCGGCGGCGGCTCCGGGCCGCGCTGCGACTGACGTCCCGCGCCGCCCGCCGGTTCGCCCACGCCGCCGGGCACGCCTTCTCGGCCAGCGTCGCCACCGCCGACCCACAGGGCCGGCCGGTCACCGCCCGCCCCGGCCGGACCACCACCCGCCGGTACGCCCCGGGGCGCGGCCCCGGCGCCCCGGTGCTGGTGGTGGCGAGCCTGATGGCGCTGATCGTGGCCATGCTCGGGGTGGAACGGGTGACCGGGGTCAGCGTGCTGCCGGACCGGATCGTGGCCGGGCTGCGACCGCCGCCGAAGAAGTTCCCGGTGCTGCCCGCCAGCCCGCCGACCGACCTCCGAATCGGCAAGCTCGACCTGCGCGCGCCGGTGCACCGGGTCGGCATCGCGCCCGACGGCAGCATCGCGGTGCCGGACGTGAGCCGCGCCGGCGAGGTCGGCTGGTACGACCAGGGCCCCACCCCCGGCCAGTACGGGCCGGCGGTGCTGGTCGGGCACGTCGACACCACCACCGGACCGGCCGTCTTCCACGGGCTGAAGGAACTCGACGACGGCGACCGGATCGAGGTGACCCGGCAGGACCGGTCGGTGGCGGTCTTCGAGGTGACCTCGATCGAGCGGTACGGCAAGGAGAAGCTGCCGGTGGAGGACGTCTACGGCGACTTCAGCCGCCCCAACCTGCGGTTGATCACCTGCGGCGGGCGCTGGGTGGGCGGCGAGACCGGGTACGCCGACAACCTGGTGGTCTACGCGTCGCTGGTCCAGGCCCGCTGAGCGCCGTCAGGCCGCTTCGACCTCGGGCTCACGCAGGTCGAGCCAGTCCGCCCAGCGGGGGTCGGGCGCGCGGTGGCCCAGCACCCGCCAGGCGTTGCCCTTCGGCGCCGCCGGCAGGTGGTGCAGCCGCCAGCCCAGCTCGGCCGGGGTCTTGTCGCCCTTGGTGTGGTTGCACCGGGCGCAGGCGGCGACCACGTTCTCCCACGCGTGGCGGCCGCCCCGGCTGCGCGGGAAGACGTGGTCGATGGTCTCCGCCGGCCCGCGACAGTAGGCGCACCGCCACCCGTCGCGGGCGAAGATCGCCCGGCGGGACAGCCCCACGTGGGTGCGGTAGGGCACCCGGACGTAGCGGGTCAACCGCACCACCGAGGGCACCGGGAGGGCGTTGCGGGCGCTGTGCAGGATGCCCTCGCCGTCGGCCACGCAGACGGCCTTGGCGGAGAGCACGAGGATCGCGGCACGACGCACCGACACGACGCACAGGGGCTCGTAGGTGGCGTTGAGAACGAGTGCACCGGAGCCCGCCGTGGGTCGTATGTCAGGCATCGCGCTCACCCTCCCGGTCCAGCCGCTCCCGCCGCCTGCACGCCGGGACCGCCCGCGACAGCGCGCGACGGCCCCGAGCGCCGGCCGGGACCACCGACGTCCGTTGCGCCAATAGTCCCTGATCGCGCCCCGGATTGCACGCACTAATCCGGGGTACCCCCGGCAAGCCTGACCCCGCCGTGCCACGATGACCGGTTCCGCCCGGGATGATCGTCGACCCGCCGACGCCGTCCGGGGTGGGTCCGCGGTGGGCGCGCGCCGCCCGTGCGGTACGAAAGCAGGGTGAGTGCCGCCGATCTGACGCTGCGCGCGCTGGCCGCCGCGTCCGAGCCCAGCCCGAGTCCCAGCTCCAGCCCGTCCCCGTCGATCGACTGCCGGACCGACCCCCTGTGCCGCAACATCTACGACCTGACCGGGTCGAGCTGGTTCGCCGAGGGCAGCTACTGGATCCTGCTGAAACCGCTGCGGATCGCGCTGATCCTGCTGCTCGCGGTGGCCGCGCGCTGGGCGTTGCACCGCACCATCAACCGGCTGGTGCGCACCACCACCCACGGCGCGGTGCCGACCATGCTCCGCCCGCTGCGGGAGCGGATCCCCAGCGCCACCCTCGACCCGGAGCAGTTCGTGCCGGAGCGGCGCCGGCAGCGCGCCGAGGCGATCGGGTCGGTGCTGCGCAGCATGGTCACCGCGTTCGTCTTCGGCATCGCGCTGCTGATGGTGCTCAAGGAGTTCAGCTTCGACCTGGCCCCGCTGCTGGCGAGCGCGGGCATCGCCGGCGTGGCCCTCGGCTTCGGCGCGCAGAGCCTGGTCAAGGACCTGATCGCCGGCCTGTTCATGCTGATCGAGGACCAGTACGGCGTGGGCGACACAGTCGACCTCGGCGAGGCGACCGGCGTGGTGGAGGCGGTGGGCCTGCGGGTGACCACGGTCCGGGACGGCCGGGGCGTGCTCTGGTACATCCGCAACGGCGAGATCGTCCGGGTCGGCAACAAGAGCCAGGGCTGGGCGCTGGTCGTGGTGGACCTGCCGATCGGCTTCGCCGGCACCGAGGAGGCCACCGCGGTGCTGCGGACCGCGGCGGCGTCGGTGGCGCTGGACCCGGAGCTGGCACCGGAGATCGTGGAGCAGCCGGAGGTACTCGGTGTGGAGCAGATGACGGTCGACGGAGCGGTGATCCGTACCGTGGTCAAGACCACCGCCGAGGGGCAGTTCGCGGTCGGTCGCGAGCTGCGCCGGCGCCTCGCGGAGGCGCTGGAGAACTCGGGGATCACGGCCCGCATCGCGGCGGCCCGGCTCTTCCCCGGCCTGCCGCCGCAGCCCTCGCCGCCGCCGCGGCCGGAGGGGACGGGCACCGGCGGCGCCACCTGACGTACCCGTACCGGACGGACGATTTCCGGGGGTCGCGCGTCGCGCGGCCCCTCGGGTATCGTCCGTTCGTTCAGTCGGAGATGCGACGATCAATCCGTTCGCCCTAGCCAGTTGTCAGACGATCGGGCAGAATCCGGTGAACGCACTCCACCGGGGAGTGTGCTCCTGTCCTCGCTGATCGGTTGATCTGACGACGGTTCCCGGCCGGGCCATCACAAGTGGTCGACCAGGAACGATGGAGGCGACGGTGTCCGACGAGCGACCCGACCAGGAGGGTCCGGCCACCTTCCGCGACGTGTTCGGTCAGTCCGAGTTCCGCGCGCTCTTCGCCGCCAACGTCCTCTCCTGGATCGGTGACTACCTCGCCAAGGCCGCGCTCACGGTGCTGGTCCTCCAGGAGACCCGCTCGGTCGCCCTCTCCGCCGCCGCCTTCGCGGCCAGCTACCTGCCCTGGCTGATCGGCGGCCCGCTGCTGTCGGCGCTGGCCGAGCGGCACCGCTACCGCCGCGTGATGGTCCTCTGCGACCTCATCCGGATGGCGCTGATGGTGCTGGTCGCGATGCCGTTCATGCCGGCCTGGGCGATCCTCGTCCTGATCTTCGTGGCGACGCTGGCCAACCCGCCGAGCCAGGCCGCGCGTTCGGCGTTGTTGCCGCACATCCTCGAAGGCGACCGGCTGGTGGTGGGCCTCACCGCCTCCACCAGCGCCGTCCAGACCGCCCAGGTCGTCGGCTACCTCGCCGGCGCGACCATCGCGGCGCTCAACCCGAGCACCGCGCTGCTGATCAACGCCGGCACGTTCGCCCTGTCGGCCCTCCTGGTCCGGTTCGGCCTGCGGGACCGGGCGCCGGCGCTGGCCGCGGGGCCCCGCAGCCACCTGCTGCGGGAGACCGCCGAGGGCTTCCGGATCGTCTTCGAGCGACCGGTGCTGCGCGCCATCGCGGTGCTGGTGTTCAGCGCGATGGTCTTCTCGATCGTCCCCGAGGGCCTCGCCGCCGGCTGGGCCGCCGAGCGCACCGGCGGCGGCATGGACGCCGGCACCGCGCAGGCGCTGATCATGGCGGCCAACCCGGTCGGCTACGTCATCGGCGGGATCCTCATCGCGCGGCTGGTCGGTCCGACCCGCCGGTTGACCCTGCTGCCGCCACTGGCGGTGCTCGCGCCGGCCGCGCTCGTGCCCGCGCTGCTCGACCCGCCGCCGGCCGTGGTGGCCCTGCTCGCCGCCGCGTGCGGCTTCGCGGTCGCCGGGATCGTCCCGGTCGCCAACAGCCTCTTCGTGCAGGCCCTCCCGGACGGCTACCGGGCGCGGGCGTTCGGGGTGATGGCCAGCGGCACGCAGGTCATCCAGGGAGGCGCGGTGCTGGCCACCGGCGCGCTGGCCGAGCGCTTCTCCATCCCGGCGGTCGTCGGGGTCTGGAGTGCGGCGGGGGTGCTCCTGATGCTCGTGGCGGCGGCCACCTGGCCCCGCCCGGCGACGATCCAGGCGGCCGTCGAGACCGCCCAGGCCGAGTCCAGCGCCGCGCGGGCGCACACCCCGGCCCGGGGGCCGGGAGGGGGCGACCGGGGGCGGGAGCACGGGCGACGCCGGCACGCGGTGACGTGACCGGCGCCGCCCGGCGGGCGGGGGCGGTGGCCGGGGCGCACCTGGCAGGATGGAAGCGTGACTTCCCCAGGCGAGTCGATGACGCTCTTCGAGGCGATCGGCGGTGAACCGGCCTTCCGCAAGCTGGTGGACGTGTTCTACGCCGGCGTCGCCGACGACCCGCTGCTGCGGCCGATGTATCCGGAGGAGGACCTGGGCCCGGCGGCGGACCGGCTGACCCTCTTCCTGGTCCAGTACTGGGGCGGCCCGCACACCTACTCCGAGCAGCGCGGCCACCCGCGACTGCGGATGCGGCACGCCCCGTTCCGCATCGGCGCGGCCGAGCGGGACGCCTGGCTGCGTCACATGCGCCGGGCGGTGGACGAGCTGGACCTGCCGCCGCAGCTCGCCGCCGCGCTCTGGGACTACCTGGAGCGGGCCGCCTATTTCATGGTGAACGTGATGGAGGACCCGGCCGCCGGCTGACCGACGGCCCGGTGGGGAGTCAGAGCAGGGCGCCCTCGTCGTGCAGCCAGTCGACGAACGTGGTGGCCACCGCGGCGCCGCAGTCGAGCATCTCGACCAGCAGCGCGTCGTGGGTGCCGGCGCCGAGCGGCACCTGCAGCTCGGCGTAGATCGGGAGCTGCCCCCGCTCGGTCGGGTCGCCGATGTAGGCCTTGCAGAACCGTCGGGTGTGGTTCCACTCGTTGACCACCCGGTAGGCCCGGTCGGCCCAGTCCGGCGGCACCGTCGCGTGAGGACGGGCCCGCATCACCAGGATCTCGTCCTCCGGGCCCTCCAGCGCGACCAGCACGGCGTGCCGCTCCCACATGGCGAGCAGGTTGCCGTCGCCGTCGGCCAGGTAGCGCACGTCGAGCAGGTCGAGCGCGTCGCAGACCCGGCGGAGGGTGACCGGGGCGACCGTGGCCGGCATGTCGGCGATGACCGGCCGCTCGGGCGCCGCCGTGTCGTCTCCCGGCTGGCGCGGGGCCGGTGGCCCGACCCGGACGGTGTCGTCCACTGTGGTCCCGCTTCGAGTCTCCGGATCGCCGCCACCGGCGGGACCGGGGCGCCATGACCACCACGGCATCGCTCGCGCACCTCACTCCCCAGCGGATCCAGCCGCCTACGGTGCGTTGGATCCGAGGATGGACGGTACCCGGACAGCCGGCAGGAGGCATCCCCCCAACGACCGCCCCAGCCCGGAAGAACGATGCGGGGTCAGCCGTTCGGATGAGCCCGGGTAGGCGTCAGTGCAAGATCCGCAACGGTCCGCGACCACGCCGCCCCGTACGGACCGACGAGTCCGACCCAACGGCCGGCCACCCGCACCTGAACGTCGCCCGCGCCGACGAAGCCCATCCGGACCACGCCCTGCACCAACCGCTGGGACACCTCCACCGGTGCCTGCGGCGCCTCGTCCGGGGTGACCACCACCGCGACGTGGTCCAGCAGCGCGTCGCGCAGCACGCGCTGGCCGACCGCCCGCCCGGCCACCCCGTGCGCCGCCGCCTCGCGCAGCGTCCCGGCCGCCGCCTCGGCGATCCGGCGCACCTCCCCGCCGGGCAGCACCTCCACCGGCCGGCTGGCCGGCGGCGGCAACGGCCAGCGCCAGGCGTCGTCCCGCCGCCGCGGCAGCCCGTCCCCGCCGGACGAGAGTTCGGCCAGGAGTTCCCCGGCGGCGACCGTGACGTCGCCGGACGCCGTGCCGGGCACGCTGCGCACCACGAGCACGTCCCAGGGCAGGTGGGCCCAGAGCGCCGTACGGCCGACGCCGGGCACCGGCCGGAGCCGGACCGGGGAGGCCGGGTCGAGCCGGACCAGCCGGGCCAGGAACGCGCCGGCGTCGGCCACCCCGGTCAGCCCGTGCCCGGCCGCCGGCCCGGTCATCCGGTCAGCCCGGGGGCGTAGCGGAGCAGGAACGCCCGCTCCTCGGGCGCGATCCGGCGCGGCCGCTGCGCGGACAGGTCGAACGGCACCAGCACCGACCGGGCGGTGCCGGCCAGCGCGTCGCCGTCGTAGAGCTCGTAGGCGACCGAGAAGGACGCGGCGCGGATCTCGTCGACCCAGAGTTCGATCCGCACGGTGGGCGCCGCCTCCGCGGTGGCCCGGCCGAGCGCGTAGTCGACCGGGCGCAGGTAGTCGACCTCGTGCCGGCGGATGACCACACCGTCGGCGAACGAGCCCACCCCCCACGCCCGGCCGCCGGCGAACATCATCGCCACCCGGGCCTCCTCGTAGAGCGTGAGGAAGCGGGCGTTGTTGACGTGGCCGTACGCGTCCAGGTCGGACCAGCGCAGCGCGCAGTGGTAGACGAACCGGTCAGACAAGGGTCAGCACCGGTCAGTCACGGGTGAGCTTGCGGTAGGTCACCCGGTGCGGCCGGGCGGCCTCGGCGCCGAGCCGGTCGATCTTGTTCTTCTCGTACGCCTCGAAGTTGCCCTCGAACCAGAACCACTTGGCCGGGTTCTGGTCGTCGCCCTCCCAGGCCAGGATGTGCGTGGCGACCCGGTCCAGGAACATCCGGTCGTGGGAGATGACCACGGCGCAGCCGGGGAACTCCAGCAGCGCGTTCTCCAGGCTGGAGAGCGTCTCCACGTCCAGGTCGTTGGTCGGCTCGTCGAGCAGGATGACGTTGCCGCCGATCTTGAGCGTCAGCGCCAGGTTGAGCCGGTTCCGCTCGCCGCCGGAGAGCACCTTGGTCGGCTTCTGCTGGTCCGGCCCCTTGAAGCCGAACGCGGCGATGTACGCCCGGGAGGGCATCTCGACCTTGCCCACCATGAGGTGGTCCAGCCCGTCGGAGACGACCTCCCACACGCTCTTGTCACCGGCCAGGCCCTGCCGGTTCTGGTCGACGTACGACAGCGAGACCGTCTCGCCGACCCGGACCGAACCGCCGGTCGGCTCCTCCAGCCCGACGATGGTCTTGAACAGCGTGGTCTTGCCGACGCCGTTCGGGCCGATGATGCCGACGATGCCGTTGCGCGGCAGCGAGAACGACAGGTTGTCGATCAGGACCCGCTCGCCGAACGCCTTGGTCAGGTTGTTGGCCTCGATGACCGTGTTGCCCAGACGCGGGCCCGGCGGGATCTGGATCTCCTCGAAGTCCAGCTTCCGGGTCTTCTCCGCCTCGGCGGCCATCTCGTCGTAGCGGTCGAGACGGGCCTTGGACTTGGTCTGCCGCGCCTTGGCGTTCGAGCGGACCCACTCCAGCTCCTCGGAGAGGCGCTTCTTCATCTTGGCGTCGCGGCGGCCCTCGACGGAGAGCCGGGCGGCCTTCTTCTCCAGGTAGGTGGAGTAGTTGCCCTCGTAGGGGTAGGCCCGGCCGCGGTCCAGCTCCAGGATCCAGTTGGCCACGTTGTCCAGGAAGTACCGGTCGTGGGTGATGGCCAGGACGGTGCCGGCGTACTTGGCCAGGTGCTGCTCCAGCCACTGCACGCTCTCCGCGTCCAGGTGGTTGGTGGGCTCGTCGAGCAGCAGCAGGTCGGGCGCCTCCAGCAGCAGCTTGCACAGCGCCACCCGGCGACGCTCGCCACCGGACAGCGTGGTGACGTCGGCGTCCGGCGGCGGGCAGCGCAGCGCGTCCATGGCCAGTTCGAGCTTGGAGTCGATGTCCCACGCGTCGGCGGTGTCCAGCTCCTCCTGGAGCTTGCCCATCTCCTCCATCAGCTCGTCGGAGTAGTCGGTCGCCATCTGCTCGGCGATCTTGTTGAACCGCTCCAGCTTGGCCTTGGTCTCGGCGACCGCCTCCTCGACGTTGCCGAGGACCGTCTTGGCGTCGTTCAGCGGCGGCTCCTGCGCCAGCATCCCGACGGAGTAGCCGGGCATCAGCCGGGCCTCGCCGTTGCTCGGCCGGTCGAGCCCTGCCATGATCTTGAGGAGGCTGGACTTGCCGGCGCCGTTCGGACCGACCACACCGATCTTGACACCCGGCAGGAAGTTCAGCGTCACGTTGTCGAGCACGACCTTGTCGCCGTGCGCCTTGCGCGCCTTGTCCAGGACGTAGATGAACTGGGCCACGGTGCGGGCTACCTCCGTCGGTTGCGATCGCGGGCTTGCGGGGCGCGAGGCGCGGGCGTCGATCTCCGCCCGCCGCCGCCGGCCGGGGGCCGGCCGCGCGCACGCCGTCGTCAATCCTGACAGGTACGGGCGGCCCCGCCCACATCACCCCACCCCAGCGGCGTACGAGGCCGGGGTGTCGACAAGATCACGCGGAGGGTTCGGCGGTTCTGGGACGGGTAGGGAACTCCGGCACGGGGGATCAGACGCCGCAGCTACGCTCAGTACGCTCATCGCGGTGGACCCGTCATACCCGGAGGTGGCCGATCGTGACCGTCCGTAGCTCCTTTGTCGTAGTGGCCAACCGCCTGCCGGTCGACGAGGTGAGCACACCCGAGGGGCGGCAGTGGCGGCGCAGCCCGGGCGGCCTGGTGACCGCACTGCACCCGGTGCTCGCCGAGCACCAGGGCACGTGGGTCGGGTGGGCCGGCGGCACCGGCGCCGCGCCCGAGCCGTTCGACCTGGAGGGGATCCGGCTGCACCCGGTGCCGTTGAGCGCCGAGGAGCTGGAGCGTTACTACGAGGGCCAGTCGAACGCGACCATCTGGCCGCTCTACCACGACGCGGTGGAGACGCCGGCCTACAAGCGGCGCTGGCGCGAGGCGTACCGGTTGGTCAACGCCC
The DNA here is from genome assembly GCF_900089585.1 of Micromonospora sediminicola. Taxonomy (NCBI): domain Bacteria; kingdom Bacillati; phylum Actinomycetota; class Actinomycetes; order Micromonosporales; family Micromonosporaceae; genus Micromonospora; species Micromonospora sediminicola. The sequence goes on along the minus strand of NZ_FLRH01000003.1, from coordinate 1,757,301 downwards.
GGTTCGCGGAGGCCGCTGCCGACGTGGCGGCCGAGGGGGCCACGGTCTGGGTGCAGGACTACCAGCTCCAGCTGGTGCCGGCGATGCTCCGCGAGCTGCGTCCGGACCTGCGGATCGGGTTCTTCCTGCACATTCCGTTCCCGCCGATCGAGCTGTTCATGCAGATGCCGTTCCGCACCGAGATCCTGCGCGGCCTGCTCGGCGCGGACCTGGTCGGCTTCCAGCAGCGGCTGGCGGCGCAGAACTTCGTCCGGCTGGCCCGGCACCTGCTCGGTCTGCGCTACGAGGGGCAGATGATCCAGGTCGACGGCCGGCAGGTGAAGGCGGGCGCGTTCCCCATCTCGATCGACACCAGGGAGATGGAGCGGCTGGCCGAGGACCCCGCGATCCAGGCCCGGGCCAAGCAGATCCGCGAGGAGCTGGGCAACCCGAAGACCATCATCCTGGGCGTCGACCGGCTCGACTACACCAAGGGCATCGAACTCCGCCTCAAGGCCTTCCGGGAACTCCTTGCTGACGGAAAGTTGACAGTTCCCGACGCGGTTATGGTGCAGGTCGCCACGCCCAGCCGCGAGCGCGTGGAGCACTACCAGGCACTTCGGGTGAAGGTGGAACGCGAGGTTGGCCGGATCAATGGTGAATTCGGCCGGGTCGGCGTGCCGGCGGTGCATTATCTGCATCAGTCGTACAGTCGCTCCGAACTGGCCGCGATGTACGTCGCGGCCGACGTGATGATGGTGACCCCGCTGCGAGACGGAATGAATCTGGTGGCCAAGGAGTACGTCGCATCGCGCGCCGACCAGGGCGGCGCGCTCGTGCTCAGTGAGTTCGCCGGCGCCGCCACCGAGCTGCGCCAGGCGTTCCTGTGTAACCCGCACGACCCGGACGCGGTCAAGGACGCGTTGCTCCGGGCCGTGCACGTCGAGAAACCCGAGGCCCGCCGCCGGATGCGCGTCATGCAGCGCCATCTGCGCAGCCACGACGTGGGCCACTGGGCCAAGTCGTTCCTCAGCGAGCTCGGCGTCCCCGATACGGAGGTGGCGTGACCTCGCCCGCAACCGCCACCGCCCACGGTGGCGCGCTGGACCCGGAACTGCGTGCCGCCATCGGCCGCATCGCCCGGATGCCCCAGCTCCTCGTCGCCTGCGACTACGACGGCACGCTCGCCCCGATCGTCGAGGACCCGAGCAAGGCCGTGCCGCTGCCCGAGTCGGTCGCCGCGGTGCGCGCGCTGGCCTCGTTGCCGCAGACCAGCGTCGCGGTGGTCTCCGGTCGCGCGCTGCGTGACCTGGCCACGCTCTCCCGGCTGCCCAGCGAGGTGCACCTCGTCGGCAGCCACGGCTCGGAGTTCGACATCGGCTTCGTCGAGCGGCTCACCCCGGAGCTGATCGCGGTCCGGCACCGGCTCCGCGAGGTGCTGCGGGACATCGCCGCCGCGCATCCGGGGGTCCGCCTGGAGCGCAAGCCGGCGAGCGTGGCCGTGCACACCCGTGGGGTCGACCCGCAGATCGCCGCCGCCGCCGTCGAGGCGGTCCGCAGCGGGCCCGCGACCTGGGAGGACGTCACCGTCACCCAGGGCAAGGAGGTCATCGAGCTGTCGGTGGTCGCCACCCACAAGGGCACCGCCGTCGACCAGCTCCGGACCCAGCTCGCGGCCAGCGCGGTGCTCTTCATCGGCGACGACGTCACCGACGAGAACGCCTTCGGCAACCTGCACGGGCCGGACGTCGGCATCAAGATCGGCCCCGGGGAGACCCAGGCGGACTACCGGGTGGCCGAGCCGATCGAGGCGGCCCGGGCGCTCGGCCTGCTGCTGGAGACCCGGCGGCACTGGCTCTTCGGCGAGCGGGCGGTGCCGATCGAGCGGCACTCGATGCTGGCCAACGGCCGTACCGTCGCGCTGGTCACGCCCGAAGCCAAGATCACCTGGCTGTGTCACCCGAAGCCGGACTCGGCGGCGATCTTCGCCGACCTGGTCGGCGGCAGCCCGGCCGGGCACTTCACCGTCGGCCCGGAGCGCGGCGGCATCCCACTGGGCCAGCGTTACCGCAGCAACACCATGACCGTGGAGACCCGCTGGTCCGGCCTGACCGTCACCGACTGGCTGGACCTGCCCGTCCGGGAGACGACCCCGGACGACCCGGTCGTGGTCAGCGGCGACTCGACCCTGGTCCGCGTGCTCAGCGGCACCGGGCGGGCCCGGGTCGAGTTCGCCCCGCGCCCCGAGTTCGGTCAGGTGGCGGTCCAGCTCCAGCCGCTCGACGACGGTCTGCTGGTGCTCGGCTCCAACGAGCCGGTCGCGTTGCACTCCCCCGGCGTCGAGTGGGAGGTCACCAACGACGCCGGCTACGAGACCGCGAAGGCGGTGGTGGACCTCTCCGCCGCCGGCGGTCAGGTGGTGCTGGAGCTGCGCTTCGGCACGCAGAGCCTGGAGCCGCACCGGCTGCCGGTGCACGAGCGGCAGACCGCCGCCGAGCAGCCCTGGAAGGACTGGGTGGCCTCGCTGCGGCTGCCCGCCACCGCCCGGGACCTGGTCGCCCGCAGCGCGCTGACGCTGCGCGGGCTCTGCCACGAGCCGACCGGCTCGATCCTCGCCGCGGCGACCACGTCGCTCCCCGAGGAACTGGGCGGGGTCCGCAACTGGGACTACCGCTACTGCTGGCTGCGGGACGCGGCGATGACCGCCCGCGCGCTGGTCGACCTCGGCTCCACCGAGGAGGCCGAGGGGCTGCTGCGCTGGATCGACGGCGTGGTCGACCGCACCGGCGGCCATCCGGAGCGGTTGCACCCGCTCTACACCGTCGACGGCTACGAGCTGGGCGCCGAGGCGGTCATCGACACGCTGCCCGGCTACGCCGGCTCCCGGCCGGTCCGGGTCGGCAACCTGGCGAACCACCAGCTCCAGCTCGACGTCTTCGGCCCGGTCGCCGACCTGATCGCCGCGGTGGCCGACGCCCGGGGCTCGGTCCGCGACGACGAGTGGCGGGTGCTGGAGAACATGGTCGAGGCGGTACGCCGCCGCTGGCACGAGCCCGACCACGGCATCTGGGAGGCCCGCCTCCCACCCCGGCACCACGTCTTCTCCAAGGTCATGCTCTGGATGACCGTCGACCGGGCGCTGCACGTGGTGCGTCAGCACGGCGGCGAGGACCGGCCGGAGTGGGTCGAGCTGCGCGACCGGATCGCCGCCAACGTGTTGGAGCACGGCTGGCACCCGGAGGCCGAGGCGTACAGCGTCGCGTACGGGTACGAGGAGATGGACGCCTCGTCGCTCTGGATCGGCATCTCCGGCCTGCTCGCCGGCGACGATCCGCGCTTCCTCTCCACCGTGCTGAAGATCGAGGCGGACCTGCGCAGCGGCCCGGTCGTCTACCGCTACCACTGGGACGACGGCCTGCCCGGCCGGGAGGGCGGCTTCCACATCTGCACGGCGTGGCTGATCGAGGCGTACCTGCGCACCGGCCGCCGCACCGACGCCGAGGAGCTGTTCACCCAGATGGTCGACACGGCCGGCCCCACGGGCCTGCTGCCCGAGCAGTACGACCCGCTCGCCGAGCGGGGCCTGGGCAACCACCCCCAGGCCTACAGCCATCTGGGCCTGATCCGCTGCGCCCTGCTGCTGGACAACATGCTCAAGCAGTGACCTGACGGCGGCGGGGGACCCGCTCCCCCGCCGCCCCGTCCTCGGCGATCTTGCACTTGCTGCCCCAGCAAAGGGGGCACAACGGGCATCTCTCGGGCGCCAAGTGCACGATCGGCGAGGTTGGCGGGCGTCAGGGGGTCAGGGCGTGGACCACGTCGCCGATCACCACGATCGCGGGCGGGCGCAGCGCGGCGGCCTCGACGTCGGCGGCGACCGTGGCGAGGGTTGAGCGCAGCGTCCGCTGGGCGGCGGTGGTGCCCTCCTGGATCACCGCGGCCGGGGTGTCGGCCGGCTTGCCGTGCGCGATCAGGGTGGCGGCGATCGCGGCCAGGTTCTTCAGGCCCATCAGGACCACCAGCGTGCCGCGCAGCCCGGCCAGGGCCTCCCAGCGCACGAGCGACGCCGGCGAATCCGGTGCGACGTGTCCGGAGACCACGGTGAACTCGTGCGCCACGCCCCGGTGGGTCACCGGCACGCCGGCCACCCCGGGCACCGCGACCGCGCTGGTGACCCCCGGGACCACGGTCACCGGCACACCGGCCTCGGCGCAGGCCAGCAACTCCTCGCCGCCGCGCCCGAAGACGTACGGGTCGCCGCCCTTGAGCCGGACCACCACCTTGCCGGCCCGGGCCCGGTCCACCAGGATGCGGTTGATCTCCTCCTGGGTGCGCGACGGCCCGTACGGGATCTTCGAGGCGTCCACCAGCTCGACGTCCGGCCGCAACTCGTCCAGGAGCAGCCCCGGGACGAGCCGGTCGGCGACCACCACCTCGGCCTCGGTGAGCAGCCGCCAGCCCTTCACGGTGATCAGCTCCGGATCGCCCGGCCCGGCGCCCACCAGCGCAACCCGACCGCCCGTGGTGTTAAAAGGGGCCCCTTCCTCTACCGGAGGCGTTAACAAGGGGCCCTTCCTTGCGCCCAGGAGGTCGCGGACGGCGTTGCGGACGGTCATCGCCCGGCGCGGGTCGCCGCCGCCGAGGACGGCCACGGTCACCGGGCCGTGCCGGGTCACGGCGGGCGTCCAGGCGCTGGCGGCGGCCCGGTCGTCGGCGCGGACGCAGAAGATCCGCCGTTCGGCCGCGGCCGCGCTGACCGCCGCGGCGGCCACCCGGTCGTCCACCGCCACCTGGACCAGCCAGGCGCCGTCCAGGTCGCCGGGGGCGAACCGGCGCGGCTCCCAGCGCAGCCGGCCGGCGTCGGCGTGCGCGCGCAGCGCCGGGGTCAGCTCGGGCGACACCAGCAGGACGTCCGCGCCCGCGTCGAGCAGCGCGGGCACCCGCCGGGTGGCGACCGCTCCCCCGCCCACCACGACCACGCGCCGGCCGGCCAGCCGCAACCCCAGGGGGTACGGGCTGGGCGACGCCTCCGGGGCCGGCTCACTCACTTCTCGGCCACCCCGGCCGCGTCGAACGTGGCCACCTCGTGCAGCACCCGGACGGCGCCGGTGACGACCGGCAGGGCGAGCAGGGCCCCGGTGCCCTCACCGAGGCGCAGTCCCAGGTCGATCAGCGGATCGAGCCCGAGGTGCCGCAGCGCCGCCGTGGCGCCCGGCTCGGCGCTGCGGTGCCCGGCGACCATGGCGCCGACCGCGTCCGGCGCGAACGCGGCGGCGGCCAGCGCGGCGCTGACCGCGATCACGCCGTCGAGCAGCACCGGCACCCGACGCGCGGCGGCGCCGAGGATCAGGCCGGCCAGCGCGGCGTGCTCCAGCCCGCCGACCGAGGCGAGCACGCCCAGCGGGTCGGCCGGGTCGGGCGTGTGCCGGGCCAGCGCGGCCCGGACCACGGCGACCTTGCGCGCGTACGTCTCGTCGTCCACGCCGGTGCCCCGGCCCGTCGCCGCCGCCGCGTCCGCCCCGGCGAACACGGCGACCAGCGCGGCGGCCGGGGTGGTGTTGCCGATGCCCATGTCGCCGGTGAGCAGGATGCCCGCGCCGCCGTCGACCAGCTCGTCGGCGACCCGGATGCCGGTCTCCACCGCCGCCCGGGCCTCGTCCCGGGTGAGCGCGGCGGTGACGGTCATGTCGCGGGTGCCGGCGCGGACGTTCGCGGCCACCAGGCGCGGCCCGTCCGGGTCGGCGGGCGTCGCGACGACGTCGACGGTGAGCGCGGACGGGCCGGCCGGGTCGGCGGCGCGCGCCGCCGGGTCGGGCGGGGTGACCGACAGCGGGGTGGCCACGCCGACGTCGACCACGGTGACCGAGGCGCCGGCCTGCCGGGCGAACGCGTTGACCACCGCGCCGCCGGCCAGGAAGTTGCCGATCATCTGGGCGGTGACCTCCTGCGGCCACGGGGTCACGCCCTGGGCGTGCACGCCGTGGTCCCCGGCGAAGATCGCCACCGCGGCCTGGTCGGGCAGCGGCGGCGGGCAGGCGCCGGCCAGCCCGGCGAGGCGTACCGAGAGCGGCTCCAGGGCGCCGAGCGAGCCGGCGGGCTTGGTCAGCCGGCCCTGCAACTCACGCGCGGCCGCCATGGCCGCCTCGTCGAGCGGCCGGATCGCCGCGACGGTGGACTCCAGCATCATGCCTCCAGGATCCGTGCCAGCGTCTCGATGAACGCGTCGGTGGTGGCCCGGTCGCGTACCGCGATCCGGAGCCAGTCCGGGCCGAGCCCGGGGAACGTGTCACCCCGGCGGACCGCCCAACCCTGCTCCCGCAGCCGCTCCCGCACGTCGGCGGCGCCGGCGCGGTGGATCAGCACGAAGGCGCTGGCCGGGCGGCCCGCCACGCGTACCCCGGGCAGGCCGGACAGGCGGGTCACCAGGTGGTCGCGGTCGGCGGCGAGCCCGGCGGCGATCGCGCGTTCGGCCGCGACGGCGACCGGGGCGGCGCAGGCGGTGGCGGCGGCGAGCGCCGGGGTGGAGACCGCCCAGAGCGGCTGGGCGGCGGCGAACCGGGCCAGCAGCGCGGCGTCGCCGAGCAGGTAGCCGATCCGCAGCCCGGCCAGCCCCCAGGTCTTGGTGAGGCTGCGCACCACCACCAGGCCGGGCAGGTCGCGCCGGGCGGCCAGGGACTCGGGCTCGCCGTCGACGCCGGGCGCGGCGGTGGTGTCGGCGAACGCCTCGTCGACCACCAGCACCCGGCCGGGGCGGGCGAGGGCGGCGATCGTGTCCGCCGGGTGCAGCACCGACGTCGGGTTGGTGGGGTTGCCGACCATGACCAGGTCGGCGTCGGCGGGTATCCGGGCCGGGTCGAGCCGGAAGTCGTCGGCGGGGTCGAGCAGGACCCGGTCCACCCGGTGGCCGGCGGCGCGCAGGGCGGCCTCCGGTTCGGTGAACTGCGGGTGCACCACCACCGGGTGGCGGGCGTCGCGCAGCGCGCGGGCGATCAGCACGAAACCCTCGGCGGCGCCGGCGGTGAGGAGTACCTCGTCCGGGGGTCGCCCGTGCCGGTGAGCGACGGCGGCGCGGGCGGGCGTCGGGTCCGGGTACGCGGCCAGCTCGCCCAGGGCGGCGGTCAGCGGGTCGGCCAGCCACTCGGGCATCGGCGCGCGGCGCACGTTGACGGCCAGGTCGACCAGGCCGGGCGTGGCCTCGGAGTCCCCGTGGTGGCCCAGGTCGGGCTCGTCGAGAGCGGCGGCGCTCCCGGTCGGTGGTGCGGGCATGTCCGCGATCCTGCCGGGAAGCCGCCGCCCGGGACAGCGCATCCCGGCGTGGGTCGCGTCACGACCCGCCGGTTTATGAGTTCTTCTCATTTCCGAATCGGAAATGTCATAGCTTGACCCCGTGAGCAACCGACCCCTTGCCTCCGCTGGTCGTGCCGTGCCCCTTCTCCGCGCCGGGCTGATCGCCGGCATCGTCGTCGCCGCCGCGTTGTACCCGCTCGTCGCCGTCACCGGCATCGGCGCCAAGGCCACCGCGCACGCCGTGGAACAGAAGACGAACATCCTCAAGACCGCGCTGCCGGCCGAGACGTCGTACGTCTACGCGCCCGACGGCAAGACCGTGCTGACCATGTTCTACGAGGAGTACCGGCAGTACACCAAGATCGAGAACATGTCGCCGAACATCCAGCAGGCGATCGTCGCCGCCGAGGACAACCGCTTCTACCAGCACCACGGCGTCGACCCGAAGGGCGTGGCGCGCGCGTTCGTGTCCAACGCCCGCTCCGGCGGCGTCTCCCAGGGCGCCTCGACGCTGACCATGCAGTACGTCCGGATGGCCCTGCGGGACAGCGCGACCACACCGCGGGAGGTCCAGGAGGCCACCCAGCAGACCAGCCTGCGCAAGGTCAAGGAGATGCGCATGGCGCTGGACATCGAGAAGCACCTGAGCAAGGACCAGATCCTGGAGCGCTATCTCAACTCGGCCTACTTCGGCCACCGCGCCTACGGGATCTACGCCGCCGCGCAGATCTTCTTCTCCAAGACGCCGGCCACCCTCACCCCGGTCGAGGCGGCCACGCTGGCCGGCCTGGTGAAGTCCCCCTCGGAGTACGACCCGATCACCTCCGACCAGAAGGACGCCACCGGCCGGCGCAACTACGTGCTCGACAACATGGCCCGCCTCGGCTACCTGTCGCCGGACGCCGCCGCGGCGGCCAAGGGCCAGCCGATCAAGCTGAAGCTGACCACCCCGCCGAACGACTGCGCCGCGATCGACGGCGGGCACCGCAGCTGGGGCTTCTACTGCGACTACCTGAAGAACTGGTGGAGCGCGCAGCCCGCGTTCGGCGAGAACCGCCTGGAACGGATGGACAAGCTGCGGCGCGGCGGCTACCGGATCGTGCTCGCCCTCGACCCGAAGACCCAGGCGGCGGCGGAGAAGAACGTGGGCGCCAAGGACAACACCGGCAGCCCGTTCGCCAACGGCATCGTGGTCGCCGAACCCGGCACCGGCCGGATCAAGGCGATGGCGGTCAACCGGAACTACTCGCTGGACCTGGCGGAGAACCCGAACAGCTCGAACCCCGAGGCCGGCCCGAAGGTCAAGGCGAACTACCCGAACACGGTGGCGCCGCTGCTGGGCGGCGGGTCGCTCCCCGGCTACCAGGCCGGCTCGACGTTCAAGATGTTCCCGATGCTCGCCGCGCTCAACGCCGGGATGCCGCTGTCCACCGCCTACGACTCGCCGTACACGTACAAGTCGGCGGTCTACGACGGCTGGGCGCCGTCCAACGCCAGTGGCGCGATGACCGGCCGGCAGACCATGTGGTCCGGCTTCGGCAAGTCGGTGAACACCTACTTCATCCAGCTGGAGGAGAAGATCGGCGCGGACGCCGGGGTGCGGCTGGCCGAGCAGCTGGGCCTGCGCTGGCGGACCGACGTGGACAAGGAGCAGGCGTCGCCGGCCAAGGCGAAGAAGTGGGGCGCGTTCACGCTGGGCGTCTCCGACGCCACCCCGCTGGAGATGGCGAACGCGTACGCGGCGATCGCCGCCGACGGGCGCTACTGCGAGGCGATCCCGGTCAACGCGATCATGAACCGGGACGGCACGCCGGCCACCTACTCCACCGCCGGCGGGGTGCAACGGGAGATCGCCAAGCCCCGGTGCCGGCAGGTGGTGAACGCGGACGCGGCCCGGGCCGCCACCGACGCGGCGCGCTGCCCGACCGGGGACACCCCGGCCAAGGGGAGCTGTGGCGGCTGGTCGACGGCCGACAGCGTGCGGGGCACGGTCGGCCGCCCGGTCGCCGGCAAGACGGGTACGACCGACAGCACCCGGTCCGCCTGGTTCGTCGGCTACACGCCGGAGCTGGCGGCGGCGAGCTTCATCGCCGACCCGGACAATCCGTTCAACGCGGTGGGCGACGGGCAGTCGCAGATCCCGGTGAACGCGGTGGCGCAGACGCTGCGCGACGCCCTCAAGGGCCAGCCGTCCCGCCAGTTCACCCCGCCCTCCGACCAGATCGTCGGCTGAGCCCCACGTTCCGCCCGGGGGTGCGCCCGGGTCAGTTGATCAAGGAGTTTGCGTCCGGGATCGCGTGGTCCCCGACGCGAACTCCTTGATCGACGTGGGAGGGGGCTCAGCGGAGGTCGGCGGCGACGAAGGACCACAACTCCAGGTCCACCCGGGCGCCGCGGACGAAACCGGCGTTGCGCAACAGGCCCTCGTAGCTGAAACCGGCCTTCTCGGCCACCCGCCGGGACGCGACGTTGCCGGGCGCCACCCGCAGCTCCACCCGGTGGAATCCGTGCTCCAGGATCAGCGCGATGGCCACCGCGTCCACCGCCTCGGCGGCCAGGCCGTAGCCGCGGGCGTGCGGCGCGATCGCGTACGACACCTCGGTGAGCCGGGCGCCCCAGTCGGTGCGGCGGGTCCACAGGCACCCCACCACGCGCTGGTCCTCCCGACGGACCACCGCCCAGTGGTCGCCGTCGCCGCTGTCCCGCCGCTGCCGGGCCAGCTCCGTGCACCACGCCCGCCCGTCGATCTGCCCGGCCGCCTCGGCCAGCGGCAGCCACCGCTGGGTCTGCCGGTCGCCGAACACCTCGTCGACCGCCGCCGCGTCCGTCGCGACCAGCCGGCGCACCTCGGTCCGCGGGGTGGAGACGGTCAGCGCCGGGAACCGGCGTACCGCCACCTGACCGATCACGCCAGGGCCGCCGAGGGCGCCAACGCGGCGGCCACCAGGCGGGACGCGACGCCCGGAAGCGCGGCCCAGTGCGGCACCAGCTGCGAGGCGTGCACACCGTGGCGGACGAAGCCCTCCGGGGTGCCGCCGTCCCAGCGCCAGGCCGGTTGGTCACCGGCGCGCGGGGTGAGCACGGCGGCGTGCTGCTTGTGCCCGGTCACGGCCGCGCCGGCCGGCGCCACCACGCTGCCGGTGACCGCCGTCGCGTCCCGGTATCCGACCACCAGGCCGTCGCGGACCGTGCCGACCGCGTCGAGCACGCCGCACATCGGCAGGCCGTCCAACTCGCGCGCCAGCCAGAGCAGGCCCGCCCCCTCGGCGACCACCGGACGGCCCGACCGGGCCAGCTCGGCCACCGCGATGCACAGCCGGCGGTTGGCGGAGAGCTGCTCCGCGTACGTCTCGGGGAGCCCGCCGCCGACGACCAGCGCGCGGGCCCCGGCGGGCAGCGCCTCGTCGCGCAGCGGGTCGAGCGTGACCACCTCGGCGCCGGCGGCCCGCAGCAGCTCGGCGACCTCCGGATGGCTGTAGCTGCCGGCCGGGCCGCCGGCCAGCGCCACCACCGGCCGCTCCGCCGGGGCGGACGGACCGTCCGCCGGCTCCGGCGACCAGGGCTCCACGGTCAGGGCGGGAGCGGACCGGGCCAGCGCCAGCAGCCGGTCCAGGTCGACGGTGGCGGCGACCGCCTCACCGAGCCGGCGCACGCCGCGCTCGGCCTCGGCGTCACCGCGCACCACGGGCGCGGCGCCGTGCCGGCGGGCGGGCAGCACCGGGGGCAGCTCGTGCCGACGCAGCGCGCCGTAGACCGGCACCCCCACGTCGTCGAGCGCCTCGCGCAGCAGCGTCTCGTGCCGGGGCGAGGCCACCCGGTTGAGGATCACGCCACCCAGCCAGAGCTGCTCGTCGTAGGAGCGGAAGCCGTGCACCAGCGCGGCCACCGACTGCCCCATCGCGGCGACGTCCACGACCAGCACCACCGGGCTGCGCAGCGCGGTGGCCACGGCGGCGGTGGACTCGCTCTCCGGCCGACCGGCGACCGAGTCGTAGAGCCCCATGGTGCCCTGGACCAGCGCGAACCCGGCGCCGGCCGCGCCGTGCGCGAAGAGCGGCGCGACCCGCTCCGGGCCGACCAGCCGGGGGTCCAGCGTGCGGCCGGGGCGACCGGCGGCCAGCCCCAGGTACGCCGCGTCCACCTGGTCCGGCCCGACCTTGAAGCCGGCCACCGGCACGCCGCGCTCGGCGAGGGCGGCGAGCAGGCCGAGGGAGAGGGCACCGGTGCCGTGCCCGGAGGAGGGCGCGCTCAGCACGACGCGCGGCACGTCGGTCATCATCGACTCCTGGGTCCGGGGTGATTTCCGCCCGCGTGACCATACCCGTCCGCCCCGGCGCCCGTCGGCCGCGGAGCGTCCCGTTCCGCCCGGCAGCCGCGAGTGGCCCCGCTCATACGGGTAGCCTTGGCCAACGTGTACCGGTTCCTGCTGACCCCGCGCTGGCTCGGCTACCTCGCGCTGACGCTGGTGGCCGCCACGGTGATGGTGTTCCTGGGCAACTGGCAGCTGGACCGCTACCGGGGCCGGTCGGCGATCAACGACCGGATCGACGCCGGCGCCACGATGACCCCCGCGCCGCTGCGCGACGCGCTGCCCGCACCGACCGGTGGCCCGGGCAGCGTCGGTCCCGCCCCGGCCGAGCGGCTCACCTGGAGCCGGGTCACCGCCACCGGCCGCTACGACACCGCGAACGTCGTGCTGATCCGGGGCCGGACCGTGGACAACAAGGTCGGCTTCGAGGTGCTCACGCCGCTGGTGCTGGCCGACGGCAGCGCGGTGCTGGTCGACCGCGGGTGGGTCCCGCCCGCGCCGGGCGCCGGCGCCACCGCCCAGCCGTCCGTGCCGGCCGCGCCGACCGGCGAGGTCACCGTCACCGGCCGGGTGGTCGGCAGCGAGAGCGGTGGCGGCGGGGTGGACCGGCGCGACGGCAAGCTGGAGGCCCGGCGGATCGTCATCCCCCGCCTGGCGAAGCAGCTGCCCTACCCGGTGACCGGCGGTTACGTGCTGCTCGACGGGCAGACCCCGGCCGCCGACCCGGCGTTCCAGGCGGTGCCGATCGGGCACACCAACAACTGGCAGAACTTCGGCTACGTCTGGCAGTGGTGGATCTTCGCGGTGATGAGCCTGGTCGGCTACGGCTGGGTGGCCCGCCGGGAGGCGCGTCGACGGGCCGGCCTGGACGGCCCGCGCGAGCCGGTGGACCGGGCCGCCGAGCCCGCCGCCACCTGATCCGTCAGCCGGTGACCCGACCGGCGTGGATCGCCCGCACCGCGTCGATCGTGTCCGCCTCGGCGGCGGTCTTGTCGTCCCGGTAGCGCACCACGCGGGCGAAACGCAGCGCCATCCCGCCCGGGTAGCGGCTGCTGGTCTGCACCCCGTCGAAGGCGATCTCGACCACCTGCTCCGGCCGGACCCGCACCACCCAGTCGCCCTTCTCCACGGCCAACGACAGGAAGCGCTCGGTCTGCCAGCGCAGCAGCTCGTCGGTGAGCCCCTTGAACGTCTTGCCGAGCATGACGAACTCGCCGGTGCCCGGGTCGCGGGCGCCGAGGTGCAGGTTGGACAGCCAGCCCTGACGCCGGCCGCTGCCCCACTCGACCGCGAGCACCACCAGGTCGAGCGTGTGCCGGGGCTTGACCTTGACCCAGGCCGAGCCGCGCCGGCCCGCGTCGTAGGGCGCGGCGGGATCCTTGACCACGACCCCTTCCTGACCGGCGTCGACCGCCGCCGCGAACGCCGCGCCGGCCTGCGCCACGTCGTCCACCTCGACCCGGCCGACCAGCAGCGACGGGTCGACCGCCCCGGCCAGCGCCGCCCAGCGCTCGCGGCCCGGCGCGTCGATCAGGTCGGCGCCGTCGAGGTGCAGCAGGTCGAAGAAGTACGGCGTCAGCACCGGCTCGCCGGTGCGCTCGGCGGCGGCCAGCACGGCGGGCGCGACCGGGGTGCGGCCGGTGGTGCTGGGCGTGGTGCGCCGGGCCGCGCGGCTGGACGTCTCCTGGAACGGCAGTGGACGGCCGGTGGCGTCCAGCCCGATCGCCTCGCCGTCGAGTACCAGCTCGCGGGCGGGCAGCGCGCGGACGGCGGCCACCACCTCGGGCAGCCGGCCGGTGATCTCGTCGAGACTGCGGGTGAACACCGCGATGTCCTGCCCGGAGCGGTGCACCTGGATGCGGATGCCGTCGAGCTTGACGTCGACCACGGCGGGGAGGCCGGTGGCGGTGAGGGCCTCGTCGACCGAGGGCGCGCTCTGCGCCAGCATCGGCGCGAGCGGCCGGCCCACCTGGAGCCCGAACCCGGCCAGCGCGGCGGCGCCGCCGGTGAGCGCCGCGACCGCCACCGCCCGCAGGTCGCCGGCGAGCAGCAGCGCGCGCCGCACGGCGGTGACCGGCACGTCGGCGGCCCGGGCCACCGCCTCGGTGAGCAGGCCGGCCTGGGCGCCCTGACGCAGCTCACCCCGGAACAGGCCGACCAGCAGGCGTTGCTCGTCGGCGGTCGCCGCGGCGAAGAGCCGGCCGACCAGCTCACGCCGCCGCGCCTGGGAGCCGGCGCCGCCGACCCGGGAGATCTCCTCGATCGCCGCGTCGACCCCGGCCACGGTCAGGGTGGGCTCGGTCGCCGGCGGGGGCAGGTCACGCAGACCCGCCCAGCCGACGCCGGTCTGGCGCTGGCGCAGCTCGCCGGCGAGGTAGCCGGCGCCGGCCGGGATCTCGCCCGGATCGAGCGCGCGCAACGCGGCGGCCAGCAGCTCCACCTTGGCCCGACGGCCGCCGGTGGCGCCGACCGCGGCCGAGGTGGCCGCCAGCTCCGCGAAACGCACGTGCACATCCTGCCAGTCACCTGTGCCGGCGAGGCGCTTCCGGCGGCCCGGCGCACCGCACGGGTGTCGCCGGGACCGCCGGAAGCTCGGACGCGACGACCCGGGCGTGCCGGTCGCCGGGCCGCGCGCCCGGGGACGGGCCCGGATCGCTCCGGGACCGGGACGGAGGTCAGGCCGAGACCGGCTCCTCGACGCGCAGGCCGCGCCCGCGCACGCCGTCGGCGACCCGGGTCAGCAACGCGTCGAGGGTGACCAGCGTGGCGGAGAGCTCACCGAGCTGTTCCTTGAGCGTGGCCTCGGGCCACGCGGAGACGTCGACGTCCCCCAGAGCACGGACGGCGGCCTGGAGCCGCGCCATCTCGTCGTTCGTACGCATGTTCGAAAGGCTATAACACCCCGCCGGCCGACACACCGCAAACTCCGACATCCATCCCGAAGTTACGGTTTCGACACCGAACGCGCGCCGGTCAGGCGCGGCCCGCCTCGGCCACCTTGGCCAGCAGCAACGCCTCGGCCAGGCAGACCCGGGCGAACTCGCCCAGGTGCAGGCTCTCGTTCGGCCCGTGTGCCCGGGCGTGCGGGTCCTCCACGCCGGTCACCAGGATCGCCGCCCGCGGGAACATCTCCTGGAACGTGGCGATGAACGGGATCGAGCCGCCCACCCCGATGTCCACCGGGTCGGTGCCGTCCCAGGCGCCCCGGAACGCCGCCCGCGCCGCGTCGAACATCGGGCCGGTCGCGTCGATGACACACGGCGAACCGTCGTGCTCGAACGTCACCGTCACCCGCGCGCCCCACGGCGCGTGCCGCTCCAGGTGGGCGGTCAGCGCCGCGTACGCCTTCTTCGGGTCGTCGCCGGGCGCCAGCCGTACGCTCAGCTTGGCCCTGGCGGACGGCACCAGCGCGTTCGGGGCCTCGCCGGTGGACGGCGCGTCGACGCCCAGGATCGCCAGCGCCGGCTTGGTCCAGAGCCGGTCGGTGATCCGGCCGGTGCCGAACAACCGCGCGCCGTCGACCAGGCCGGCCTCGGCCCGGAACCGGTCCTCCGGGTAGTCGACGCTGGCGCCCTCGCGGGCGGCCAGGCCCTCCACCGCCACGTCACCGGCGTCGTCGTGCAGCGTGCCGAGCAGCCTCACCAGCGCGGTGAGCGCGTCCGGCACGGCCCCGCCGAACATGCCACTGTGCACCGCGTGCTCCAGCGTGCGCACCTCCACGAAGCAGTTCACGATGCCGCGCAGCGAGGTGGTCAGCGCCGGCACCCCGATGTCCCAGTTGGCGGAGTCGGCGATCACGATGACGTCGGAGGCCAGCTCGTCGCGGTGCTCGGCGAGCAGCCGCTCCAGCGAGTCCGAGCCGTACTCCTCCTCGCCCTCGATGAAGAGCACCACGCCGACCGGGAGCCGGTCGCCGAACGCGCGCAGCGCGGCGACGTGCGCCATGATGCCCGCCTTGTCGTCGGCGGCGCCCCGGCCGTAGAGGCGGCCGTCGCGCTCCACCGGCTCGAACGGGTCGGACTCCCACAGCGACAGGTCACCGACCGGCTGCACGTCGTGGTGCGCGTAGAGCAGCACGGTGGGCGCGCCGGGCGGGGCCGCCCTCGTCCCGATCACCGCCGGCTGGCCGCCCGACCGGACGATCCGGGTGTCGAGACCGCAGCCGCGCAGCAGTTCGGCCACCGCCTCGGCGGAGCGCTCCACGTGCGAGTGGTCGAAGCCCTCGAAGGCGATGCCCGGGATGCGGACGAGGCGTTCGAGGTCGGCACGGACGCCGGGCAGTTCGCGCTCGACGGCGGCCCGCACCTCGGACTCGGAGATGATCGGTGAGGTCATGACCGGAATCGTATGCCGGCCTTACCCGAGCCCGGTCGCCGGCCGAACCGCACGTAGTAGCGGTCCGGGTCGTGCGGCACCGCCGGCGCGCCGTCGACGACCAGGTCCACCGCCGCCACCGTGCCGTCGGCGGCGAAGTGCGCCCGCTCCCCCGCGTGCCACCGCCGCAGCTCCGGCAGGACCTGCGCGCCGTCGCGGGCCAGCGCGCGGGACAGCCGCAGCTCGGCCGGCGCGGTGACCAGCACCGACAGGGTCAGCTCGGGGCGCACCAGGGCGCGGGCGGCGCTCACCCCCTCCACGATCAGCACCGCCCCGGCCGGCACCGCCGTCACCCGGTCCAGGAAGCGGCGGCGGACCCAGCTGTAGCGCCGGTAGCCGCCCGGCCGCCCGGCCCGCACCGGCCCGAGCACCCATTCCTCCAGCCGGGTCCAGAAGGTGAGCTGGTCGTCCCAGCCGTCGAGCAGGTCGTCGGTGCGCACCAGCGGCGGCCGGTCCCCGCCGGCCCGCGCCGCGAGGGCGTCCGCGAGGCGCGTCGCGAACACGCTCTTGCCCGCGCCGCTCGGCCCGTCGACCGCCACCAGGCGGGTACGCCCCAACCGCGCCGGCCCGGCCAGCACCCGCCCGGCCAGACCGGCGTACGCCTCGACCACCGCCACGTTCACCCGACCGACGCTAACGTTCCCCCGTCCGCTGGATCCTGCGACCCGGGCGGGCCCGTTCACCGGGCGGCGTGGCGGCACCCTGGGCATGATCGGGGGGTGCTCCATGACGTGATGTGTCCGGGCGTCGACGCCCTCCTGGAACAGGCCCGCGCCGGTCTCCGCCGGCTCACCCCGCACGAGACCGTCGAGGCGGTCCGCGGCGGCGCGCTGCTCATCGACACGCGTACCGAGGCGCAGCGCCGCGAGGAGGGTGAGCTGCCCGGCGCGATCGTCATCGACCGCACCGTGCTGGAGTGGCGGCTCGACCCGGCCAGCGCCTGGCGCATCCCGGAGGCGACCGGGTACGACCGCGAGATCGTGGTGGTCTGCCGGGAGGGCTACAGCTCCAGCCTGGCCGCCGCCAGCCTGCAGACGCTGGGCCTGCGGCAGGCGACCGACATGATCGGCGGGGTGCAGGGCTGGCGGGAGGCCGGGCTGCCGATGTCCGACCGGCCGGCCGACGTGCGCCACTGAGTCACGCCGACCGGTCCCCGCCCGAACCGCGCGGTCACGGTGTCTCCGGCGCGCCAGGTGGCACGAACGGCAGGCCCGGCGGAGGGCCGGATTCGATCAGCCGCCAGAGCGCGTCCGTGTCGACGTGCTCCTCGACCAGGTCGCCGAGCAGGTCCAGGGTCCGCTCCCGGGCGGCGGCGAACGAGGTGTCCGGCGCGACCTTGAAGCCGGTCCGCCCGGCCGCCTCGGCCACCTCGGTGAGGAAGCGGCGGCGGAACGCGTCCGACTCGAACGTGCCGTGCCAGTGGGTGCCGTACACCGCGCCGAGCCGGGCGCCCTCGCCGGTGCCGTCGGCGTGGCGCAGCAGCGGCGGCAGACCCGGGTCGGCGGCCGAGACCCGCCCGTGGTGGATCTCGTAGCCGTGCACCGGCACGTCTCCGGCGGCGGTGCCGACCGCGCGGCGCACCGTCTTGCGCTCGTCGAAGGTGATCTCGATGGGGAGCAGCCCGAGGCCGGGGACGGTGCCCCGGCGGCTCTCCACCGGGTCGTGGACGGCCCGGGCCAGCATCTGGAAGCCGCCGCAGATGCCGAGCAGCGGCCGGTTGGCGGCGGCGTGCGCCCGGACGGCGTCGGCCAGGCCGGTCTCGCGCAGCCAGGCCAGGTCGGCGACGGTGGACTTGGAGCCCGGGAGCACCACCAGGTCGGCGGCGGCCAGCTCGGCCGGCTCCACGGTCAGTCGGACCCGCACGCCCGGCTCGGTGGCGAGCGCCTCGACGTCGGTGGCGTTGCTGATCCGGGGCAGCCGGACCACCGCCACGTCGAGCCAGTCGGTGCCCCGCGGCGCCGCCGGACGGCCGAGCACCCGCCCGTAGGCCAGCGAGTCCTCCGCGTCCAGCCACAGGTCGAGCGCCCAGGGCAGCACCCCGTACGTCGGACGGCCGGTGACCTGGCGCAGCATGTCGAGCCCGGGTCGGAGCAGCCCGAGGTCGCCCCGGAACTTGTTGATCACGAAGCCGGCGACCAGCGCCTGGTCGGCGGCGTCGAGCAGCGCGACCGTGCCGAACATCGACGCGAAGACCCCGCCCCGGTCGATGTCGCCGACCACGACCGTGGGCAGGCCGGCCTGCCGGGCCAGGCCCAGGTTGACGTAGTCGCCCGCGCGCAGGTTGATCTCGGCCGGGCTGCCGGCGCCCTCGCAGATCACCACGTCGTACTCGGACCGCAGTTCGGCCAGCGCCGCGTACGCCGTGTCGGCGAGCCGGGGCCGCAGCGTGTGGAAGTTGCCGGCGGTGACCGTGTCGACCGCCTCGCCGAGCAGCACCACCTGGCTGGCGTGGTCGCTGCCGGGCTTGAGCAGCACCGGGTTGAAACGCAGGTCGGGCGTCAGCCCGCAGGCGGCGGCCTGCATCGCCTGGGCCCGGCCCAGCTCGCCGCCCCGGCCGTCCGGGCCGACCACCACCGCCGAGTTGTTGGACATGTTCTGCGCCTTGAACGGGGCCACCCGGACGCCCCGGCGGCGCAGCCAGCGGCAGATGCCGGCGGTGACCACGCTCTTGCCGGCGTCCGAGGTGGTGCCGGCGACCAGCAGCCCGCCGCTCACCGCCCGCTCCCCCGCCGCCCGCCGCCCACCGGGGCCGAGCCGGCGAGGACGCGGCCGGCGGTGGACCGGCCGCCGGCGGCGCGCAGGAGCCCGCGCGCCGCGGCGCGGCCGGTGGCGCCGGCCAGCCGGCCGACGGTCACCGGGTAGAGCGCGGCCAGGCCGAGCGCGGCCACCCCGACCGCGCCGGAGATGCGGGCGGCCCGCTTCAGGTGCCGCGCCTCCGGGCGGGGGCCGTCGCCGAGGAACGGCCGCGTCTCGGAGCGACCGAAGTAGACGTTGCGCCCGCCGAGCCGGACGCCGAGCGCGCCCGCCATGGCCGCCTCGCACTGGCCCGCGTTCGGGCTGGGGTGGTCGGCCCGGTCCCGCCGCCAGACGTGCCAGGCGGCCGCGCGGTCGCCGTGCGCCACCGGGGCGACGGCCACCGTGAGCAGCCCGGTCAGGCGGGACGGCACGAGGTTGAGCAGGTCGTCCAGGCGGGCGGCCGGGGTGCCGAAGCGCGCGTAGCGGGGCGAGCGGTGGCCGACCATGGCGTCGAGCGTGTTCGCCGCCCGGTAGCCGAGCAGGCCGGGCAGCCCGGCGACCGCACCCCACACCAGGGGAGCGACCACCGCGTCGGAGGTATTCTCGGCGACCGACTCGACGGTGGCCCGGGCCAGCTCGGGCTCGTCGAGGGCGGACGGGTCGCGGCCGCAGAGGTGACCGAGGCGGGCCCGCGCGGCGGGCAGGTCGGCCCAACGCAGCGCCCGTGCCATCACCCGGGACTCGTGCCGCAGCGTGCGCCCGCCCAGCACCGTCCAGGTGCCGGCGGCGACCAGCGCGGCCCGGGCGGCCGGATGCCGGCGGGTGGCCAGCGTGGCGGCGGCGCCGAGCAGCACCGGCGCGCCGACCGCGAGCGCGGTGAACGCGGCGCCGGCCGACCGGTCGGGGCGGTAGAGCCGGCGCTCCAGCGCGCCCGCAGACCGGCCGAAGCCGGCCACCGGATGCCACCGGCGCGGGTCGCCGAGCAGCGCGTCGAGCGCGTAGCCCGCCACCAGCCCGGTCGCGTTCGCCATGGCGGTCGCCTGCCGCACCCGTCACCACCTCCGGCCGGCCAGCCTAGCCGTACCGCGGGGTGGCCACGTCGTCGTCGCCACCCCGCGCCCCCGTTCGCACGGCCCGGACGCTCAGGCGGGCACCGGGGTCCGTCGCCGTCCGCGACGACCCGGGGCGGGCCCGACGCCGCCCGTGCCCGCGCCACCCGCGCTCCCGTCACCCGGCCCGGGGTCGCCCGGCTCGTGGCCGCCCGCGCGGTCGGCCTCCGGCGGGTCGACCTCGGCCAACTCGTCGTCCCCGACCTCGACCGGCTCGTCGCCGTCGTCGGCCGCCAACTCGTCGTGCTCGCCCGCGTCCGGGCCGGTGGGCCAGGCGTCCCGGTCGGGGACCACGCCGTCGAACCGACCGTCCCCACCGCCCGGCCGGCTCTCGGCGCGGCCGAGCCCGCCGTGGGCGCCGCCCGCGCCGTCGAGCCCGCCGGCCACGTCGGGGCGGGCGTCGAACGGGTCGGACTCGCCGGCCCGCTCGATCCTGCCGGTGAGACCGACCCGCGCCGCCCCGAACTCCGGCGGCGGGAAGTCGTCGTCGAACGGCCGGTGGTCGAACGTGGCCGGGGCCTGCGCGTCGGGCACCGGCTCGGTCGCCTCGCCGTGCACCCGCTGCTCCGCCTCCGCGTCCTCGACCGAGCTGGTGGCGGCGCGGGGCTGGTTGCGCAGGAAGCGGGCCCGCCCCCGGGACAGGTCGTGCCCGACCGCCACCGCCTCCAGCTCGTAGAGCGTGCGGTGGGTGCCGGCCTCGTCGGTCCAGTCGCGGGTGTAGAGACGGCCGGCGACGACCACCGGGTCGCCGACCGCCACCGAAGCGGCCACCCCCTCGGCCAGCCGGCGCCAGCAGTTGACCCGCACCCGCAGGCTGTTGCCGTCCACCCAGCGGCCACTGTCGCGGTCGAGCCGGCGGGCGGTCGAGGCCACCTTGAAGTTGGCCACCAGTGTCCCGCTCTGGGTGGTCCGGCGCCATTCCGGCGCGGTCAGCACGTTGCCGACGATCGTGACGTACGTATCGAACATCGCCCCTCCAGGGATCGGCTTGTCCGGCAGAGCGTGGCCGCTTCGCCCGGTCGGTGCGACCGCCGGCGCCCCGCCTGTGGACGACGGACCGCCTTGTGGACAACCCCCTGATCAAGGTCCCGATCTGCTAGGACCACGGACCCTACGACGCCGACCTGCGGCGACACATGATCGGAATGTGACCGGCGGAGGGCGTTCCGGAATCACGCCGGCTGGGTAAGTACTTGATCAACCGAGAGAAAGGGAGCGCCGATGCTTCTCCGAGACGTCCGCGAGGCAGGGCGATGAGCGCCGTGGCGAACCCCGCGACCGTGGCCGAGTGCCTGCGGGTCGGTGCCGGGTTCTCCCAGGGCGACCGCAACTGGATCGCCGAGCAGTTCGCGACGCTTGACGCCCGGCTCGCCGGCTTCCACGCCGACGCGACCGAGCTGGAGGTGTCGGTCAAGGACCGCGAGGCCCGGGGTCAGAAGGTGACCCTGGAGTGCTGGGTGGCCGGCCGGCAGAAGATCGTCACCACCTCGACGGAGGAGGACCTGCACGCCGCGCTCAACGACGTCCGGGACGACCTGCGCCGCAAGCTCAACGACGCGAAGACCCGGCAGGAGCCGCGCAGCAACAAGCACCTGCGCGCGGTCGACCAGCCCGAGGACGTCCCGCTGCAGGCCGCCGCGCGCGAGGACGCCGAGACCGCCTGAGCCCCGTACGCCCCCGCCCGCACGGTGCCGGCGGGCGGGGGCTACCGCCGGGTAGCGAGGCGGCGTACCGTCGCGGTCGTGGAACCGGACGTGCTGGGAGCGCCCTACGAGCGGCGGACGATCGACCTGGGCACCGACGACGAGGGACCGGTGGTCGCCACCCTGGTCCGCCGGCGGGCCGACCGCCCGACCGGCCGCGCCGTGCTCTACGTGCACGGCTTCGTCGACTACTTCTTCCAGACCCACGTGGCCGACTTCTTCGCCGAGCGCGGGTGGGACTTCTACGCCCTCGACCTGCGCAAGTACGGGCGCAGCCTGCTGCCGCACCAGACCCCGAACTTCTGCCGCGACCTGGCCGACTACTTCCCCGAGCTGGACGCCGCGGCCGAGATCATCCGGGCCGAGGAGGGGCACGACACCCTGCTCGCCATGGGCCACTCCACCGGCGGCCTGATCATCTCGCTGTGGGCGGACGCCCGACGCGACGCCGGCCTGGTCGACGGCATCGTGCTCAACAGCCCCTTCTTCGACATCAACGCCCCCTGGGTGGTCCGCCGACCCCTCGCGGCCGCCGTCTCCCGCCTGGGCCGTCGGGCGCCGCAGCGCATCCTGCCGTTCGGGCTGGGCACGGTGTACGGCGAGAGCCTGCACGCCGACCACCGGGGCGAGTGGCGCTACGACCTGGCCTGGAAGCCGCTCGCCGGGTTCCCGGTCCGGGCCGGCTGGATCAACGCGATCCGGGCCGGCCAGCGCCGGCTGCGGGCCGGCCTCGACATCCCGGTGCCGGTGCTGCTGGCCTGCTCCACCCGCAGTTTCCGGGGCGCGAAGTGGCACGACAACGCCACGCTCGCCGACGCGGTGCTCGACGTCGAGCACATGGTGCGCTGGGCGCCCCGCCTCGGGCGGCACGTCACCCTGGCCCGCTTCGACGGCGGGCTGCACGACCTCACGCTGTCCAGTCCCGTCGTACGCGAGAAGGTCTTCGCGGAGGTCGGGCGCTGGGCGGAGGGTTTCCTCCGGGCCGGGCCGACCGAGCCGGAGTCCACGCCGCCGGCCCCGCGCCGGCCGGCCGACGAGCCGGCCGGGGCGACCGCCGACGGCTGACCAGGTCAGCCGTCGACCACCTCGGCGAGCGCCGCCCGGATCCGGTCGAACGTCGCGACCGGGTGCCCGCCCCCGCCGGGCGGCAGCAGCACGCCCAGGCAGCGCAGCGCCGGCCCGCCGTCCGGCCCGGCCTCGACCGCGAACACCGGCGCGCCCACGTACCCGGCGGGCAGCTCGCGGGTGACCCGCACCTCGTCGCCGTCCCGCGCGACCCGCTCGACCACCGCCTCCAGGGGCCGCGACCCGTCCTCCCCCACGCCCAGGGCCAGCACGAACGCCGAGGCGGGCGCCGCGCCGATCCGGGCGACCGCGTCGGCCGGCGCGGCCACCGCCTCGGTCACCTGCTGGGTACGCCAGCGCCAGCCCCGGTCGTCGGCGTAGCCGTGCAGCCTGCCGGTGGGCATCGCGGCCAGCCCCAGATCCGGCAGGTGCAGCCAGTGGTCGGCGAAGCCGGGCAGCTCGATCGGCTCCTCCGCCCCCTCCGCCGGGTCGGTGACGCTCGGCCGCAGTCCGATCTCCCCGTACGCGGAAGCGGTGACCGGGTCCGCGGTGAGCAGCCACTCGTGCGCGACCTCCCCGTCGTCGGTCGCGCCGACCAGCTCGCTGTAGAAGAAGGCGGTGCCGACCGTGCCGACCGCCGCGCCGGGTCCCGCCGACCCGGTGACGGGCAGGATGGCCCGCCCGAGCAGCTGGCACAGCTCGAAGACGATCTCGTTCTCGGTTTCCTGGTCGAGCAGCATCCGCCGAGGGTACGGACCGCGCCGTGGCCGCCGGCCCGGGACCCGCCGGAACCGGGATGCCGGGCGGGGCCCCGGCATGGGACGCTGGGCGACGACGTGGACGCGCCGACCCGTACCCCCGGGCGGGCCGGAGCCGGCGGTACCCTCTTGGCGCGACGATCGTCGGCGCGCGCCCGTAGCTCAGCGGATAGAGCAGGGGACTTCTAATCCCAAGGCCGCAGGTTCGAATCCTGCCGGGCGCACCCTCCCCACCACAGGTCAGCGGCTTCCCGATCCGGGTCGGGAAGATCTCCACGGCCTCCGTACCGCCATTCGTGCGGCCGAGTCAGCCGAAGGCGTGCTTCGCGGCTTCGTAGCCGAATTCCAGGCGACAGCGCCGGTCCTGTCCGCCACCCTGGCGACCATGAGAGCGGACGAAGCAGGGCTTCCTGAACAACCTGAGGTGGTCCTGATGTGCGGGGTGGCTGGCGCGGGAAAGACGACATTCGCCAACGGCCTCGAGGCCATGGGTTACGTCCGCCTGTCCGTCGATGAGGAGATCTGGCGTCGCTTCGGTCGCTACGGCATCGACTACGAGCCCGACCAGTACGAGATGCACACCGAAGTCGCGAGGCAGGCTGTGCGGGAGCGGTTGCTCTCACTCATCGCACAGCGCCGCAACGTCGTCATCGACTCCAGCTTCTGGCAACGGTCACGTCGGCAGGCATACAAGGAGCTGGTCGAGCAGGCCGGGGCCCGTTGGCGCCTCGTCTACCTGAAGACCGACCCGGCGCTGCTGCGACAGCGTCTCCACGCGCGAGCTGAGCGCTTCGACGCCAACGCCGCTTTTCCGATCACCGACGACCTGCTGGACCGCTACCTCCAGAGCTTCGAGCCGCCGTTCGGCGAGGGGAGGAAGTTGTGGAGGTGGCCGCCGACTGACGAGCTGAAGGCCGTGTACGGCACACGCGGCCGCGAGCAGGTGGGCTCCACCTTGCCACCGTTCGGGACAGGCTGGACGGGGCTGACGACTGCCCGACGAGGAGATCCGCCTCAACCGCTCGGTACGGTTGTTGACCATGCAGCGGTTGGCGCTCTTCGATCTCGACAACACGCTCGTGGACCGTTCGGAGGCATTCCGGCGCTGGGCGGTCGCGATCGTGACCAACGGTCAGGCCGACAATCAGCTGGGGAAGATCAGGCGTACCGGGCTGGACCGATGCGTCGATGCCTGGGCAGTTTCCGGAGAGTTGGGCATCCGGAAGCCAGCACGCGAGATCTTCGAAGCGGCGGCCCGTGGGTGCGGCCTCGATCTGCGGGGCGGGGGCTGGGCGATCGGTGACAGCCCTGTACTTGATGTCGAGGGTGGCCGCGCGGCAGGGCTCGCCACCATCTGGGTCAGCCGAGGCAAGGACTGGCCGGCGGAACTCGCTCCGCCCGACCGCACCGTCACGGACGTGGTGGCCGCTGTCGAGGTACTGCGAGGCGTTGGCGTGCCCGACACGGCGGCCGACCAGGCGTGCGAGCGACGGCGGTGAGACATGGGCAAGAAGAACCGATACCCGGGGCCCCGCGTGAACAGGCCCTACCGGACAGGGCCCGAGCAGGCGGACCGCTTGACGCTGCTCACCGAGTGGCGCAACTTCGTGCCCGAGCGCCCGGTCCTGGTCCAGGCCGGAGAGACGATCTGGGTCGAGGACTTCGGACCACCTGAGCACCGCACGCCGCAGTATCACCTCGTGGTGAGGCGGAAGACCGGCCAGCTGGACGCCTACCCCGGCGATCTGTGCCGCTGAGGCGCGGCGACGGACGCCGGGGCGTACCGCGCGAAAGCCGACGGCGCTGGGGCCGAGACTCCCGGGCACCGGCAGACACCCTGCGCGGGCGACGGCCCCCGTACAGCCGTTCGGATATGTTCTCCCGGTCGCCCGCCGGCGGCGGCACGACGTCCGACCGGAGGCTCCTGTGGGTGTTCTGTACGACTACTTTCGCGCTCCCGACGACGAGGCCGTCGCGAAGCTGATGGCCGCCATCGACGGCGGACCCGTGGTGCGGGCGGGAGACTCCCCCGTCGCGGATGCCGTGGACGGCGCGGCGATCGATCCAGCCGTCGTCCTCGGCAAGGTCGTCGCGTTCGCCCTCGACGTGCCGTGGTCCACCGACCTGGTCGGGGATCGACTCGTCTGGCCGGACGGCGTCGCGCAGGACCGCGAGTACGAGGGACCCTGGGTCGTCGTGCTGGGCGAACGCGCCCGGGACGCTCTCGCCGGGATCCCCGACGACCGCTTGCCGGACCTGGCCGAGCGATGGTCGCAGATCGAGGAGCTGTCGTACTACAGCGACACGCAGCCGGAGGTCATGCTGTCGCGTCTGCGGGAGTTCGTCGGGCTGGCCCGGCGAGCGCGCGCGAGCGGGGACAGCATCTACTGCTGGATCTGCCTCTGAGCCACGCCCGACGGCCCCGGTCACGCCCAGGCGGTCGGCGCGGCGCGGAGGTCCTGCTCGACCCGCGCGCGCACCGACTCCGGGTCGACGCCGAGTTCGCGCAGGATCGCGGCGGCCTCGCCGGCGTCGTCCTCGACCAACGCCAGCAGAAGATGACTGGTGCCGGTGTCGGGGTGGCGGCGGGCGAGCGACATCTCCATCGCCCGTGCCATCGCGGCCGTGACGTCCGTGCCCGTGAACGGGTCGCCCGGGCGCAGGCTGCCCAGTTGCCCGGTGAGCGCCTCGGCGGGCGGCTCCTCGGGAGCGCCACGTCGCGAGGCCAGGTCGCGCACACGGTCGGCGTCGACGCCGTGGGCACGGAGGACGGCCGCGCCCCGGTTACGGCTGGCGTGTTCGGCGGTCAGCGGGATCCGGGCCGCGGCGAGCGTGTCGTCGTGGGTGAGAAGGGCGAGCAGCATGTGCGGCGGCCCGATCACGCCGTGGCCCAGCCGGACCGCCTGTCGCCTCGCCTCGACCTCGACTCCGGCCAGGACGGGTCCGACGCGGCTCAGTCGGGACATGCGGGCGAACAACCTTCCCGCGAGTCGGGCGCCCAGCGACCCGGCACCCGGCGACACCGCGAGCCTCTCCACGTCGAGGTCCGGATGGGGGTCGTCGGCCCGGCGCATGGCCGGGTCGGTACGCAACCGGTCGACGGCCTCGGTGCGGGCGTGTTCGTACGGGAAGACGTAGCGGGTTCCGTCGCAGGTGGGCAGTTCCAGGATGCCGAGCACGAGGTGGGACAGGTTGGCGAACGGTGTCCGGCCGTCGCGCGCCGCCCGCAGGGCGCCGGTCAACGCGACCCGGGCGCCGTTCGTCCATGTCGGAAGGTCCTGCGGAGCCGGCGGGTCGGCCCTGCCGCGCCTGTCCGGCCGGCGGTGGACGCTCCACTCGACCTCACGCAGCGCGGCCCGGACCTCGGCGTCGAACTCGCCGACGGGCTGCGTCACCAGCTCGCCGACGGACCGCCCGGCCGGAAGGCGGCGCGGGTCGGCGACGATCCGCATGAGGTTCGCGCCGTTGGCGCCCGCGAACAGCCACGGCGGGACCGACCTCTGGTACGGGGCCACGCGGCACAGCAGGTCGAGGGTGCCGACGCTGCTCGAACCGTTGCGCACCGCCACCGCGTAGGCCTGCCGCATGACCGTCATGGGCCGGTCGCCGAACGCGACGAACGGTCGCTGTCCCTCGTACGGCGGCATCGGTCCTCCCCGTCCGGACGAAGTCGCGCCTCGTCAACGGTAGGCGGCTCGTGTCGACGACGCCACCGCCGTTCGTCCGATCAGGATCGGGCGTCGTGGGCCTAGCCTCTGCGGTATGCGGAAGCGCCTACGGATCGCGCTCGGTGTCGCGCTGGCCGGCGCGCTGGTGGCGCCGGCCACCGTCCTCGGCGTCCACCTCGCCCACCCCAGGGACGAGGACGGTTACCTCGCCTACCTCAAGCGGTACGGCGATCCGGGGAGCGACGACCCCGTACCGGTGCTGCCGCCCGCCGCCGATCTGGTCGCCGAGGGCGAGGCGGCGTGCGACTGGATGCGCGACCAGCCGTACGCCCTGTGGCGGACGGATGCGCGGTACCACTTCCACGCGGTCTACCAGCGCTACGAGCAGCACCTCGCGGGTCGCTCGCCACGGTGGGGCTCCGCGCTGCCCGAGATGGGATCGGTGACGTCGGGGGCCTGGGCCCACCTGTGCCCGGCCGAGTGGGAGCTGCGGCAGCCTCGGCGCCGTCCCTTCGCCCCACCGCCGGACTGACACGAGCAACCAGGGGTGCAACCCGCGGACCGACAGTCGGCTCAGTCGTCACCGGACCGGCCCCACAGCCGGGCCTCGGTCAGCAGCCGCAGGAATTCCTCTTCCTTCGCGAGGGCGTACCGGGCCCGGCTGTCGGGGTGCCGCTCGGCCGCGCGCAGCTTGGCGGCCTCGTAGCGTCGGGCCGCGCCCGGGTGGGTCGTCAGGTAGGCGCGGAAGAGCCGGTTCTCCTCCGGCGCCCCGGACGTCACGCGGAAGACGTGCAGGTGCTGGCTCCGCCGACCGGCCGTGTCCTTCACGAGGAAGAGGTGGTCACCGTCCGCCGGGAAGGCCAGCGGTCGATGGACGTAGCCGAGACGTCGAAGCGGTGCGAGGTCGGCGAGCACGTCGTCGACCTCGGGCACCACCGCCTGGATGTCGATGATCGGCTTCGCCATCAGCCCCGGGACGCTGGTGGACCCGATGTGCTCGATCCCGAGCGTGGTGGGCAGCGCGTCCGACAGCAGCAGTCGCTCGGCCTCGAAGCGCGCCGGCCAGCTCGGGTCGTAGCGCACCACCTCGACCGGCCGCGCGTCGTCCCCCATGCCGGTCACGGTAGCGGCTCCCACGGCACAACCACCGGGGGCGGCAAACGTCAGGATGGGGGTGGGTCGGTGCGGAGTCGGCTGTAGAGCAGGCCGTCGCACCAGCGGCCGTCCCGGAACTCGCACGCCCGCACCACGCCCTCCAACCGGAAGCCGGCCCGCACCAGCGCCCGCTGCTCGGCCGTGTTCTCCGGGTGGGTGCCGGCCTGGATCCGCTGCACCGGCGTGTGCGTGAACAGGTAGTCGCAGAGCATCGCCTGCGCCCGCGCGCCGATCCCCCGGCCCCGCCACTCGGGCAGCAACGCGATGCCGACCTCCCAGCACCAGCTGGGGCCGCCGAAGTCGCGCCGGCCCCAGCCGACGAAGCCGGCCGCCGTCCGCTCGTCGGTCACCTCGACCATCAGCCGGCTGTTCTCCGGGCCCAGCCAGCCGTCGAGGGCGAAGCGCCGGGCCGGGGCCTGCGGGTCGGTGAAGCCGGTCCAGTCCAGGCCGATCAGGCCGGGTTCGGTGGCGAACCGGCGGAACATCGCCAGATCCTCCCCGGCGACCGGCCGCAGCCGCACCGCCGGTACGCCGTCGGCCCTGCCCGCCCCGGTCACGCGCCGACCATAGCGGCCGGAAGTGTCGCCCGCCGCCCGTAGGCTCCCCGCATGGTGACCGAGACCGATCTCCGCCTGCCCGACGGCCGCACCCTGCACGTCTACGACACGGGTGGGGCGGACCGGCTGCCGGTGTTCTGGCACCACGGCACGCCGAACGTCGGCGCCCCGCCCGCGCCGCTGTTCGCCGCCGCCGACCGGCTCGGCCTGCGCTGGGTGTCGCACGACCGCCCGGGCTACGGCGGGTCGACCCCGCTGCCCGACCGCGACGTCGCCTCGGTGGCGGGCGACGTGGCGGCGGTGGCCGACGCGCTGGGTCTCGACCGGTTCGCGACGATGGGCCACTCCGGCGGTGGCCCGCACGCCCTGGCCTGCGGCGCGTTGCTGGCCGACCGGGTGGTCGCGGTGGTGGTCGGCGCCGGGCTCGCGCCCTACGGCGCGGCCGGGCTGGACTGGTTCGCCGGCATGGTGCCGTCGGGGGTGGCGGCACTCCGCGCCGCCGCTGCCGGGCGGGCGGCCAAGGAGGCGCACGAGGCGTCCGACGTCGAGTACGACCCGGAGTTCACCGAGGCCGACCTGGCCGCGCTGCACGCCGAGTGGTCCTGGTTCGACAGTGTGGTCGGCCCGGCGGTGGCGGCCGGCCCCGACGGGTCGATCGCCGACGACCTGGCATATGTGCGGCCGTGGGGCTTCGACCCGGCCGCCGTCACCGCGCCGGTGCTGCTGGTGCACGGCGAGCGCGACGGCATCGCGCCGGTGGCGCACGCGCGGTGGCTGGCCGACCGCTGCCCCGCCGCCGAGCTGCGCACCTTCCCCGAGGACGGGCACGTCTCTGTGCTGCGGCACGCCGAGCCGGCGCTGGCGTGGCTCAGTCGCAGATCCGCCAGTCCCCGTCTTCCTTGACCAGCGGGAGGACCTGGTTGACGGCGACGCCGTCGCGCGGGGTGAAGCGGACGTTCGCCGAGCCGCGTACCCGGCCGTTGTTGTTCGTGACGTTCAACCCGACGATCTCGTAGCCGGTCAGCTCCGGCTGGGCGGACTGCTGCCGGGCGAAGTCCGCCTCGCCGAGCCGGTCGCGCACGTCGGCGCAGAACAGCCGGTAGGCGGCCGGATAGTCGCGGGCGACGATCGCGCCGGCGAAGGTGTCCACGGTGGCGCGGGCCGGACCGGTGGCGTCCTGCGCCACCCGGTAGAGGACGAAGCCACCCACGACGCCGCCCGAGCAGCAGAGGGCGAGCACCACACCCAGCACGATGAACAGCGTCCGCCTGGACTTCTTCGGTGGCACCATGGCCGGCTCGTACGCCATGCCGGCAGGGTAGGGAGCCCGGTCAACCCGTAAACCGGATGCCGGTCGTCCGCTTCTCGGCGACCATCGACGGATGCCCGCACACCGTCCACCCGAGCCGGACATCCGCACCTACTACACCGACGTCTTCGTCGAGGCGGACCGGCTCGACCGGTCGCCGCAGGGGCGGCTGGAGGGCCGGCGCACCCGTGACCTGCTGGCCCGGCTGCTGCCCGCCCCGCCCGCCGACGTGCTGGACATCGGCGGCGGGCCGGGAGCCTACGCGGGCCCGCTCGCCGCCGCCGGTCACCGGGTGCACCTGGTCGACCTGGTGCCCGCGCACGTGGCCGCCGCGCGGGCCGCGTTTCCGCTGGTCACGGCCACGGTCGGGGACGCCCGGGCGGTGCCGCTGCCGGACGCGGTGGCCGACGCGACGCTGCTGCTGGGCCCGCTCTACCACCTGCCCGACCGGGCGGACCGGGTGGCGGCGCTGCGGGAGGCGGCGCGGCTGACCCGGCCGGGTGGGCCGGTGGTGGCGGCCGTGATCAGCCGCAACGCGGCCCTGATCGACCTGACCGCGCGGGGCCTGGTGGACGACGAGAACCGCTGGCTGCTGCGGGAGGAGTACGCGACCGGGGTGAACGACCCGCGCACGGGCTTCACCACCGCGTACTTCCATCGGCCGGACGAACTGGTCGGCGAGTTCACCGCGGCCGGGTTGCCCGACCCGACCGTGTACGGGGTGGAGGGTCCGCTCTGGCCGCTGCTGAACGCGCTCGACACCGCCCCGTCCGAGCGGTTGTTCGAGGACGCGGTGGCCTGCGCCGAGACGTTCGAACGGGACTGGTCGGTGCTCGGGGCCAGCGCGCACCTGCTCGCGGTCGCACGCGCCTGACCCCGGGGGTACGGCAGCGACGCGCCGCGTACCGAGGGTGACCAATTCCGAAAAGGTATGTTATTCTCCGGCGTCAATCTATGCCGTGCGGACCCGGCCGGGTCGCTGCCGGAAGGACACCTCCCCGATGCCGGTCGCTGCCGCCACGCCCCTGTCCCGGTCGCCCCTGGACCGTCCGGCGGGCGGCGCGTTCACCCTGGTCTTCACCACGCTGCCCGCGTTGCTGCGACTCACCTGCGGCCTGGTCGGCGCGGTCGTCGCGCTGTCCGTGCGAACACCGCCGGTGCGGGTGGCGCTGCTGCTGCCCGCCGTCGCGCTGCTCACCGCCTGGTCCGGCTGGTACGCCTTGCGCGCGCTGCGACACGGCATCGGCGGCGCGCTGGTCGCCGGTGACGTGGCGCTGACCACCGCCGCCGTCCTCGCCCTGCCCTGGCTGGTCGCCCCGGAGGTGCTCCCGGGCGAGGCGAGCTGGGTCGCGGTGCTCGCCAGCACCACGGTCATCAACGCGCAGGCGACCGCCCCGGCCCGCTGGTCGGTGCCGGCCGGCCTGCTGGTGACCGCCGCCTACGCCACCGGGGCCACGATGGCCGGGAACCCGGTCGAGGCTCGGGCGCACACCGGCACGCTGCTGGTGCAGACCGGCTGCACGGCGGTGATGACGGCGGTGATGCGCCGGCGGATCGGACGGGCCGACGCGGCGTTCGCGGACTACCAGCGCCTCTCCCACGAGGCGGTGGTGGCCCGTAGCGCGCGCGAGGCCGAACGGCGGCACCACCGGGACCTGCACGACACCGTGCTGGGGACGCTCACCATGGTCGGGCTCGGCGCGGTTCCGGGCAGCTCGGCGGCGTTGCGCGAACGGTGCGCGGCGGACCTGCGTACCCTCACCGCGCTGGCCGGCGCGCGGACCGCGACCGGCGACGTGGACCTGGACGAGCGGCTCCGCGCGGTCCTGGCCGGGATGCCCGAGCTGACCGTGGCCGCGACGCTGGCGCCGTGCCGGGTGCCGGCCGAGGTCGCCGCGGCGCTCGCGGACAGCGCCGCCGCCGCGCTGGCCAACGTCGCCCGGCACGCGCCCGGCGCGACCACCACGCTGCGCCTGGCCCGCGAGGGGCGCGCCGTCGTGGTCGAGGTGGTCGACGACGGTCCCGGCTTCGATCCGACCACGGTCCCGGCCCACCGGTACGGGCTGCGCGAGTCGATCCACGGTCGGATGGCCACCGTGGACGGCCGGGCGGTGGTGACCTCCGCCCCTGGCGCCGGCACCGGAATCCGGTTGGAGTGGTCGAATGACGACTGAGGCGGGTACGGCGGTGACCACCGGCGCCGCGCCGCGTGCCCTGCCCCGGCCCCGGCCGGCGGCGCGTTCCGGGACCGCCTCCGCCCCGCCGGAGGCGCACGCGGTGGCGGACGCGTCGGACCGGGGCGCCCGGGTCGTCGCGGTCGTCATCGCGCTCGCCTGGCACCTGGCGATCGGGCTGCCGGCGGTGCTGGCGGCCGGTCCCGGGATGGCCGCCCCGGCGGTGGTGGCCGCCGGTTGGCTGGTGACCGCGTTGGTCGGCGTCGCGACCGGCGTACGCCTGCTGCGTGGCGGCCTGCCCCCGGCCGGGCCACTGGCCGCGGTGCTGCTGGTGGTCGACGCGGCGGTGTTCGCGGCGGCCGGCGGGCGGTTCCTGTTCACCTCCGCCAACTGGGTGTGGGGCGGCCTGGCCTGGTTCTTCCTGCTGGTGCTCTGGCGGCGGCCGGTGCGCTGGCTGCTCGCGCTGCTCGCCGCGCACGCGACGATCGCGCTGGCCGCCGTCGTGCTCCACGGCGCGACCGCGCCGGCCGACCTGAGCCGCTACGCGATGTACGTCTACGGCACCTCCACCCTGCCGGTGGCGGTCTTCGCCGGCGCGGCGGCGCTGACCGCCCTGGTCCGGGACCGGGCCGGCACCGCCGCGGCGGTGCTGGCCGTGGCCGCGGAGCGCGAGGCCGCCGAGCGGGCCCGCGGCGAACGGCAGGAACGGCTCGCGCTGGTCAGCGGCACGGCCGAGGAGGTGCTGGCCGCCCTGGCCGCCGGGGACGCCGATCCGGCCGACCCGGCGGTACGCCGCCGCGCGGTGCTGGCCGCGGCCCGGCTGCGCCGGTTGATCGCCGAGTCGGACGACGTGCCCGACCCGCTGCTGCACGAGTTGCGCGCCGCCGCCGACCTGGCCGAGCGGAACGGCCTGCCGATCGAGCTGGTCGCGGTCGGCACCCCGCCGACGCTGCCGGTCGAGGTGCGCCGGGGCCTGGCCGACCCGCTGACGGCGGCGCTCGCCGGCGCCCGAGGGTGGGCCCGGCTGACCGTGGTCGCCGGCCCGGACGAGGTGGTGGTCAGCCTGGTGACACCGGACCACGACGGCCCGGACGACGGCGTCGCCCCACCGGGCGGGGACGGGTCGGTGGAGCATCTGCACGAGCGGGACGGGGAGATCAGATGGACGCAGACCCGCTGGCGGCGGATGTGAACGCGGGACGGGCGGTCGGGGTGGCGATCGTGGACGACCATCCCGTCGTCATCGACGGGGTGCGCGCCTGGTTGGCCACGGAGCCACGGTTGCGGGTGCTGGCCACCGGGGACGACCCGGACGCGGTGCTGCGGGCGGCGCCGGACGCCGAGGTGGTGCTGCTCGACCTGCGCCTGCACGGGCGGATGGTGCTCGACAAGCTGGCCGAGTTGAGCGCGGCCGGGTGGCGGGTGGTGGTCTACTCCGAGCACACCGACCCGCAGACCATGCTGGCCGCGCTGGACGCGGGGGCGATCGCGTTCCTGGCCAAGCACGAGGGACGCGAGCACTGCGTGGCCACCGTGCTCGCCGCGGCGAGCGACCGCCCGTACGTGCCGCCGGCGCTGGCCGGGGCGATGGTCGGTGACGCGCGGCCGGACCGTCCGTCCCTGTCGGACAAGGAACGTGAGGCGCTGCTGCTGTGGTTCCAGTCGATGTCGAAGGCGTCGGTGGCCCGGCGGATGCAGATCAGCGAGCACACCGTGAAGCAGTACGTCGACCGGGCGCGCATCAAGTACACCCGGGCGGGGCGTCCGGCCGCCACCAAGGCGGCGCTCCTCGCCCGGGCGATCGAGGACGGCCTCGTCCGACCGGAAGATATCGGCATCTACCGGTCGCAGGCGTCGGCCGACCGGCCGACCCCCTAACGGCTGTCATGACAATCACCCCAGGAATCCGCGAGGCTCGTCAGTATCGCCAACCGTCACCGGGAGGTCGTACCGTGCCGGAGGACGCCGCACCCTTCTTCATCGGGCCGCACCGGTTCGACGCCGACGACGACCCCACCCGTCCCGTGCTCGACCGGCGCTACGCGCTGGTGCCCGAGCCGGGCGAGCGGCTGCTCGGCCAGCACCGGCTGCCGGTCGCCGGTCACCTGCTCGGCCCGACCGAGGACGTGCGCTGCTGGGCGTTGCCCGCCCCGGCGTCCGTCACGGTGACCGACCGGCGGCTGGCGTACGTCTGCACCGGCTCCGAACTGTCCCTGGTCCCCGGGCGGGACAGCCGCACGGACGCCCGGCACCGGCGTACCGTCCGGCTGTCCCGTCTGGTCAGCGGTCAGATCCGCTGGCAGTGGCCGTCCCGACTGGAGCTGGCCGAGGTCGGCGACGACACCGCGGAGCTGCGCGTGGTCTGCGACGCACTGCGGACCATCCGGCAGCCGGCGCTCGCGCTCATCGGCCCGGTCGACCTGGTCACCGCGCTGGCCCGGCAGGTACGCCGGTCGGTGGCCGGGTTCCGGCTGGCCCACCCGGACCTGGTGGACCTGTCCCCGCCGGAACGCGACGCCCTCGCCACCCGGGTGGCCGCGTCCCCCGGTCCGACGCTCGGCGCGGTGACGTTGCCGGGCTCGCTGCCGGTGGAGTTCCTGTCCCGGGACGACTACTACCGCCCGCTGGCGGTGGACACGCCCGCCTGGCCGGTGACCGACTTCCCGGTCCGCGACCAGCCCGGCTCCGCCTGCTGACGCCTCTCCCCGGCCGCCGTTCCGCCGACCGCCGTCCCCGCCCGCCGGGGCTGGGCGGCGGGGGCGCGGAGGATCAGGAGGTGCTGCGGGAGCGGCGGTCCGACCGGTCCAGCTCGGCGGCCTGCTCCGGGGTGGGCGCGCTGCCGCCCAGGTGCGCCGGCTGCCACCACGCGTCGTCCGGGCCGGCCGGCTGGTCCGGGTATTCCCGCTGGGCGCGGTCGACCAGCGCCGACAGGCGGGTGCGCAGGTCGGCCGTCATGGCGGTGCCGTCCGGGTAGGCGGCCGGGTCCATCGGCTCCCCCACCAGGATGGTGATCGGGGTGTGCCGGCGGGTCAGCGTGCGCGGGCGGCCCTTGGTCCACAGCCGCTGGGTGCCCCAGAGCGCGACCGGCAGCAGCGGCACACCGGCCTCCTGCGCCATCCGGGCGGCGCCGTTCTTCAGGTCCTTCACGGTGAGGGAGCGGCTGATCGTCGCCTCCGGGAAGACGCCGACCACCTCGCCCCGGCGCAACGCGCCGACCGCGGCGGCGTAGGACCCGGCGCCGGCGGCGCGGTTGACCGGGATGTGCTTCATGCCGCGCATCAGCGGCCCGGAGATCCGGTGCCGGAAGACGCTGTCCTTGGCCATGAACCGGACCAGCCGGCGGGACTCGTGCGCGCCGTAGCCGCAGAAGATGAAGTCGAGGTAGCTCACGTGGTTGGACGCCAACACGGCGCCACCGGTGCGCGGCACATGGTCGCTGCCCTGCACGTCCAGGCGCAGGTCGAGGGCGCGGAACATCGTCTTGGCGGCGGTGATCACGGGCGGGTACACGAGCTCCGGCATCCGGTAACTTTACCCCGGGTAGGTTACGCGACCGTAGGGCCGCTCTGCCCTGCGCAGACCGGGGTGGTCCCCCGGCCCGGCCACCGTCACGATGGCGGGATGACCGAACGCGGCGTGCTGCTCTGGATCCACGGCGGGGGCTGGCGGGCCCGGGCCCACGAGGACGGCGCGGCGCTCGCGTCGCTCGGGCTGCGGGTGGTGCCGGCGGGCTACCGCTTCTCGCACCAGGCCCGCTGGCCGGCGCAGCTCGACGACGTCCGTGCCGCCGCGCGGGCGGCCCGGGCGGGCGACCTGCCGCTGCTGGTCGGCGGCGACTCGGCCGGTGGGATGCTCGCCCTCCAGGTCGCGTTGCGCGGGGTGGACCGGCCAGGCGACGTGGCGGGCGCGCTGGCGTACTGGGCTCCGGTGGACCCGCTCGACCCGGAGCAGCGGCGCCACCGTCCCCCCGGCGACGACCCGTGGACCGACCTGCTGGGCCACCCGCCGGCCGCCGGCGATCCGGCCACCACGGACGCGACCGTCGCCACCCACCTCGGCTCGGGCGTGCCGGTGCTGCTGGTGCAGGGGCGCGACGACGTGCCGGTGCCGGCCGCCCAGGCGGTCGGGCTGGCCGCCCGGCTGCTCGCCGCCGGCCACCCGACGCACCTCTGGCTCACCCACGGCGGCCACGCGCTCGACCTGGCCCGGCCCGACCTGCGCGCCGTCGCCGCCGCGTTCCTGGACAGCGTCCTGCCGGAGGCACCGGCCGACTAGGTTCTACAGGCATGCCCGACCTCGCCGCGATCGTCATCCACTGCCGGGACCCCTACCTGCTCGCCCCGTTCTGGAGCGCGGTCAGCGGGCTGCCCGTGGTCGAGGCGGACCGGGCGAAGCTCGCCGACCGTACGCTCGCCCCGAGCGAGGCCGTGCTGTTGCGTGACCCGCACGGGCGGCGGCCCGACCTGTGGATCAGTCCCGCCGCCGAGCTGCCCGCGCCCGGCCGGATCCACCTGGACCTGGTCGGCGACGCGGAGGAGCGGGCCGCCGTGCTGGAGGCCGGCGCGACAGTGGTCCGCGAGCTGCCCCGCTGGACCGTGCTGGCCGACCCGGAGGGCAACGAGTTCTGCCTGCTGCCCCCGAACGAGGCACACACCGGGCACTGACCGGCCGGCTCAGTCGTCCAGCTTGTGCAGGTCCAGCCGGCCGCGGGCGAACGCGTCCACCCGACCCCACCGGCCCGGGATGTCCAGCACCTCGATCCGACCCATGCCCACCGGCAGCCGCGGGTCCACCGCCAGGTGCCCCTCGTGCGGCTCCAGCCCGAGCATCGTCCGGATCAGCAGCAGCGGCGCCCCGGTCGACCAGGCCTGCGGGCTGCACGCGGTCGGATACTCCACCGGGAACTTGGTCAGGTCCCGCTGGTAGCCGCCGAACGCCTCCGGCAACCGGCCGTCGAAGTAGGTGGCCGCGTCCAGGATGCCGTTGGCGACCGTGGCCGCCTCCTCGGCGAAGCCGTACCGGCGCAGGCCCCACGCCACGAACGAATTGTCGAACGGCCAGATCGTGCCGTTGTGGTAACCGATCGGGTTGTAGCGGACCTCGCCCTCGGCCAGCGTCCGCACGCCCCAACCCGACCAGAGCCGGGGCCCCACCAGGTGCTCGGCGAGCATCGGCGCCCGTTCGTCGTCGACGATCCCGCTCCACAGCAGGTGGCCGATGTTGGAGCTGAGCACGTCGCACTGGCGCCCCTCCGGGTCCAGGGCGAGCGCGTAGAAGCCGCCGTCCTCCACCCACCAGTCGCGGTTGAACCGCGCCTTCAGCTCCGCCGCCTCCCGCTCCAACTGGTCGGCGTACGCGGGGTCGCCCCAGAACTCCCGGGCCATCCGGGCGGCGCGCATCTTCGCGTCGTACGCGTAGCCCTGCACCTCGCAGGAGGCGCGCGGGAACGGCGGCAGCGTGCCGTCGGCGTACGAGATGGAGTCCCAGGAGTCCTTCCAGCACTGGTTCTCCAGGCCGGTGTCGGTGTTGCGCCGCTCGTACCAGATGTAGCCGTTGCCGACCAGGTCGGCGTAGTCGTCGATCCACTTCAGCGCGGCGCGGCACTCCCGTTCCAGCTCCCGGACCAGCGCGACGTCGCCGCTCCACTTCTCGTACTCGTCGAGCAGCACCACGAACAGCGGGGTGGCGTCGACCGAGCCGTAGTAGGGCGAGTGCGGCTGCTCCTCGAACGCGGCGGTCTCGCCGTACCGCATCTCGTGCAGGATCCGGCCCGGGTCCTCGTCCCGGAAGTCGTCGAACCGGGTGCCCTGCAACGCGGCGAGGATCCGCAGCGTGGTCTTCGACATCTCCGGTGCGAACGGCAGCACCTGGAGGCAGGTGAGGATGCTGTCCCGGCCGAACATGGTCATGAACCAGGGCAGGCCGGCGGCGGGCAGCGTCTGCCCGCCGAGCGACAGCGGCGAGAAGCGCAGCGCGGCGAGGTCGACCAGGCTCCGCCGGTAGGTGGCCGCGACACGTCCGTGCTCGCTGTTCACCTTCGGCGCCCGGTCGATCCACTCCTCCAGGTCGTGCTGGAGCGCGAGCCGCTCGGTGCCGTGCGCGCGCAGCCCCATCCGCAGGTCCCGACCGCCCGGACCGATGGCGAACGTCTGCACGTCGATGAGCACGTCCCACTGCTCGTTCGGCTCCAGGTGGATGCTCCAGGCGAAGCCCTTGCGGTCGTAGCGGGCCGGCTGGTTCGCCGAGACCACCGTCTCCCGCTTGAAGTTGCCGCGCCGGTAGCCCAGGCGCAGCCGATCGGACTCCGCCTCGGAGTACAGCTCGCCCTTCTTGTTCAGGATCTCGTCCTTGACCTGGAACAGGTCGGCGAAGTCGGACCCGGCGTCCATCCGGATCTCCAGGTCGACCGGCTTCTCGTCGTGGTTGAGGATGGTCAGCGTCTCCCGGAAGCTGCCGCCCACCGCCCGTTCCCGGATGATCGACAGCTTCGCGTCGACGTAGTGCGTGGCCACGCCCGGGACCAGGAAGAAGCGGGCCTCGTAGTACTGCAGGTCGTCGTAGGACAGCGCGTTGAGCCGCTCGCCGTTGACCGTCAGCACCCACTTGGAGAGGTAGCGGGTGTCGAGGGAGAAGAGGCCGGTCGGCTCGCTCGGCGTGGCCTCGATGTCACCGGTGTCCTCGGAGACCACGAAGGTGTTGCCGTCCAGGATCCGGACGGTGTTGGTCCCGGGCATCAGGCGGCCCTCCTCTGGAACGTGTGGTGCGGTCCCCGGGAGTTCGGCGGGCCGGGGAAGACCCGCTCGACCTGGAGCACCAGCCGCAGGTCACCGACGACGGTCATGTCGCCCCGCAGCAGCGCGGCGACGGCGTTCTCCTCGCCGCCGACCAGGTCGGCGAAGAGCCGGGGCTCGGTGCCGACCACGGTGTCCGCCTCGCCGTCCTCCTGCCGCACGCGCAGGTTGCCCCGGTCGATCTCCAGCAGCCAGTGCGTGGTCTGCGCACCCTCGTGCAGGTCGAACCGGAGCGTCCCGGACGTCTTGACCAGCAGGGGTTCGAACCCCCGCCGGTCCAGGTCCTCGAAGAATCTCGTCGTCGCGTCCACCATCCGGCCGACTCCTCCCGCGCTTCCGGCCTCCTCCGTCCGAGCACGGGTCCCCGCCGGGTGGCGGGTCAACCTCGCCCGTTCCGGGTGAGGCGACGGTCGGCGTACGCGAGACGCCGGCCCCCGAACCGGGAGCCGGCGTTCACCGCGTGCGTCGGTCAGTTGTTGGGGTCGTCGGCGCTGATGTCCGCGAGCACCGACTGGGGTTCCCGCTCCACCGCCAGGTCACCCATCGAGATCAGGCCGACCAGCCGCCCGTCGTCGATCACCGGGAGCCGCCGGACCGCGTAGGTGCGCATCAGGTCGGCGGCGGCCACCGCGTCGTCGTACTGGCTCACCGTCACCACGTCCTTGCTGGTGATCTGGTTGAGCGTGGTGGAGCTGGGGTTCATGTCCTCGGCGACGCCCCGGACCGTGATGTCCCGGTCCGTGACGATGCCGATCACGTTGTCGCCGTCGGTCACCACCACGTCGCCGATGGCGCTGTCGCGCATCTCCTGCGCCGCGGCGGTGAGCGTGTCGTTGCCGTCCATCGTCACCAACCGGGTCGTCATGAACTCTCCGACCGTTGTCATGGTGCTCCCCTCTCGGTGTCGGCACCGCCGTCTACCCGCCGCCCGAGGCGGGGTAACGCGGGCCGCCTCACCGCCGGTGCCGCAGTCGCCGGAGCAGGTCGTAGGAGCCGTTGCTGGACAGCCCGTAGAAGAGCGGCAGCAGCAGGAGCACCACCAGCGCCACCGGCACGCTCACCCACCACCCCACCCCGCCGGCGATCGCGTACGCGGCGACGCCGAGCGCCGCCCGGATCCGTTCGGCCGCGAAGAACCGGGCGGTCACGCCCGCCTGCAACAGCTCCCGGTGCCGGCTCAGGTAGTGGTAGAGCCAGAGCCAGGCCGCCGAGAGGACGACGCCGACGACCGCGTACGCGGCGACCGCGACCCGCTCGTCGAAGGTGTCACCCTTCTCCACCGCGCGGGAGACGAGCGCGGTGACGAAGGGCAGCAGCGCCACGCTGAACAGCACCCCGAGGTTGGCCCAGTGCAGGCCCCGGTCGGCGCAGCGGACTCGGTGGAACGTCCCCTTGTGGTTCAGCCAGTTCACCGCCACGTACAGGTAGGACGTGACGTAGGCGAGGTAGACCGGCCACTGGTCGAGCAGCGCGTGCAGCATCCCGCCCGGCGCCGACTCGGGCACACGCAGGTCGAGCACCAGCAGGGTGATGACGATGGCGAAGACCGCGTCGCTGAAGCCGATCGCCCGGGCCGTGTCCGAGCGGAGCCCGGCCTCGATCTCGACCTCGTCGACGTCCCCCGTGTCCCGTCCGGCCGCCATGGTTCCTCCCGCCCGCCGGCGTGGTTCGCCGACGACTGGGCCCGCATACCCGCTGCGGGGGCGTCCGTGCGGTCACGGACGCCCCCGCGACGATTCCACGCCCCGGCGCCGAGCCGGCTCAGCGCTCGGCGGCGACCAGTTCGGCGAGCTGCACGGCGTTGAGCGCCGCGCCCTTGCGCAGGTTGTCGTTGGCGCAGAACAGCGCGAGCCCGTGGGCGACGGTCTCGTCGACCCGGATCCGGCCGACGTACGTCGGGTCCTGGCCGGCCGCCTCCAGCGGCGTGGGCACGTCGCGCAGCGCCACCCCCGGCGCGCCGTCGAGCAGCTCCCGGGCGCGGGCCGGGTCGATCGGCCGGGCGAACCGGGCGTTGATCTGCAACGAGTGACCGGTGAAGACCGGCACCCGCACGCAGGTGCCGGAGACCTTCAGGCCGGGGATCTCCAGGATCTTGCGGCTCTCGTTGCGCAGCTTCTGCTCCTCGTCGGTCTCGTCGGAGCCGTCGTCGACGATCGAGCCGGCGAGCGGGAGCACGTTGAACGCGATCGGGGCGGCGAACGACCGGGGCGTCGGGAACGACACCGCCGAACCGTCGAAGGCGAGCGCGCTCGCGTCCTCGGCCACCTTGCGGACCTGCTCGTCCAGCTCGGCCACCCCGGCCAGGCCGGCGCCGGAGACCGCCTGGTAGGTGGCGACGACCAGGCTGACCAGCTCGGCCTCGGCGTGCAGTGGGCGCAGCACCGGCATCGCGGCCATCGTGGTGCAGTTCGGGTTCGCCACGATGCCCCTGGGCCGGTCGGCGAGAGCGTGCGGGTTGACCTCGGCGACCACCAGCGGCACCTCGGGGTCCATCCGGAACGCGGAGGAGTTGTCGATGACCACCGCGCCGGCCTCGGCGACCCGGGGGGCCAGCTCCTTCGCCGTGCCCTTGCCCGCCGAGAAGAGCACGATGTCCAGCCCGCGGTAGTCCGCGGTGGCCGCGTCCTCGACGGTCACCTCGCCGTCGCGCCAGGGCAGGGTGCGCCCGGCCGACCGGGCCGAGGCGAACAGCCGCACCTGCTCCGCCGGGAACTCGCGCTCCGCCAGCACCTGCCGCATGACGCCACCGACCTGGCCGGTGGCTCCCACAATGCCGATCCTCATGCCCGCGAGGCTACCCAGCCGGGCGGGGCGGGCGGGAAGCCTTTCCCAGCGCGCGGGCCGGGGCGACGGGAATCACACCCGTCGCCCCGCCCGGTCAGCCGTGGTCGACCACGTCGCCGAGGCCGGCGGCCACCAGCTCGTCCCTGATCACCGCCGCGTCCCCCTCCACCACCAGCGTCAGCGACTCGGGGTGCAGGTGCGCGGCGGCCGCCGCGGACACCTCCTCGACGGTCGCCGCGAGCAGCGCCTCGCGCAGCCGCGCGTGGTAGTCGTCCGGCAGGTCGTGCACCACCAGTGTGGTCAGCGCCGAGGCGATGGCCCGCGGGCTCTGCAACTCGACCGAGAGCTGGCCGGCCCGCCACGAGCGGGCCACCTCCAGCTCCTCCTCGCTCACCCCGGTCAGCTGGGTGCGCGAGACCTCGCCCACCGACTCGACCAGGGCCGGCGCGGTCACCGCGGTCTGCACGCCGGAGGTGACCGCGAAGCGGCCGAACCGCCGGGACGAGGCGAAGTCGCCCCGGATCCCGTACGTGTAGCCGCGTACCTCGCGGATCAGGTGGTTGAGCCGGGAGGTGAACGCGCCGCCGAGCACGGTGCCGGCCA
Source organism: Micromonospora sediminicola (assembly GCF_900089585.1). Taxonomy (NCBI): domain Bacteria; kingdom Bacillati; phylum Actinomycetota; class Actinomycetes; order Micromonosporales; family Micromonosporaceae; genus Micromonospora; species Micromonospora sediminicola. The sequence goes on along the minus strand of NZ_FLRH01000003.1, from coordinate 1,714,940 downwards.
GCGTCATCGGCACGTGGTCGGGGTGGGCGCGGTGCGGGGACGGGTGACCGAGCCGCAGCGTGGACTGCACCGAGCCGGGCCGGTCGACCAGGATGACCCGCCGCCGGCCGGCGAGCGTCGTCCCGATCGGGCCGCCCCGGTCGACCGGACCGCCGCCGGTGCCGGCGAACGCGGTCGCGCCCAGCGCGTCCAGGTCGATCCGCTCCAGGTCGCCGGCGACGATCAGGGTGCCGGGACGGATGAACCACTCGGAGTGGAAGACGGTCACGTCGTCCACCTCCAGCGCGGCGACGCTCTCCGGGTCGCCGTAGAGCGGGCGCCCCCACCGGTTGTCGGCGCCGAAGAGGTCGGCGCGCAGCACCGCGTCGGCGCGCGGGCCCGGGTTGGCCCAGTCCATCCGCAGCGCGGTCGCCTCGTCGTCGCGGACCCGCAGCACGTCGGCCGGGTCGAGCCGGGGCGTGCGGACCGCCTCGGCGAGCAGCTCCACCGCGGCGCTCAGCCGGTCGACCGGCACCTGCACGCTCACCTGGAACGAGTCCCAGTCGAGCCCGGCCACCAGCTCGGTGCCGAGCGCCTCGATGGCCAGCGCGTACGCGGTGGCGTCCCGCTGCGCGGTGCCCTCCTCCAGGGCCTTGGCCAGCACCGCGCCGAGCCCCTCCTTGCCGACCGGCTCGCGGCCCGCGCCGCCGTCGAGCAGCAGCAGCGCGACCGCGAGCGTCTGCCCGGGCAGGTGCGCGGCGACCACCTGACCGCCGGCCACCGTCCGCCGGACCACCTGCGGGAACCGGTAGGCGCGGGCGGCGCCGGGGCCGGGACGGGTGGCGATCAGCGTCATGAGGTCTCCTCGGGCAGGTAGGTCAGGATCACCCGGTCGTCGGCGCCGAGCAGCGCGGCGGCCTGCTCGGCGATCTGCTCGGCGGTGACGGCGAGCCAGCCGGGCAGCCGGTCGGCGGCCCGGGCCGGGTCGCCGAACTGGGTGGCGTACCGGCCGAGCGTGTCGGCGCGACCGTCGACGGTGGACATCTGCCGCCACCACATGGTGCTCAGCAGGGCCTTGGCCCGGTCCAGCTCGGCGGCGGTCACCGGCACGGTGGCCAGCTCGTCCACCACCTCGGCGAGCCCGTCGCGCAAACGCTCGGCGGTCACGCCGGGCCGGGCGGTGGCGGTGGCGATCAGCGGCGCCGGGGCGTGCGCCAGGTCCACCCCGTACGCGCCGACCAGGTCCGGCTGGGCGATCCGCTCGCCGTCGGCGAGCCGCTGGTAGAGCCGGCTGCCCCGGCCGCTGCCCAGCACGGTGGCGAGCACGGTGGTCACGTCGTACCCCGGGTCACCGAACGGGTGGGTGCGGTGCGCGAGGTAGACGCGGGGGGCGGGCACGTCGGCGGTGACCGTCTCCACCGCCGGCGTGCCGGCGGCGGGCACGGTGCGCCCGTCCGGGGCGGCCGGGATGTCGGAGCGCGCGGCGAGGCCGCCGAAGTATTTGTCGGCCAGCGCGAACACCTCGGCCGCGGTGGTGTCGCCGACCACCGTCAGCACCGCGTTGTTCGGCGCGTAGTAGGTGCTGTGGAACGCCTGGAACGTGGCCAGGTCGGCGGCGTTCAGGTCGGCCATCGACCCGATGGTGGCGTGGTGGTAGGGGTGGCCGGGCGGATAGAGCAGCGGCAGCAGCCGCAGCCAGGCGTCGCCGTAGGGGACGTTCTCGTAGCGTTGCCGCCGCTCGTTCTTGACCACGTCGCGCTGGTTGTCCAGCGTCTCCTGGGTCAGCGCCGGCACCAGGCCGCCCATCCGGTCGGCCTCCAGCCAGAGCGCCAGCTCCAGGTGCTCGGCGGGGACGGTCTCGAAGTAGTTGGTCCGGTCGGGGTTGGTGGTCGCGTTCAGCGATCCGCCCGCGCCCTGGATCAGCTTCATGTGCTCGGTCTTGGCCACGTTCACCGAGCCCTCGAACATCAGGTGCTCGAAGAGGTGGGCGAAGCCGGTCTGGCCCGCCGGTTCGTGGCGCGAACCGACGTCGTACCAGAGGTTGACGGCCACGGCCGGGGCGGTGCGGTCCTCGCTCACCACCACACGCAGGCCGTTGTCCAGTCGGGTCGTCTCGATCGGCCAGGGGTAACCGCTGTCGGGCATGGCACGACGCTATCCGATCCCGGGGGCGGAAAGGTGACGCGCGGGGAGCATCGTCGCCGCGGGTCGGGGTACCCGAGCGGCATGGCGCCCCCCGTACCGTCCGCCGTCGAGCGGGCCGCCGCCGCGCTGGCCCGCCTGCGGCACGCCCGGCTGCTGCATCCCGCCGGCCGCACCTTCGCCGCCGAGGTGCTGATCTGGGGTACGTCGGGACCGCCGACCGGGGTGCCGCTGCTGGACCGGCCGGGCCGGTGGCCGGCCACGGTGCGCCTCTCCAAGGGGGTGCCGACGCCGGGCGGCTGGCCGGACGTGCTGGGCGTGGCGGTCCGCCTGCACCGGGACCCGGAGCCGCCGGTGGACCTGCTGGTCAGCTCCAGCGGCGCCGCGCCGGTGCTGCGGAACCTGCCGCTGCCCCGGCGGCGCTTCACCGGGACGTACACGTCGATCATGCCGTTCCGCGCCGGGGCGCGGCGGCTGTTCCTCGCCGCGCTGGCCGACCCGGACTCGCCCGACCTGGGTCGCTCCCTGGCCGGGGTCGACGCGGCGGTGGCCGCGGACGAGCCCCGGCTGGTGCTCGCGGTGGCCTCGGCGGTGGGCCCGTGGCGACCGTTCGGCGAGGTACGCCTCGACGGGCGGCGCGGCGCCCCGGGGGACGCCGCGCTCGCCTTCGACCCGGTCGGCAACGTGCCGCCCGGCCTGCGCCTGGCCGGTCCGCTGGCCCGGCTGCGGGACGCCGGCTACCGGGGGTCGCGTCGGGGCCGGGGCGTCGGGCTCAGTCGGGGGGCTCGATCGGGGTGACGGTCTCCTCGGAGGTGCGGTGCTCCAGCACCGTGTCGGGGGCGGCGTTGCGGTCCTCCTCACGCAGGTCCGACTCGGCGAGGATCGCGTCGGCCTGGGCCTCCGCGTCGTCGCTGCCCACCGCCGCCTCCTCCGGCAGCAGGTGGGCGCGGGAGGAGATCCGGTCCTGGTCGCTCTGGTCGTGGCTCATGGTCGTTCCATACCCCGCGTTCCGCTCTGCGGAACGGAGCGGGACTTCCCGGTCGCGTCGGGTAGGCTGGCCGACGTGACGCGGTCGTATCGATGGTTTAGGCAGCCGGCTGGAGGAGCCGGTGACTCGACCATGAGCTGACGTCACCACCTCTTCGAGCCGGCCGGGCAGGGATTCTTTTCCCTGCCCTTTCGTATGCGAGCAGCCGGCTCGATCCCCCGGACCCGGCACGGGGGCACGGTCGGCGGAAGGAATCCCCACCGTGACCACGTCCCAGGACGCCCATCGGGTCATCGACCAGCGCATCGACCGTGTGGTGCCGCTGACCACCCCGGCCCTGCTGCACCACGACCTGCCGCTGGACACCCCGCTGGCCGAGGCCGTCGTGGCCGGCCGGCGTGCGGTCGGCCGGGTGCTGGACCGCGACGACGACCGGTTGCTCGTCGTCGTCGGCCCCTGTTCCGTGCACGACCCGGCCGCCGCCCTGGAGTACGCGGGACGGCTGCGCGAGGTCGCCGACCGGGTCGCCGACGACCTGCTGGTGGTGATGCGGGTCTACTTCGAGAAGCCGCGCTCGACGGTGGGCTGGAAGGGACTGATCAACGACCCGGCGCTGGACGGCTCGGGCGACGTGAACACGGGTCTGCGGACCGCGCGGGCGCTCCTGCTCGACGTGCTCCGGCTGGGCCTGCCGGTGGGGTGCGAGTTCCTCGACCCGATCACCCCGCAGTACATCGCCGACACCGTCGCCTGGGGGGCGATCGGCGCCCGGACCGTGGAGAGCCAGGTCCACCGGCAGCTCGCCTCCGGCCTGTCCATGCCGATCGGCATGAAGAACCGGCCCGACGGCAGCATCGCCACCGCGGTCGACGCGATCCGCGCCGCCGGCGTGCCGCACGTCTTCCCCGGCATCGACGTCTCCGGCACCCCGGCGATCATGCACACCCGGGGCAACGCCGACGGTCACCTGGTGCTGCGCGGCGGGGGCGGCCGGCCCAACTACGACGCGGAGTCGGTGGCCGGGGCGCTGGACCTGCTGCGCGCGGCCGGCCTGCCCGAGCGGGTCGTGGTCGACGCCAGCCACGCCAACAGCGGCAAGGACCACCGCAACCAGCCGGTGGTGGCCGCCGACGTGGCGGCGCAGCTCGCCGCCGGGCAGCGCGGGATCGTGGGCATCATGCTGGAGAGCTTCCTGCTCCCCGGCCGGCAGGACCTGGACCCGACGCGGGAGCTGGAGTACGGCCGGTCGATCACCGACGCCTGCATCGGCTGGGACACCACCGGCGAGGTCCTGGACCACCTGGCCCAGGCCGTCCGGGCGCGTCGCGCCACGCTGCCGACCCTGGCCTGAGCGGGGTTGGGGGGAGTTTGACCGGTTCGGGGCCGGGTAGGTGGTCGGCGTGACCGATGACGCGCCCGTGACCGAGCAGCCGGACACCAGGCCGCTCGACGACCTGCTCGACGACCTCTACCGCGGTCAGGAACGGATCACCCAGGCCGACATCTACCGCCGCGCGGTGGCCGCCGAGCTCCCGGCCGAGCTGCTCACCCGGATCGCCGCGCTCCCCCAGGGCGAGTACGCGGTCGACGAGGCGGCCGAACTGCTGGGCGGCACGGTCGCCTGAACACCCGCCCGACCGAGAGGACCCGACATGACCGACCGCGAGCCCGAGCACGAGCACCTGGCGGCGCTCGGCCAGCCCCCGGAGGGCATGGACACGCTGCCGGAGCCGGACTTCGCCAACGAGCACGACCGCACGGCGGTGGACCGGGACATCATCACCGGGGCGGACGAGGACGAGCGCGAGCCGGAGACGTCACGCGGCTGGGCCGGCGAGGACCACGGCACCACCCCCACCTGATCTCCGGCGCGACGACGACGGGGCCGGCGCACTCGCGCCGGCCCCGTCGAGTCGTGCTCACTTCTCGTGGTGCCCACCCTCGGCGGCCTGCTGGGCCACCGCGTAGCCCATCTGGAGGAAGTCGGAGGCGGCCACCGCGGTCAGCGCGGTGGCGACCAGCCGGGTCAGCCGGGGCGCCAGCACCAGGCCGCCGGTGAGCCCGGTGGCCACCCAGACCGCCAGGCAGAACGGGCAGCTGACCAGCTCGCCGAGCGCGTGCCGGGTGGGGCTGCCCTCGTCCCGGACCTGCTCCATCACCTCGCCGCTGCCGATCGGGTGGTCGTAGCGGGTGAACGGCGCCCGCAGCGGGCTGGTGATCGCGTCCTTGGACAGCAGCCGGCTCAGTTTGTGCGTGGCGACCGAGAGCAGCACCACGTCGCCGGGCGAGGGCCGCTCCGGCACCGGCCGGCCGGTCGCCCGGACCAGCCCGACCAGCGCCGCGGTCACCCCGGCGTAGGTGCCCATCGCCTTCAGGTAGCCCTCCAGCGGTCGGTGCTCGTGCGGCGCGTACGCCTGGCGCAGGCGCGCCACCTTCTGCTTCAGGCCACTCCCGGTCAACCCGGCCTCCCTCTCGTGCGTCGTGGCGGGCCGGGCTCAGCCGGCGGTCAGGTTGTCGGCCACCTCGCGGTCGAGGTTGGCCAGGATCTCGTCGGCCAGGGCGTGGTCCGGACCGGCCAGGTCCAGGCGTACCCGGGCGCCTCCGGCGTCGGCCGGCTCCACGTCGATCTCCGCGGACCAGTCGGCGGCGCTCCACCGGGCCCGCATGTCCTCGGCGTCGACCACCTCCACCTGGCAGTCGCCGGAGCGGCGCAGCTCCTCCGGCAACCACGCGGAGGAGCGGTCCGGGTCGGTCGCGGTGTTGAACACCACCTCGGGCGGCGCGGACATGCCGCGCTCGGCGTGGCTGGCCATCAGGCGTCCCGCAGCCGGCTCGGGTCGACCTCCCGGCCCGGGTGGCGGGCCAGGTACTCGGTCTCCAGCTCGGCGGTCCGACGCAGGTGGTTGGCGAGCGCGGAGTCGGTGGCGTGCCGCAGCGTGTCCAGCCGGGTGCGGTGCAGGCTCTGCATCTCCCGGATCAGGTCCTCGTCGCCCAGCTCGGCGGGGTCCACCCCGAGCACCTCACCGTCGCCGGCCCCGGTGGTGCGGGCGTGGTCGCCGTCCCACTCGGTGACCCGCTGCTCCGGGCTGGCGTCCCGGCGTACCGATTCGGTCATCGTCGCCCCCTCGTCTCGTTCGGGCTGGCGACTAGACGGATGCCCAGCGCGGCTGCCACCAAACCCGGGGCACCTACGACGCCGCGTCGGAGACGGCCGGCGGCCCCGGTACCCTCGATGGCATGCAGCGGCTCTGGACACCGGCGTGGATCGTCCGCCACGTGGCCATGGTCGTGCTGGTGGTGGGCTTCCTCGGGCTGGGCTGGTGGCAGGTGACCCGGGCCGCCCAGGGCAACGCGCTGAGCTTCGGCTACGCGATCGAGTGGCCGGTCTTCGCCGGTTTCGTGGTCTTCGTCTGGTGGCGTGAGGTGCGGCACGCGCTGCGCGCCGCGCCCGGGCCGTCGACCGCGCCGCCACCGTCGGCGGCCGCCGACCCGGAGCCGGTCACCACCACCCCGGCGGTACGCCGGCCGGTGCGCGCCGTCCGGGTGCCGGCGGCGCCGCTCGACGGGGCGGACGACGGCGAGCTGGCCGCCTACAACCGCTACCTTTCCTGGTTGAACGCGAATCCGGGCTCCCGGCCCGGCGACTATCCCGGCTGAGGCCGGTGCGGAAGGACGGACGACGGTGGGCGGAGCCCTTACCCGGTACCGCGTGATCGCCTGGATCGTGGGCGTGGCGCTGGTGGTGCTGGTCCTGATCGGCATGCCGCTGAAGTACGGCTTCGACAACCCGAGCGTGGTGGCCGTGGTCGGCGTCGCGCACGGCTGGCTCTACATGCTCTACCTGGCGCTCACCTTCGACCTGTCCCGCCGGGCCGACTGGCCGTTGAAGCGGATGCTGCTGGTGATGCTCGCCGGCACCGTGCCGTTCGTCTCGTTCTACGCGGAACGGCGGGTGAGCCACTGGGTGGCCGCCGGGAACCGGCCCCGCACCCCGGAGCCGGTCGCCGGCTGACCCCGGACCGCCGCGGGCCGGGCTCAGCGTGCCGGCCGCCACGGCGCGGCGGCGGGCGGGTCGGTCCAGCCACCGAGGCGCGCGCCCTCGCGGGCCCGGCGCAGCGCGCGGGTCACCTGGCCGAACTGCCGCTCGTCGTCGCTGCTGAACAGCAGCACCTCGGCACCCCGGATCCGCCCCCACAACTCGTGTGCGGGCGGGCGCCAGCGGTCGCCGAGCAGCACCAGCAGCAGCGGCAGCAGTCCCACCGCGCCGAGCGTCAGGTACGCCCCGGCGGTGAGCCGCTCCAGGCCGCCGGTGAAGCCGAGCAGCAGGCCGACCGCGGCGATCAGCGCGGCGGAGACGGCGACCGCCCGCACGGCGAGCCGGTCGTGCGGCCCGCGGGTGGTCCAGAGCTGGGTGATCTCGGTCACCGCCCAGCTGTTGCGGCCGACGGTGAAACGCTCGGCGGTGACGACGATGCCGGGTCGGGCGTAGAGCAGCGTGGGCGCGGTCGCGTGCGGCGACCGGGGCGGGCGGGCGGAGGAGCGATCGGTCTGCACGGCGGCCTCCCGGGGTCGCGGATCCCGTGGTGGGGATTCCCGGTTCCGCGCTTCATTGTGTGGCGGACACGCCACCCGACCTCGGGTTTTCGCCCGCCCGGCCGGCACGTCGCCGGACCGGCCCGCCGGAAACAGAGAACGATTTCCGTCTTTGTCGTGACTTTGCCTGGCGTGGGCTGGCGACATCCGTCCAGAACGACGAATCGGGCGAGTCGCGCCTTCCGCCCAGGAGCGCCGAAGCACGCGACGCGAGGTCCGCGAAACGGTCACGGACGGTCAGCTGCCCCATTGTCACTTTCCGACACTTTGCCAACTTTCGCCCCTGCTTGAACTCCCGTCCACTCCGATCACGGGTTAGGTTGTCCAGGTCGGTCCGGTCGACCGCCGTCCGCCCGGACGGCGCCGGGTCGGTGTCGACGGGGCGTGGAACGCCTCCCGTCGACCGTGGAGAGGAGCTTTCCGCTCTTGTCGTCCTTACGGATGCTGCTCCGCTCGCTGGCGGTGGCCGGCCTCTCGGCCGCGCTGCTCGCTCCGGCGTCGGTGGCTCGGGCCGAGCCCACCCCCGCCGAGCTGACGAAGCAGATCGAGAAGTCCTCGACTGAGCTGGAGCGAATCGTCGAGTCGTACAACAAGCTCAACGAGGAGATCAAGGCCAACAAGGCCACCGCGGCCACGTTGGAGGCCCGGATCGGCCCGTTGCAGGACCAGGCCGAGCGGAGTCGCGCCGACGTGGGCGCGATCGCCGCGACGGCGTACAAGACCGGCGGCATGCGCACCGCGGCGGCCCTGCTGGAGCCGGGCGGTCCGGCGTCGTTGCCGGACCGGCTGGGCACGCTCGACCAGCTCACCCGCCAGCGGCAGCGCACCATCGACAGCTTCACCGGTGACCAGCGCCGGCTGATCGACCAGAAGACCCGGCTGGACGTCACGCTGGCGAAGGAGGCGGCGCAGGCCAAGCAGCTGGCCGCCGCCAAGAAGCGGATCGAGGCGGACCTGTCCGGCCTCTACGAGATGCGTCGCAAGGCGTACGGTCGGGCCACCGAGGCCCCGGTCAAGGCGAGTTCGGCGGGCACGCCCCCGGCCGTCTCCGGCAAGGCCGGCGTCGCGGTGCGGTACGCCTACGGCGCGGTCGGCAAGCCCTACGGCTACGGCGACGACGGCCCCGGCAGCTACGACTGCTCCGGGCTCACGCTGGCCGCCTGGCGGGCCGCCGGGAAGTCGCTGCCGCACAGCGCGGCGCAACAGTGGGACGCGGTGACGCGGATCAGTCGCAGCCAACTGCAACCGGGCGACCTGGTGTTCTACTCCGGCCTCGGACACGTGGCGCTCTACGTCGGCGGCGGTCAGATCATCGACGCGCCGAGCGCGGGCCGCAACGTCAGCAAGCGGGGCATGAACATCATGAGCATCGCCGGCTACGGCCGGGTCTGACCCGCAACGACGAACGGCCGGCGTCCCCCTGTCGGACGCCGGCCGTTCGTCGTTTCCATTACTACCAGGTCAGGCCGCCTGCAGCCCTTCGGCGCGGGCCAGCTCACGCAGCCGGCCGAGGGCCTGGATCTCCAGCTGGCGGATCCGCTCCCGGGAGAGCGAGAACCGCGACGCGACCTCGGTCAGCGAGTGCTCACGCCCGTCCTCCAGGCCGTAGCGGGCCCGCATGATGCCGGCCGACCGGTCGTCGAGGTGGTTGAGCAGACCCTCGATCCGCTGCCGCTCCAGGCCGGTCAGCACGATCTCCTCCGGCGACGGCGCGTCGCTGTCGGCGACCAGGTCACCGAGGTTGGTGTCGCCGTCGTCGCCCACCGGGGTGTCCAGCGAGACGGTGTCCTGCGACCAGCGGCGCAGCTCGTTGACCCGCTCGACGGTGACGCCGAGCGCGGTCGCGATCTGCTCCGGCTCCGGGTCGCTGCCCAGCTCGCGGGTGAGCTGCCGGGCCACGTTGCGCATCCGGTTGACGTCCTCCACCAGGTGCACGGGCAGCCGGACGGTGCGCTCCTGCTGGGCGATGGCCCGGCTGATCGCCTGCCGGATCCACCAGGTCGCATAGGTGGAGAACTTGAAGCCACGCTCGTAGTCGAACTTCTCGACCGCGCGGACCAGGCCGGTGTTGCCCTCCTGGATCAGGTCCAGCATGGGCATGCCGGAGCGCACGTAGCGCCGGGCGATGGAGACGACCAGCCGCAGGTTGGCGCGGATGAACAGGTCCTTCGCCCGCTCCCCCTCGGCCACCACGCGCTCCAGTTCCTCCCGGGTGGCCCCGTCGGGGAGCCGGTCGGTGTCGAGCAGGTGCTCGGCGTAGAGACCCGCCTCGATCGCCTTGGAGAGATCCACCTCGCGGGCGGCGTCCAGCAGCGGCGTCCGGGAGATCTCGTGCAGGTAGACGCCGACCAGGTCCCGCTCCTCGGCGACCTCGTCGGTACGCATGCCGATGTTCTTGTCCACGATTGCCACGGTCCCCTCGCTCGCGCCGGTTGCCCGGTTCCTTGCCATCCCCACGTTCATCAGCCCTCCCCGTAACCTCCGCTGTGCCCGTAGGTGCTGACACCTACACAACAGATGTGACGCGTCGGGGATTCCATGTCGTGAGTCGAAACTGTCACGAATGCCTGAGTAGTAGCTGAGAGCCCGGTCCATGTTTCCTGTCAGGACCCCTGCTCGGGCGACTCGTGGCCGCCCTGGTGGTGGGCGCGGGAGCAGCGGAATCGCCGTCCGTCCATGGAATGGCACCATTGCCTGTTCCATGAACACAGCGAGCCGCGTCACCGCGTCATTGCGATCCTGGTCACTGCCTGATACGCGCCCGTGGACCCACCGGTTCAGCCACGGTGAGGATTACCCTCCGCCTCGTTGAACAATCCGCTCGGGGAGAGACGTCCCCTCCCGCCACGTGATACGCGTCGCACCCGCCGGGCGGATGCGCCGGGCGGGTGGTTTCGCGCTCGGGGTCAGGAGGCGAGCAGGGCCAGGGCGCCGCGTACCTGGTCGGCGGAGCGGGCCAGCGCGGCCCGGGCGGCGGGCACCTCCGCGCCGGAGACCAGCGCCACCAGGGCGGTCTTGAGGTCGCCGTCGGCCTCCCGCAGGGCGACCCGGCAGACCTCCTCGGCGCACCCGGTCGCCTCCACCAGGATCGAGATCATCCGGCCGCGCAACTTGGCGTTGGTGGCCACCATGTCGATCATCAGATTCGAGTAGACCCGGCCCAGGCGCACCATGACGGCCGTGGAGAACGTGTTCAGCACCAGCTTCTGCGCGGTGCCCGCCTTCATCCGGGTCGACCCGGTGACCACCTCGGGTCCGGTGTCCACCCCGATGAACACGTCCACCGACGGGGCGGCCTCGGCCTCCGGGTTGGCGCACAGCAGCACGGTCCCGGCCCCCTGGGCCCGGGACGCGGCGAGCGCCCCGAGGACGTACGGGGTGCGCCCGCTGGCCGCCAGGCCGACCACCAGGTCGCCGGGGTGCACGCACTCGCCCGCCTCGGCGGCGCCGCCCCGTTCGTCGTCCTCGGCGTCCTCGACGGCGCGCCACATGGCCTCCGGGCCCCCGGCGAGGTGCGCGCAGAACCAGTGCCGGGGCGAGTTGAACGTGGGGGCCAGCTCGGCCGCGTCCAGCACGCCGAGACGGCCGGAGGTGCCGGCGCCGAAGTAGTGCACCCGGTGCCCGCCGCGCAGCGCGGCGACGGCCAGGTCGACGGTCTCGGCGATCTCGTCGAGCACGGCGGCCACCGCGGCCGGCACCCGCCGGTCGGCCTCGTTGATGACGGTGAGCACGTCCCGGGTCGACATCAGGTCGAGGTCGACGCTCTGCGGGTTGCGCCGCTCGGTCGGCGCGCCGACGCGCACCACCGGACGCACCACGGCCACCTCGTCCCGCTCCACCCGGCCCGCCGTCATCCCCGCCTCCGCCCGGGACCCACCCGGTGCGACTGGACGGCCTCGGCGGTGGCCTCCAGGGCCTTCTTGGTCCGGGCCCGGCTGCGGGCGGCCACCCCGACGAAGAGGCAGTCGACCACGGTGAGCTGGGCCAGCCGGCTGGCCGTCGCGCCGGACCGGTAGGTCGTCTCCCGGGCGGCGGTGGTGAGCACGTGGTCCGCGACGTCGGAGATCGGCGAGCGGGGGAAGTTGGTCAGCGCCACCGTGGTGGCCCCGCGCGCCCGGGCCTGCTCCAGCACCTCGATCACGTCGGAGGTGGTGCCGGTGTGCGAGATGCCGACCGCGACGTCGCCCCGGCCGAGCAGCGCGGCCGAGGTGAGCGCGGTGTGCACGTCCGGGAAGTAGAACGCGATGCGGCCGATGCGGTGCAGCTTCTGCTGGAAGTCGGAGGCGACGAAGCCGCTGGCGCCCGCGCCGTAGACGTCGATCCGGCCGGCCGCGCCGATCGCCTCGACGACCTGCTCGCAGACCGCCGGGTCGAGCTGCTCGGCGGTCTCCTCGACGGCTCGCGCGTCGTTGAACGCGATGGTGGCGATGATCTGCGCCAGGTCCGCGCCCGGCGGGATGTCGCCGCCGACCACCCGGGCGTCCGGCGGCTCGATCCGGCGCGCGGCCTCGGCGGCGAGCCGGATCCGCAGCTGGGGATAGCCGTCCATGCCGACCGACCGGCAGAACCGGATCACGGTCGCCTCGGATGTCTCGGCGGCGGTGGCGAGATCGGTGATGGTGCGCCGGGCCGCGTCGGCCGGATCGGCGACGACCAGCCGGGCCACCCGCTGCTCGGCCGGGGACAGCGAGGGAAGGAGGCCGCTGATGTGGACGATCAGTCCACCGGGCTCGTGACTCGCAGAAATCTTCGGACTCTTCGCCACGGATGAAACTTACTTTCACAGGCCGTGAGCGTCAACCATGACGCCGCGTATCGGGAAATTTACCGCCTTCCGCGCCCGGCCCCCTCGCCCAGGGTCCCATCGTCGCAGCCCGGCCGCCTCATCCGGTCCGGTCGAGTCGGTGCCGCCGGCCGACCGGACCGTCCGCCGTCATGCGCTCCCGGGCCGGCCGGACGGCCGTCGCCGGGTCACCGGTCGGCCCTCCGGGCGGCCGGTTAGCGTGTGGGCATGGCGGATCGCACGGTGCTGGTGACCGGAGGCACGGGCGGGCTGGGGGGCGCGGTCACCGCGGTCTTCCTGCGGAGCGGCTGGCGGGTGGTCGTACCCCAGCGGGAGCCCGGGACGGACGACGGTCCGGTCCGGGTCGTGGCCGACCTGCTGACCCCCGAGGGGGCGGCGCGGGCGGTCGAGGCGGCGACCGACGAGCCGGCCGCGCCGTTGCGCGCGGTGGTCAACCTCGTCGGCGGGTACGCCAGCGGCGGGCTCGTGCACGAGACCCCGGTCGAGGAGTTCGAGCGGATGCTGCGGATCAACCTGCGCCCGACCTACCTGGTCACCCAGGCGGCGTTGCCGCACCTGGTCGAGGCCGGCGGCGGCGCGGTGGTCTGCGTGTCGGCCCGGGCGGCGGTGGCGCCGTTCCCCGGCGCGGCCGGCTACGTCACCGCCAAGGCCGCGGTGCGGGCGTTCGCCGACGCGGTCGCGGTCGAGTACCGGCCGCACGGAGTGCGGTGCAACACGGTGCTGCCGAGCGTCATCGACACCCCGGCCAACCGGGCCGCCCAGCCCGAGGCCGACCACCGGCGGTGGGTGCCGCCGGCCGAGATCGCCGCCGTGATCCGCTTCCTCGCCTCCGACGAGTCCGCGCCGACCAGCGGCGCGAGCGTCCCGGTCTACGGCCGGGCCTGAGCCGGCACCGGTCCGTCCCGCCCCGCGCCGCCGGAGGGCCGAGGCGTGCCCTCCGGGCCCGGCGCGGCCAGGGCCGGCGGGTCGTCCGGCAGCCACTCGCTCAGGTGCGCCCGGATCCGGCGGGACACCTCCTCCGGCGTGCCGCTGCCGTCCACCACCACGAACCCGGCGTACTCCGGCAGCGACCGGTAGGCGGCGTCCGCCGCGGTGAGCCACCGCATGCTCTCGTGGTCGGTGCCGCGCCGCTCGATCCGCCGGTACGCCTCGGCGGGGTCGAGGGTGAGCAGGAACGTGACCCGGGGCGACGGGAAGATCCGGTACCCGGCCCGGGCCAGCCGTTCCCAGCGCTGCCCGCCGTGCGCCCGGATGCTGGCGTACTGACAGGCCGACCAGCGGTCCATCACCGCCGTCCGGCCGGTCACCAGGCAACTGACCAGGGCCAGCGCGATCGCGAGCCAGCGCAGCGCGGACTCCACCGCGAGCAGTCCGTCGCGGCCGACGAGTCGTTGCGCGTCCGGCCGGCCGACCCGCTGGGCGAGGCGGCCGAGCCAGCGGCGACCGCCGGCGTTGCGGTGGTAGGTGGCGGGGTGGCCGGCGGCGGTGAGCGCCTCGGCGAGCCGGTGGGCCTGAGTGGTCTTGCCCGAGCCGTCGATGCCGATCAGGGCGACGGCGCGCAGTCGGGCCCTGCCGCGCCGCGTCCGCAGTGAGCTGGCCACCCTGCCGAGGTTATCCGACCGACGCTCATCCTCGGCGATTTGTCGCTTTCCTCCCCGAGCGGACGGACCGCGCCGGAACAGGTGTGACCGGAGCTTCCGCCGGGTACGCCTGTTGATCCCACCGCCCATGACGACGACGGGAGACCCAGATGGCCGAGCGCGGGGACGAGACCCTGGTGCACACGCTGAAGAAGGTCGCCGCCGTGCTCAAGCAGTCCGAGATCCCGTTCGCCCTGGGCGGCAGCTTCGCCGTGTACGCGCACGGCGGCCACTCCAGCGACCACGACGTGGACTTCCTGCTCCGCGAGGCCGACGTCGACCGGGCCCTGGAGGCGCTGGTCGAGGCCGGCTTCACCGCCGAGCGCCCGCCGGAGGACTGGCTGGTCAAGGTCTACGACGAGGGACGCATGGTGGACCTCATCCACCGGCCGATCGAGACCCCGGTGACCGAGGAGACGTTCGCCGACACCATCGTGCGGCCGGTCGACGCGATCCACATGCCGGTGCTCTCGGCCAGCCAGCTGATGGTGCACAAGCTGCTCAGCTTCTCCCAGCACTACTGCGACTTCGCCCGCGCCCTGCCGCTCGCCCGTTCGCTGCGGGAACAGATCGACTGGGAACGGGTACGGAAGGAAACGCAGCACTCGCCGTACGCGGAGGCGTTCCTGGTGCTGCTCGACCGGCTGGACGTGCTGCCCGGCGGCGCGCCCGGCGGAAGGGAGACCCCGTGACCGGACGGTCCGGCGACGTGCCCCCCGACGAGTACGTGGAGGCGGAGATCCAGAACATGCTGGCCGAGGACCCGTCCGTGGCCGAGCAGGGCATCACGGTGGTGCGCCGCGAGCGCGGGCTGGTGCTCTACGGCGAGGTGGAGAGCCCGCACCGACGGGAGGAGATCCTCCGCCGGGTGGCCGAGCGCTTCCCGGACACGCCGGTGACGAGCGACATCGGGGTGATCCGCACCCAGGCGCCCACCCAGGTCGAGGAGCTGCCGTGAGGGAGGTTCGATGGTGATCCGGATCGCCGCCGTCGGCGACGTGCACGTGGACGAGGACGTGGTGGGCCGGTTCCGTCCCGCGTTGGAGGAGCTGCCCGACTGCGCCGACGTGCTGCTGCTCGCCGGCGACCTGACCCGCCACGGCACCGAGGCCGAGGCCCGGTGCGTGGCGCGGGAGTTCGGCGACCTCGGCGTACCGGTGATCACCGTGCTCGGCAACCACGACCACCAGTGCGACCAGGTGCCGCAGGTGGTCAAGGTGCTGGAGGACGCGGGGATCACCGTGCTGGAGGGCACCGGCACCGTGCTGGAGTGCGCCGGCGGGCGGCTCGGGGTGGCCGGGGTCAAGGGGTTCGGCGGCGGGTTCGCCGGGCGGTGCGCCAGCGACTTCGGCGAGCCGGAGATGAAGGCCTTCGTGCGGACCACCCGGGAGAGCGCCGACGCGCTGGCCGCCGCGCTGCTGTCGCTGGAGTGCGACTCGCTGGTCGCGCTCACCCACTACTCCCCCGTGCCGGACACGCTGGCCGGCGAGCCGCTGGAGATCTACCCGTTCCTGGGCTGTTACCAGCTCGGGCAGGCGATCGACTCGGCGCCGACCGCGCTGGCGCTGCACGGCCACGCCCACCACGGCACCGAGCGTGGAACCACGCCGGGCGGGGTCCGCGTCCGCAACGTCGCGCACCCCGTGATCAAGCAGGCCTACAGCGTGTTCCACCTGGGCGACCAGGTCGACTGACCGGGAGGTTTCCGGGATCGGCGAGCCGGGTATCCAGCCGCCATGGAGCTGATTCTCTGGATTCTCGCAGTCGTACTCGTGGTCGCCGGAATTCTCGCGCTGTTCCGCCGGCAGATCCTCTGGGGCATCGTCCTCATCGTCGTCGGCCTGCTGGTCGGCCCGGGTGGCGTCAGCATCTTCAATTAGCGAACCCTTCCTTCACCCCTGACCCGCCGGGGTCGTCGGGTCCGGCGCTCTGTCCTCCCAGACCGGAGCGTCCGGACCCGGCGATCCCGGCGTTTCCACGTCCGGCCCCCGGCCGGGCGTTTGTGACCCCCGTCGAGCGGAAACATCTCGACCATGGAGACAACGCAGAGCGCGGGTCGGCGTACCGCCGGGGTCCGGAAGTGGTGGGCCCTGCTCGGCTTCGGCGCCGCCACGTTCGCCGCCGCCGCCATCGGCGGGCTGGGCGTCCGGGGCACCTCCGCGGAATACCAGAGCCTGGAGCAGCCCGCCTGGGCGCCGCCCTCCTGGCTGTTCGGCCCGGTCTGGACGGTGCTGTACGCGTTGATCGCGATCGCCGGCTGGCTGGTCTGGCGCCGGGTCGGGTTCGGCCCCGCGCTCGGGGCCTGGGTCGCGCAGCTCGTGCTCAACGCGATCTGGACGCCGCTGTTCTTCGGCGCCGGCCGGTACGGGCTGGCCTTCGCCGAGATCGTGGTGATGTGGCTGGCCATCGGCGTGACCGTGGCGCTGTTCCGGCGCGTCTCCCGGCCCGCGACGCTGCTGATGCTGCCCTACTGGGCCTGGGTCACGTTCGCCGCCGCGCTCAACTTCGCCATCTGGCGGCTGAACTCCTGACCGGTGCGGGCGCGGGGACCGGTCGTCCCCGCGCCCGCCGGGGTCAGCAGCGGGGCACGCCGGGGATGTAGCCGTCGTAGCCGGTGTAGACGTAGGCGTCGGAGATGAACCGCCCGGAGCCGATCCGGTCCCAGATCGAGCTGGTGCCGTAGGTGCCGGTGACGCTGGTGCCGCTGGTCTGGCAGTAGATCGTCACCCCGGCGCCGTCGGCCACCGTGCCGACCGCGCTGTAGCCGGTGCCCGGACCGGACCGGACCGTCAGCGCGGCGCCCGCGGTGTTGACCGTGCCCGCACCGGTGTCCGCCCCGGCGCAGCCGTTGTCGCTGGTGTAGGTCTTCGTGCCCCAGTAGAGGGCCTGGGCGCCGTTGAACTTGATCTTTACGGCGCTGCCGCTCGAGCGCTGCTCGTAGTGCAGGTGCGGGCCGGTGGACCCGCCGGTGGTGCCGACGTACCCGATCACCCGGCCGTATCCGACGGTCTGCCCGACCGAGACGTTGAAGGCGTTCAGGTGCGCGTAGTAGGTCGTCCAGCCACCGCCGTGGTTGATCCGGACGTACTTGCCGTAGCTCGTGTCGCCGAGGTTCGTCACCACGTCGACCGTGCCGGGCGCGCTGGCCACCACCGGGTCGCCGAGGTCGTCGGTGCGGTTGAAGTCGATCGCGTTCGCCGGACTGTGGTTGGTCCGCGTCTGGCCGGACCAGGACTGATTGCACGGGAACGGGACCTTGAAGGTCGGCGCGGCCAGGGCGGGCGCCGCCGGGACCAGGACCGCCGCCGCCAGGACCGCCACCCCGGACGCGAGACTGAGCCACCGCTTACGCATCCACTGCCTCCTATGTTGAAAGTCTTCAATCCGATGCGGACAGCGTGACAGAAAGTTCCATCGAACGGAAGATTGGTGGGAGCGCACCCACGGCCGCTGGCGAGGGTTTCGGGATTGTTACCGGGCCGTGTCCGGCAGGGGGTGGACCGGGCGGGATGCAAGCGCTTACATGTGGGGACGACCATCGGACCGGCGCGGGTTCGATTTCCCCCCACGCGCCGGCAAGGAAGGAGATCGGCATGGCGTTTGCCAGATCACGCCAGGCTCTCGCGGTCACCGGCGTGCTGGGGCTGGCGCTCGGCGTCGCCGCCTGCGGCACCGGCAACGACAAGAAGAGCGACAACGCGAGCTCGCCCGAGTGCGCGGCATACGAGAAGTACCAGGGCAACGACGGCAAGAAGGTCACGATCTACTCCTCGATCCGTGACATCGAGGCCGACCGGCTGGACCAGTCCTGGAAGCAGTTCGAGGACTGCACCGGCATCGAGATCGACCACGAGGGCTCGGGCGAGTTCGAGGCTCAGCTCCCCGTCCGGGTGGACGGCGGCAACGCCCCCGACATCGCCTTCATCCCGCAGCCGGGTCTGCTGAAGCGCTTCGTCGACTCGGGCAAGCTCAAGCCGGCCGGCGCCGACACCAAGGCCATGGCCGAGCAGAACTACTCCCCCGACTGGCTGAAGTACAGCACCGTCAACGGCCAGTTCTACGGCGCCCCGCTGGGCTCCAACGTGAAGTCCTTCGTGTGGTACTCGCCGAAGACCTTCAAGGAGAAGGGCTGGTCGGTCCCGACCACCTGGCAGGAGCTGATCGACCTCAGCGACAAGATCGCGGCGAGCGGCACCAAGCCGTGGTGCGCCGGCATCGAGTCCGGTGACGCCACCGGCTGGCCGGCCACCGACTGGATCGAGGACGTCCTGCTGCGTACCGCGGGCCCCGAGGTCTACGACCAGTGGACCACCCACGGCATCCCGTTCAACGACCCGCAGGTCGCCACGGCCGTCAACCAGGCCGGCACCATCCTGAAGAACGAGAAGTACGTCAACGGCGGCTTCGGCGGCGTGAAGAGCATCGCCACCACCGCGTTCCAGGAGGCCGGCACGCCGATCACCTCCGGCAAGTGCGCGCTGCACCGCCAGGCGTCCTTCTACGCCAATCAGTGGCCGCAGGGCACCAAGGTGGCCGAGGACGGCGACGTCTTCGCGTTCTACTTCCCGGCGATCGACCCGGCCAAGGGCAAGCCGGTGCTGGGTGGCGGCGAGTTCGTCGCGGCCTTCGCCGACCGTCCCGAGGTCCAGGCGGTGCAGACCTACCTGGCCTCCGGCGAGTACGCCAACAGCCGGGCCAAGATCGGTGACTGGGTGTCCGCGAACAAGAAGCTGGACCTCAACAACGTCCCGAACCCGGTGGACAAGCTCTCCGTGGGCATCCTGCAGGACTCCAAGACCGTCTTCCGCTTCGACGGCTCGGACCTGATGCCGGCAGCGGTCGGCGCGGGCACCTTCTGGAAGGGCATGGTCGCCTGGATCAACGGCAAGGACACCACGAGCGTCCTGAACGACATCGAGGGCAGCTGGAAGTGATCTGAGAGGGTGGCCCGGTCCGCGTCGCGGACCGGGCCACCCTCGAAGCATCCGAACCCTTGAGGGAGGGTTGATGGAGTTCGACTTCGCGGCGGAACAGCCGAAGTTCCTCATGCTGATGTACGGGCTGATCGCTTTCGTCGCGGTGGTGGGCGGCCTGCTCCTGCTCCTCGACGTGGTGCCGGCCTGGTTCGCCCGGCGCCGGGAGGCGCAGCTGGTCGCGGCCGTGACGGCCGGCGGTCCGCCGCCGCGCCGGCGCAAGCAGCGTGAGGGCCTGTTCGCGTTCTTCTTCCTGCTGCCGACGCTGCTGTTCCTGACCATCGGTCTGGTGGTGCCGGCCATCCGCACCACGCTGCTCTCCTTCATGGACGCGCGCAGCACCGACTGGGTGGGGCTGGACAACTACGGCTGGATGTTCTCCGAGGACTCGATCTTCCGGGTCCTGCTCAACACCCTGGTCTGGGTGCTGCTGGTCCCGCTGGTGGCCAGCGCGTTCGGCCTGGTCTACGCCGTCCTGGTGGACAAGGCCCGGTTCGAGTCGGCGGCCAAGTCGCTGATCTTCCTGCCGATGGCGATCTCGTTCGTCGGCGCCGCCATCATCTGGCGGTTCATCTACGCCTTCCGGGGCGACGGGCAGGAGCAGATCGGCCTGCTCAACCAGATCGTGGTCAGCCTCGGCGGCGAGCCGAAGCAGTGGCTGCTCGACTCGCCGCTGAACACGCTCCTGCTGATCGTGATTATGGTGTGGATCCAGGCCGGCTTCGCCATGGTGGTGCTCTCCGCGGCCATCAAGGCCATCCCGGCGGACATCATCGAGGCGGCCCGGCTGGACGGCACCACCGCCTGGCAGATGTTCTGGCGGATCACCATGCCGAGCATCCGGCCGGCGCTGATCGTGGTGGTGGTGACGATCTCCATCGCCACGCTCAAGGTCTTCGACATCGTCCGGACCGCCACCAACGGCAACTACGACACCAACGTGATCGCGACCGAGATGTACAACCAGGCGTTCCGGTACGGCGAGAACGGGCAGGGCTCGGCGCTCGCGGTCTTCCTGTTCGTCCTGGTCCTGCCGCTCGTGATCTACCAGATCCGCAACCTGCGCAAGCAGCGGGAGGGCTGAGATGACCACCGCCACGCCCACCGTCGGAGCCGGCGTCCAACCCCCGGCGCCGCTCACCCGGGCCGCCCGGGTCCGCAAGCGGCTCAACAGCCGCACCGCCACGCTGGTCTCGATCGTGCTCGCGCTGCTCTGGACGATCCCGACCTTCGGCCTGTTCATCTCCTCGTTCCGGCCGGAGGACCAGATCAAGACCACCGGCTGGTGGACGTTCTTCCGCGACCCGCAGTTCACCCTGCAGAACTACCAGGACGTGCTGTTCAGCACCGGCTCGTCGGGGCAGCTCGCCAGCTACTTCATCAACTCACTGGCGATCACCATCCCGTCGGTGCTCTTCCCGATCGCGTTCGCCTCGCTGGCCGCGTACGCGCTGGCCTGGATCAACTTCAAGGGCCGGGACTGGCTCTACATCGGGATCTTCGCGCTGCAGATCGTGCCGCTGCAGATGGCCCTCGTGCCGCTGCTGAGGTTCTTCTCCACCGGCGTCACCCTCGGCGGGGTCCAGATCCTCCCCGCGTGGGACCTGGTCGACGAGCAGAAGTTCGCGCAGGTGTGGTTCGCACACACCTGCTTCGCGCTCCCGTTCGCCGTCTACCTGCTGCACAACTTCATCTCGCAGCTCCCCGGCGACCTGATGGAGGCGGCCCGGGTCGACGGCGCCACCCACCCGAAGATCTTCCGCACCATCGTGCTGCCGCTGATCACGCCCGCGCTCGCGGCGATCGGCATCTTCCAGTTCCTCTGGGTCTGGAACGACCTGTTGGTCGCGCTGATCTTCGCCGGCGGCGGCGACGAGACCGCCCCGCTGACGGTCCGGCTCGCCGAGCTGGCCGGCACGCGGGGCAACGAGTGGCAACGGCTCACCGCCGGCGCGTTCGTCTCGATCGTCGTACCGCTGCTGGTGTTCCTGTCCCTCCAGCGCTACTTCGTGCGGGGCCTGCTCGCCGGCAGCGTCAAGGGTTGATCCGTCGTCCCACCGCCGCCGGCCTGCCGGCGGCGGTGGGACACGGGTCGCAGCGGGGAGCCACGATGACCAAGATTGACGACGTCGCCCGCCTGGCCGGGGTCTCCACGGCCACCGTCTCCCGGGCGCTGCGCGGGCTGCCGACGGTCTCCGCCGCCACCCGCCGCCGGGTGCTCGCCGCCGCCGAGCAGCTCCAGTACGCGGTCTCGCCGAGCGCCTCCCGACTGGCCGGCGGCCGGACCGGCACCGTCGCGGTGGTGGTCCCCCGGATCACCCGCTGGTTCTTCGGCACCGTGGTCGAGGCGGTCGAGGACTACCTCCAGCAGAACGGCTACGACCTGCTGCTCTACAACCTCGGCGGCCGGGAGCAGACCCGCCAGCGGGTGCTCCGCCCGGCCGGCCTGCACAAGCGGGTGGACGCGATCATGCTGGTCGCCACCCCGCTGCGCGCGGCCGACGTGCACGCGCTGACCAAGCTGGACCTGCCCGGGGTGACGATCAGCTCCGGCAGCGGTGTGCCCGGCTGGCCCTGCGTCCGCATCGACGACGTGGCCGCCGCCCGGACCGCCACCCGCCACCTGCTCGACCTCGGCCACACCCGGATCGCGCACATCTCCGGCGACCCCGACGACGAGCTGGCCTTCACCACCCACCTCGACCGGCGGCGCGGCTACCAGGAGGCGCTGCGCGGGGCCGGCATCCGCCCCGACCCGAGCCTCGACGTCGAGTCCCGGTTCACCATCGACGGCGGCACCCGGGCCACCGCCGAGCTGCTCGCCCGGGGCGAACCGCCGACCGCCATCTTCGCCGCCTGCGACGAGATGGCGATGGGCGCGGTCACCGCGCTGCGCGACGCCGGACTCCGGGTCCCGCAGGACGTCAGCGTGATCGGCATCGACGACCACGACCTGGCCGGGGTGCTCGGGCTGAGTACGATCGCCCAGCCCGCCGCCGAGCAGGGGCTGCTCGCCGCGCGCATCCTGCTCGACCCTCTGGGCGCCCGGGTCGCCGAGCCGTACGCCGGTCTGGTGCCGGCCCCGCGCGACGCCGACACCGACACCGGGACGCCGTCGTCGGTGATCCTCCCCACTCGCCTGGTGGTGCGGGACTCGACCGCGCCACCCCGGGCACACTGAACGGACCCGTTCGCCCCGCACGCACGACAGGGAGAAGGCGCTGAACACCGACGCGACGCAGCAGAGCCCGGCCACCGGCTGGTGGACCGAGGCGGTCATCTACCAGGTCTACCCGCGCTCGTTCGCCGACTCCGACGGCGACGGCATCGGCGACCTGCCGGGCATCACGGCCCGCCTCGACCACCTCGCCGAGCTGGGCGTCGACGCGCTCTGGCTGTCCCCGTTCTATCCGTCCCCGCAGGCCGACGCCGGCTACGACGTGGCCGACTACCGGGACGTCGACCCGCTCTTCGGCACGCTCGCCGACGCCGACAAGCTGATCACCGAGGCGAAGGCACGCGGCCTGCGGGTGATCGTCGACCTGGTGCCCAACCACACCTCCTCCGCGCACCGCTGGTTCACCGCCGCGGTGGCGGCGGCGCCGGGCAGCCCGGAGCGGCAGCGCTACGTCATCCGGGACGGCAAGGGCCCGGACGGCGCCGAGGCCCCGAACGACTGGGAGAGCGTGTTCGGCGGACCGGCCTGGACCCGGCTGCCGGACGGGCAGTGGTACCTGCACCTGTTCGACCCCGGCCAGCCCGACCTCAACTGGGACAACCCGGAGGTGCGCGAGGAGTTCCTCGGCGTCCTGCGCTTCTGGCTCGACCGGGGCGTGGACGGGTTCCGGGTGGACGTCGCGCACGGCCTGATCAAGCAGGCCGACCTGGCCGACTGGCAGGAACCGCAGGAGATCCTCTCCGGCAGCGAGGTGGACAAGCCCCGGCCGCCGATGTGGGACCAGGACGGCGTGCACGAGATCTACCGGGAGTGGCGGCGGCTGCTCGACTCGTACGCCGGGGAGCGGGTCCTGGTCGCCGAGGCGTGGGTGGAGCCGGCCGAGCGGCTGGCCCGTTACGTCCGGCCGGACGAGATGCACCAGGCGTTCAACTTCGAGTACCTGATGGCCGCCTGGACCGCCCCGGCCCAGTACGCGGTGATCACCCGCTCCCTGGAAGCCACCGACTCGGTGGGCGCGCCGACCACGTGGGTGCTGTCCAACCACGACGTGGTCCGGCACGCCTCCCGGCTCGGGCTGACCACCGCCGGCGGCCGGATGAACGGCATCGGCGTCGACGACCCGCAGCCCGACGTGGCGCTCGGCCTGCGCCGGGCCCGGGCGGCCAGCCTGCTCATGCTCGCGCTGCCCGGCTCGGCCTACCTCTACCAGGGCGAGGAGCTGGGGCTGCCGGAGCACACCACGCTGCCCGACGAGGCCCGGCAGGACCCCACCTGGGCCCGCAGCGGGCACACCCAGCGCGGCCGCGACGGCTGCCGGGTGCCGATCCCGTGGGAGGCCGACGCCCCGTCGTACGGCTTCGGGCCGACGGACGCGAGCTGGCTGCCCCAGCCGCCGATGTGGGCCGAGTACGCGCTGGACCGGCAGCGCGGGGTGCCCGGCTCGACGTACGAGCTGTACCGCACGGCGCTGCGGTTGCGCCGCGAGCACGCGCTGGCGCGGGGCCCGCTGCGGTTCCTGTCCTCCGGCGACGAGGTGCTGACGTTCACCAACGGTGACCTCACCGTGCTGACCAACTTCGGCGCGACAGCGGTGCCGCTGCCGGCCGGCGCCTCGGTGCTGGTGTCCAGCGCCCCGCTGGACGGCGACGCGGTCCCCACCGACGTCACCGTGTGGTGGGTGTAAGGAAGGGCCCCCTGTTAACGCCTCCGGTATAGGAAGGGCCCCTTCTTAACACTCACCCGTTAAGAAGGGGCCCTTCCTTCCAGGCGGTCGGCGCGGGTGTGCAGGAGCGCGTTGACCTGCGCGATGTCCCGGGGCGAGGTGCGGGCGGCCAGCCAGTACATGATCCCGGTGGGGATGAAGAAGAGCTGGAACGCGGCCAGCCCGACGGCGTAGTTCAGCGGCGGCGGGAACACCAGCCGCAGCCCGCCGAACACCAGCCCGACCACCCCGTTGCCGGCCGCCCGTCCCACGCCGTTGACCAGGTTGCCCAGGCTGTAGACCGTGCCCCGGTGCTCGGGCGGGTTGACGTCGGCGATCAGCGCGAACCAGTTGGGCGAGTTGGCCGAGGTGAGCGCCAGCGCCACCACGGCGGTGAGCAGGCTCAGCCCGACCGTCGGCTCGGTCAGCACACTGGACAGCACCGCCGCCACCACCGCGCCGGAGCCGCCGCCGTCGGGCACGTCGATCTCGATCGGCACGAAGAACAGCACCAGGTAGAACGGCACGGCCGCGAGGATGCCCACGGCCGCGACCAGGGCCCGGCCGCTCGGCGTACGCCGTTGCAGCGCGTCGCCGACCAACCCGCCCACGATCGACAGCGCGCCGCCGAGCTGGAACAGGGTGGCGAAGACGCTGCCCACCACCACCGCCGTGGCCGGCGAGTAGCCTTGCGCCTCGGCGCGCTGGCTGAACAGCACCGGCAGCCAGACCAGCGAGCCGAACGCGGCCTGGGCGGTCAGCCCCTGCAGGATCAGCCACCGGTTGGTCCGCCGGGCCAGGATCCGGGGCAGGTCGGCGCGGCTGATCCGGTAGTCATACTCGCCGCCGGCGTCGAGCGCCTCGGCCAGTTCCGGCTCGCTCTGCCCGCGCCGGATGTCGTAGGTGAACAGGTACGCCGCGGTGGCGGCCAGGCCGACGACGGTCAGCAGCAGGAACGGCCGCCGCCAGTCGGTCGCGCCGAGCAGGCCGCCGGTGAGCGTGCCGGCCAGCGTGCCGACGCCCTGGGACAGGCCCCAGAAGCTCATCACCAGGCCGCGGCGGCGCGGCGAGATCAGGTCGGTGACCACGGAGAAGCCGACCGAGCCGACCGCGCCCAGCCCGACCGCGGCGACGAGCTGGGCGGCCAGGAACGTCGGGTACTGCCCGGCCAGCGCGCTGCCGCCGGTGCCGGCCGCCCAGACCAGCGTGCCGACCATCAGCAACGGCTTGCGGTTGCTCCGGTCGCCGACGTACGCCCAGCCCACCGCGGCCACCGCGCTGACCAGGAAGCTGACCGCGGTGACCAGGCCGAGCATCCGCTGGGGTACGTCGAACGCCTCGGAGATCGGCCCGTACAGCGGCGGCACGAGGCCGATCGCCACGTTGTCCAGCGAGGCGAGCACCACGAAGACGACAACGCTGTAGTACCGGTGCGCCGCGTTCCCGCGCCGGGAGATCCTGGTGGAACTCATGCAGGGCAGCCAACCAGGTGCGGGCCGGATCCGGGACACCGCCCCCGGCCTGACGCGCGTGTTAAAAAGGGGCCCCTCCTCTACCGGAGGCGTTAAGAAGGGGCCCTTCCTTACCCCCGGGCGCGGGCGTAGCGCTCGCGGATGGCGGGCACCGGCTCGGCCGTGTACTCCTCGGTGTCGCCGATCGACCAGGCCGGCGGGGCGTCGCCGCCGAGCGCGACCCACGCGGCCTGGCGGGCCGCGCCGTCGGCCACGTACTCACCGGGCGGTGGGACCACCACCGGGCGGCCGAAGACCTGCGGCGCGATCGCGCGGACCGCGGCGGACCGGGCGCCACCGCCGACCAGGATGATCCGGTCGGCGCGGGCGCCCTGGGCGAGCAGCGCGTCGAGGCCGTCGGCGAGCCCGCAGAGCATGCCCTCGACGGCGGCCCGGGCCAGGTGCGCCGGGGTCGACGTGCCCAGCGTCAGGCCGCGCAGTTCGCCGGTGGCGTGCGGGCGGTCCGGCGTCCGTTCCCCCTCCAGGTACGGCACCAGGACCAGGCCGTCCGCGCCCGGCGGGGCGGCCAGCGCCAACTCGCCGAGCGTGTCGAGGTCGACGCCGAGCAGCGTCGCGGCGGCGTCGAGCACCCGGGCCGCGTTCAACGTGCAGACCAGCGGCAGGAACCGCCCGGTGGCGTCGGCGAACCCGGCCACCGCGCCGGCGGCGTCGGCGGCCGGCGCGTCGGCCACCGCGAAGACCGTGCCGGAGGTGCCGATCGAGACGACCACGTCCCCCGGGCCGGCGCCGACGCCGAGCGCCGCCGCCGCGTTGTCCCCGGTGCCCGGCCCGAGGAGGACCCGGCCGGCGGCGCCGGACCCTGCGCCGCCGACCGGACCGGCGGCGGTCGGCCCGTCGCCGAGCGCCGCCGGGTCGAGCTGTCCGGCCGCCTCGGCCGGACCGAGCACGACCGGGACCCGCGGGCGCCGGCCGAAGGCCTGCTCCAACAGGTCGAGCCGGTATTCGCCGGTGCGCGGCGACCAGTAGCCGGTGCCGCTGGCGTCGCCCCGGTCGGTGCGCAGCGCGTCCAGGCCGGCAGCGCCGGCCAGCCGCCAGGTGAGCCAGTCGTGCGGCAGGCAGACCGCGGCCACCCGGTCGGCGTTCGCCGGCTCGTGCCGGGCCAGCCAGCGCAGCTTGGTGGCGGTGAAGCTGGCCACCGGCACCGCGCCGGTGGCCTCGGCCCAGAACCGGCGGCCGGTTTCCCCGCCGCCGGCCTCCTCGACGAGGTCCCGGGCGGCGTCGGCGGACCGGGTGTCGTTCCACAGCAGCGCCGGGCGGACCACCTCGCCCGCCTCGTCCAGGCAGACCATGCCGTGCTGCTGGCCGCCGACCGAGACGACGGCCACGTCGGCCAGGCCGCCGGCCTCGGCGACGGCCGCCCGCAGGGCGTCCCACCAGGCGGCGGGGTCGACCTCGGTGCCGGCCGGGTGGGGCGCCCGGCCCTGCCGGACCAGCGCCCCGGTCTCCGCGTCCCGGACCACCACCTTGCAGGACTGGGTCGACGAGTCGACCCCCGCGACGAGCGGCATGGCGGCCCGCCTCAGCGCGCGCCGAGCACGTGCTCGACGGCGAGCTGGTTGAGCCGGACGAAGCCGAAGCCCTTGGCACCGGCGGCCTCCGGGTCGAACTCCTCGAACGCGGTCCGGTCGGCGAGCAGCTCGGCGTAGCCCTCACCCGGGTTCAGCGTCGGGGTGGCCAGCTCGGCCACCCGGGCGGCGGCCAGCGCCTCGGCCACCTCCGGGTCGGCGCGGAACGCCGCGGCCCGCTCCTTGAGCAGCAGGTAGGTCCGCATGTTCGCCTCGGCGGAGGCCCACACGCCGGTCATGTCCTCGGTGCGGGAGGGCTTGTAGTCGAAGTGGCGCGGGCCGTCGTAGGCCGGGCCGCCGTTCGGGCCGCCGTGCTCCAGCAGGTCGACCAGGGCGAACGCGTTGAGCAGGTCGCCGTGGCCGAAGACCAGGTCCTGGTCGTACTTGATGCCGCGCTGGCCGTTGAGGTCGATGTGGAACAGCTTGCCCTGCCAGAGCGCCTGGGCGATGCCGTGGGCGAAGTTGAGCCCGGCCATCTGCTCGTGGCCGACCTCCGGGTTGAGCCCGACCATCTCCGGGCGGGCCAGGGTGGAGATGAAGCCGAGCGCGTGGCCGACGGTGGGGAGCAGGATGTCGCCCCGCGGCTCGTTCGGCTTGGGCTCCAGCGCGAAGCGCAGGTCGTAGCCGTTGTCGACGACGTACTGGCAGAGCAGGTCGACGGCCTCCCGGTAGCGCTCGAGCGCGGCCTGGACGTCCTTGGCCACGTCGTACTCGGCGCCTTCCCGGCCGCCCCACATGACGAACGTCTTCGCGCCCAGCTCGGCGGCGAGGTCGACGTTGCGCAGCACCTTGCGCAGCGCGTAGCGGCGCACGTCGCGGTCGTTGCTGGTGAAGCCGCCGTCCTTGAACACCGGGTGGTTGAACAGGTTGGTGGTGACCATCGGCACGACCAGGCCGGTCTCGTCGAGCGCCTTGCGGAACCGGCTCAGCCGGGCGTCGCGGGTGGCCGCGTCCGCGCCGAACGGGACCAGGTCGTCGTCGTGGAACGTGATCCCGTACGCGCCGAGCTCGGCGAGCTTGTGCACGGCCTCGACGGCGTCCAGCTCGGGCCGGGTGGCGTCGCCGAACGGGTCGCGGGCGGGCCAACCCACGGTCCAGAGGCCGAAGGAGAACTTGTCCGCGGGGGTGGGACGGGGTGCCATGGGAACCTCCGGGTGGTGGTGGCGTCCGCGATTTGTTCAGCGGTTGAATTAAATGGCGGGGATGTGGCAGTGTCAAGTGGTGACCAGCGCCAGCACTGCCGGAGCGGTCCGGCAGGGCAGTCTGCGTGAGCTGAATCTCGCGGTGGTGCTCCGGCGGATCGCCGCCGCCGACCGACCGCCCTCGCGGGCCGGCCTCGCCGCCGGGACCGGGCTGACCCGGGCCACCGTCTCCGCCGTCGTCGACGACCTGATCGCCGGACGGCTGGTCGCCGAGGCCGAGCCACCCCCGCGCACCGGTGCCGGCCGGCCGGCCCGGGGCCTGGTGCTCGCCGCCGACGGCCCGGCCGGCCTGGGCCTGGAGGTGAACGTCGACTACCTGGCGGCCTGCGTGGTCGACCTGACCGGCACGGTCCGGCACCACCTGGTCCGCCGCGCCGACCTGCGCCCGGTCTCCCCCGCCGACGCGCTCGCCCGGCTGGCCGCGCTGGCCGCCGAGGCGCGTGCCGCCGCCGTACGCGACGGGTTGACCCTGGCCGGCGCGGCGCTCGCCGTGCCGGGTCTGGTGGGCGACGGCGGCCTGGTCCGGCTGGCGCCGAACCTGGGCTGGCGGGACGTGGACGTGCCGGCGCTGCTCGCCGGGCAGCCCCTCGCCGAGCCGGTCGACGGCGTCCCGCCGCTGGTGGTCGACAACGAGGCCAACCTCGCCGCGCTCGGCGAGCTGTACGCCGGCCCCGCCGGCCCGCGCAGCTTCCTGCACGTCACCGGTGAGATCGGCATCGGCGCCGGCATCGTGCTGGACGGGGCGCTCTACCGGGGGGCGCGCGGCTGGAGCGGAGAGATCGGTCACTTCCCGGTGCAGCCGCAGGGGCGGCCCTGCCGCTGCGGTGGCCGGGGCTGCCTGGAGCGGTACGCCGGCCAGGAGGCGATCCTGGCCGCCGCCGGGCTGCCCGGCGCCGAACTGCCGGCGGACACCGCCGCCACCCGCCTCGCCGACCTGGCCGAGGCCGGTGACGCGGCCACGCTGGCCGCCTTGGCCGACGCCGGCACCGCCCTCGGGGTGGCGGTGGCGGGCGTGGTGAACCTGCTGGACCTGGACACCGTGGTGCTCGGGGGCGGATACGCCCCGCTCTCCCCCTGGCTGCGTCCCCCGGTGGCGGCGGAGGTCTCCCGTCGGGTGCTCACGGCCGCCTGGTCCCCGGTCACGGTGCGACCCGCGGTGCTCGGCGCCCAGTCCGCCGCGGTCGGCGGAGCCACCTCGGTGGTCCGCCGGATCGTCGACCGACCGGTCGGCTGGCTGGCCCGGGGCAGCTGACCGGGGCCGTCCTCGACAAGCATTCGTCGTGCCCGCTGGGTACGCTTGCCGCAAGGCAACCTGTCCGGCGAGTGAGGGGTGCACCGACAGCATGCGCACGGGTCGACCGACCGAAGCGCCCGGCCACCGGCGGTGACCGCCGCGCGCCGGGGCGGTGTCGCCGGGCCGGTCAGCGGCGGTGGACACGCCCGGAGGAAGCGACCCCGGCGGGTGGCCGGGGTCGGCGCCGCGCTGCCGGCCGACGACCAGCTCGCCCGGGAACTGCTGGACGGGCTGGCCGAGGCCGTCGTGACCGTCGACGCCGCCGGCGAGGTGACCCTGGTCAACGCCATGGCGGCGGAACTCCTCCCCGAGCTGACGCCGGGCGTGGACCTGGCCGGCTGCGCGGTGCCCGGGCTGGCCGAGGCGACCCGCGACGGCGCCGAATCGTTCGAGACCGAGCACCACGGCCGGCGGCTGCGGGGCGTGCGACGCGGGCTCGCCGGGGAACGCCGCGCCTGGTATGTGCGGGACGTCACCGAGGAGCAGGCGCGCACCGACGCGCTGCTCACCGAGCGGTCCCGGACCGCCTTTCTCGCCCAGGCCGGCAGCCGCCTCGGGCTCTCCCTGCACCGTGACCAGACGCTGCGCGCCGCCGTCGACCTGCCGGTGCCCTACCTGGCCGACGTCGCCGTGGTGGTGCACCGTCCGCCGCCCCCCGCCGAGGACGAGCCGCACTGGATCCGGTACGCGACCGGCGACCCCGGCCCGGTCACCGGCGTGGCCGGCTGGCGGACGGTGGAGTCGGTCCCCGGGCTGGTCGAGGCGCTGGAGGGTGACCTCACCGAGCCCAGCCCCTGGCTGGACGCGGAGCTGGCCGACCTGGCCGAGGTGCTGCCGGCGGGCTTCGGACGGCCGGGCACCGTGCTGATCAGCCCGATGCCCAGCGCCGGCGGTCCGGCCGGCGCGCTCGTCCTGGCCCGGCGCCGCGAGCGGCCCGGCTTCGACCAGCGGGAGATCTCGCTGGCCCGGGAGTTCGCCGCCCGGGCGGGCGCCGCGCTGGCCGCCGCCGAACTCTACGGCGAGCAGGCCCACCTGGCCCGCGTGCTGCAGAGCAGCCTGCTTCCGCCGGAGCTGCCCCGACTGGCCGGGACGGCACTGGCCGGCGGTTACCGGGCGGCCGGGGACAGCCTGCGCATCGGCGGCGACTTCTACGACCTGTTCCCCACCCCGGCGGGTGGCCTGTTCGCGCTCGGCGACGTCTGCGGCAAGGGCGTCGGCGCGGCCGTGCTGACCGGCCGGGTCCGCCAGTCGTTGCAGACGCTGCGCCTGGTCGAACAGCGGCCCCGGGAGCTGATGGAGCTGCTCAACCGGGCCCTGCTGGACGCGCCGGGCGCGGCCCGCCGGGCCCAGTTCACCACGCTCCTGCTGGGCACGCTGACCCGGGAGCCGGACGGCGGGCTGCTGGTCCGGGTGGCCGGCGGCGGGCATCCGGCGCCGTTGGTCGTCCGGGCCGGCGGCGGGATCGAGGCGGTCCCCGTCGGCGGCATGCCGGTGGGGGCGCTGACCGACGCGCGGTTCGTCGAGGCGGAGATCCGGCTGGCCCCGGGCGACCTGCTCCTGACGTACACCGACGGGGTGACCGAGGCCCGGGGCGGCCCCACCGAGTTGGCCATGTTCGGCGAGGCCCGGCTGCGCCAGGCGCTGGCCTCCGGCGCCGGGCTGCCGCCGGCGGCCCTGGTCGACCGGGTCCTCCAGCTCGTCGACGAGTGGCTCGACGGGCAGCCGCACGACGACATCGCCATGCTGGCCGTGGCCGCCGCGTGAGTTCGGATTGCCGGATCGGGCCGGAGTCGCTCGCCGCGTACCTCGACCACCTGGAGCGGGCCGACCGGGCCGGCGCGGTGGCGCTCGCCCAGGGCCTGCTGGCCGAGGGCTGCTCGGTCGCGGACGTCCTGGTCGACCTGGTCGCGGTCGCCCAGCGGGAGATCGGCCGGCGGTGGCTCACCGGTTCCTGGAGCGTCGCCCAGGAGCACGCCGCGACCCACGTCAGCGAACTGGTGGTCGACGCGCTGGGCGCGGCCGTCGGCCCGTCACGCCGCGGGCACGTGGTGGTGGCCTGCGTCGAGGGCGAGTGGCACGCGCTGGCCGCGCGGATCGTCAGCGAGGTGGTCCGGGCGGCCGGGTGGCGGGTCACCTTCCTGGGCGCCAGCGTGCCGGCCCGGCACCTGGTTTCCTACCTGCACCAGACCGGGCCGGACGCGGTGCTGCTGAGCTGTGTGCAGCCCAACCGGCTGGTCCGGGCGGCGCGGATGGTGGAGGCGAGCCGGACGGCCGGGGTGCCGGTGCTGGCCGGCGGTCCCGGCTTCGGTCCGGAGGGCCGGTGGGCGACGGCGATCGGCGCGGCGGCCTGGGGCGCCAGCGCCCGGGACGCGGTCCGGCTGCTGTCCGGGCCGCTGTCGGCCGGCGCGCACACCGGCTCCCCGCCGCCCCCGCCGGACGACGCGTACGTGGCGGTGCTGCACCGCAGGCGCGATCTGGTCCGGCTCGCGCTGAGCGTGGTCGATCCGCCGGAGGAAACCGCCGAGGACGTCGCCTCGGGCCTCGCGCACCTGGTGGACGCGCTGGTAGCGGCCGTCCGGGTGGACGACGACCAGCTGTTGCTGGACTTCGTCCGGTGGCAGGGGGAGGCGCTCACCGCCCGGGGCGGGCGGGGGGTGCTCGACGACGTCCTCGCCGCCCTGGAACGGGCTCTGACCGAGCATCCCCGGGTGGTCGAGCGGCTGCGTACGGCCCGGGCCGCGGTCGCCCTCGCCTGAGGGCGCCGTCCCGGTGGTCGGCCGGGCCGGGTCAGGCGGTGCGGGCCACCGGGGGTTCACCGGGCGGGTGCGGTTCGCCGGCCGGGTGGGGCGGGGTGGGTTCGGCGGCCGGGGCCGGGGGCGTCGGCTCGGCCAACGGGTCCCCGATGCGCTCCCCGGAGGGTTGCAGGACCGGCCAGCCCTCGGCCACGGTGGCCTCACCGCGCCGGCCGACCTCGTCGAACTCGCGCATCCCGCGCAGGAGGGCCGCCCGGCCGTCAACGCTCATCCCGGCCAGGATCCGCGCCAGCCGGTGTCGCCGGTCGGTGCGCAGCTCGGCGAGGAGCCGTCGGGCCGCCGGGGTGAGGTGCAGCGAGATCTCCCGGCGGTCGTAGCGGCCCGGCTCGCGCTCCAGCATTCCGGCCGCCACCAATCGGTCACAGAGTCGGCTGGCGGAGGAGAGCAGCATGTCGGTCAGGGTGGCGAGCCGGCGGAGGTTGATCCCGTCATACTGCTCGATGACCATGACCGCGCGGAGCTGGGCTCCGGAGAGCCGGCTGGTGGTGCGCTCCCGCGCCGCCTCCCAGACGGCCAGCAGGGTGCCCGCCGCCTCGTCCAGGGCGGCGGACATACTCGCTTCAGGTCCCCGGGGACCGCGCTCTTCGGTCATGGTGGGCCCGAGACTACTCCCCGGACCAGCCCGGCGACCTGTGCAAAGGAGCAAAGATGAGCGGAGCGGAGGTTCGCGCGCGCCAGATCGTGACGGATGCGCCGACAGATCTCATCGTGGACCGGCTCGCCGACGAGCTGGCCCGCCGGTACGGAATCACCCGCACCGAGCTCTACCAGGTCGACTACCGGCTCGCCGAACTGCTGCCGTTGGGCGGCGGAGAGCCGATCACCGGCCCCGGTCACCCGGCCTGGCGCGCCTTCGACCACCAGGAGCCGGTGGTCGTCGACGGGACCGGGTGGTTCCCGGTGGGGATGCGGGGTGAGCGCCGGGGCGTGCTGCGGATCTCACCGGCGCCCGACGACCCGGACGCCCTCCGGCAGCTGGACACCATCGCCACCGTGGTCGGGCACGAGCTGGCCGCCGTCACCTCGACCACCGACATCTACCTGGGCGCCCGCCGCAGCCGACGGCTCACCCTGGCCGCCGAGATGCAGTGGGAGCTGCTGCCCGGGCGCAGCCGGATCCGGCCCTCGTTCAGCCTCGCCGGGCAGCTGGAGCCGGCGTACGCGGTGCGCGGGGACAGTTTCGACTGGTCCGACGACGGCCACCGGCTGTGGCTCGCGGTACTCAACGGCTTCGGCGAGGGCGTGGCGGCGGCGCTGCTCACCTCGCTGGCCACGTACGCGCTGCGCAACGCCCGCCGGGCCGGTATCTCCCTCGCCGACCAGGCCGCCCTGGCCGACCAGGCGATCTTCGCGCAGCATCGGGGCGCGCAGCACCTCTCCGTGCTCCTGCTGGAGCTGGACCTGGCCACCGGCGCGCTGACCGCGGTCGACGCCGGCTCGCCCCGCCTGATCCGGCTGCGCGACGGCGTGGTGGCCGAGCAGGTGCTGGACAAGCAGTTCCCGCTCGGCATGTTCGAGGCCACCGACTACCGGGAGCAGCGGTTCCAGCTGGAGCGCGGCGACCGGCTCTTCGTGGTCAGCGACGGGGTGATCGACGCGACCGCCGAGCAGGTCCGGTACGGCGAGGCGGCGCTGGACCGGTTCCTGCGCCGCACCGGACCGATGGAGGCGCTGGACGCCGTCCGGTCGCTGATCGGCGACCTGCGCGCGTTCGTGGCCGGCGACCTGGTCGACGACGCGGTGGTGGTCTGCCTGGACTGGCTGGGCCCGCAGCCCTGACGGTCCGCCTCAGTACGCGCCGCGGCTGTTGAGCACCGCGCCGAACGTCTTCCAGAGGATGGTCAGGTCGGCCGCGAGCGACCAGTTCTCCACGTAGTAGAGGTCGAGCCGGATGCCGTCCTCCCAGCTCAGGTCGGACCGGCCGCTGACCTGCCAGAGGCCGGTCATGCCGGGCTTGACCAGCAGCCGGCGGGCCACGTCGCCGTCGTAGCGGGCCACCTCGGAGGGCAGCGGCGGGCGCGGGCCGACCAGGCTCATCTGGCCGAGCAGGACGTTGGCGAGCTGGGGCAGTTCGTCCAGCGACCACTTGCGCAGCAGCCGGCCCATCCGGGTGACCCGCGGGTCGTCGCGCATCTTGAACATCAGGCCGTCGGTCTCGTTGCGCGCGGCCAGCTCGGCGAGCAGGGCGTCGGCGTTGACCACCATGGTGCGGAACTTGAAGACGCCGAACTCCTCGCCGCCCTGGCCAACCCGGGTCTGGCGGAACAGCACCGGGCCCCGGCTGTCGACCTTGATCGCCAGCGCGATCACCGCCAGCAGCGGCGAGAGCAGGAGCAGGGCGATCAGCGAGATCGACCGGTCGACGAAGCCCTTGACCAGCTTGCGGGCGCCGCGGAACTCGGGCGCCTCGACGTGGATCAGCGGGAGGCCGGCCACCGGGCGGGTGTGGATGCGGGGGCCGGCCACGTCGGTCAGCGCCGGGGCCACCACCAGGTCCACCCCGGTGCCCTCCAGCTGCCAGCCGAGGCGGCGCAACCGGGTGGCGGTCAGCTCGCCGGAGGCGGTGACCGCCACGGTGTCCGCGCCGATCGCGGTGGCCGCCTCCGGGATGCCCCGGAACGACCCGACCACCGGCACGTCGCCCAGCCGCTGCGGCACCGGCGCGAGCAGGGCGTCCGGAATGCAGGCGCCGACCACCTGGTAGCCGGCGTACGGCTCCCGGCGCAGTGTGTGCACCAACTCCAGCACGTGTGCGGTGTCGCCGACCACGAGCACCTTGCGCGACCAGCCGCCGCCCCGGTAGCGGGCCTTGTGCAGCCGCTTGCGGGCCGCGAACCGGGCCGCCTCCAGCCCGAGCGTGCCGACCGCGAAGGAGATCGCCAGGAAGCCGCGGGACACGCCGACGTCGGCGATGTAGCCGGCGATGGCGATGCCGCCGGCGAGCCGCAGGCTCGCCGCGCTGACCCGTCGGTACTCGTCCGCGCCGTAGCCGAGCACCTGGTCGTCGTAGCAGCGCATGGCCTTGAGCGAGACCAGCCAGACCAGCAGGAGCACCGGGGCGACCACCACGTAGGGGATCTCCGAGCCGGTCGGCTGCTCGTCACCGAACCGGGCCAGGTAACCCACCAGGATGGCCACGGCGAGCACGGCGGTGTCGAGCACCACCAGGACCCGGATGTAGGCCCGCTCCGCGGCTCGCGTCGTCGCACCGGGGCGGTCACCACCGGGTCGCGACGTCCTGGCGGGGGTCAACAGCGTCGCCGAGGTCACGGGTCCTCCCCACTCTGCTCAGGACCGCCCCGCCCCCGCCCGGCTCCGGAGGGAGCCTGCGGTCGGGGCACCCGGTCATCATGCCAAGACAATTATGGTTACCGATTGATTCGGACACATTACCGTCAGTTCACTTTCCCGTGCTTGACCCGGG
This sequence comes from Micromonospora sediminicola, assembly GCF_900089585.1. Classification (NCBI taxonomy): domain Bacteria; kingdom Bacillati; phylum Actinomycetota; class Actinomycetes; order Micromonosporales; family Micromonosporaceae; genus Micromonospora; species Micromonospora sediminicola. The sequence continues at coordinate 1,679,111 of NZ_FLRH01000003.1, read as the reverse complement.
AAGCCTTCCGCCGTACCGGAAATCCGGTACGGCGGAAGGTTATCGCTGAGTGTCGGGTCAACGCGGAGCGGGCGGCCGCAACGCGATCGCCTGCAGGAAGATCTCGCCGATCTTGCTCGGGTCGGTGGTCACGAACGCGCCGCCGCCGGTGACGTCCGTGATCGACTTCAGCTCCTTGCGGTTCACGTCGGTGCCGATGCCGATGATGATCACCTGCACCGGCTGCTCGTCGTCCCGCAGCTTCTTCAGCTTGTCGAGCAGGTCCTTCTGCGAGATGCCGTTGTCGTCCTCGTTCTGGCCGTCGGTGAAGAGCACGATCGAGTTGACCTTGCCGGGCTCCCAGTCCTGCTGGACCTTCTGGTAGGCCGCGAGCATCGTGTCGTACAGGCCGGTGTCGCCGCTGGAGGGGCGGATGGAGGCCAGACCGCGCTGCAGCGTGCCCCGGTTGCCCGACAGCGGGCCGATCCCGACCAGCTCGTTCCAGTCCTGCGTGCCCCGCAGGTTGGTGGAGAACGTCCACAGGCCGATCGACCAGGAGTCGTCGAACAGCCCCAGGCCCTGACTCGCGGCCGCCACCGTGACCTGCTCCCGGCTGGCGCCGTTCGCCGTGGCCACCGGCTTCTTCATCGAGCCGGAGACGTCCACGACGCAGAGCATCCGACCGGACTGGGTGGCGACCGACCACGTGGTGGTCGCCGTCGCGATGGCGACCGGGTCCAGCTCGGCCGCGCCGCCCTGACCGGACGGCGGAACCTGCTTCTCCCCACCGTTGGCCGGGCTCGGCGCGCCCGTCGGCGCCTGGAAACCGCGACCCCAGTTGCCGTCCGGCGCGCGCAGCGACTGGGCCGCGAGCCGGTCCTTGAAGTCGCCGGAGCGCAGCGCCTCGTAGAGCACCCGCGCGGCCGACGCCTTGCTCGGCTCGATCCCCGGCAGCACCGCGAACGGGTAGTCCAGCGAGATCGGCGGCGGATCGAGGTAGAGCGCGGCCAGCTTGAGCGGCGGCTTGGTGTTGTTGTAGGCGATCACGTCCTCTTCGGACAGCGCCGCCGCGCCCAGCCCGTTGGCGATGGCCGTGGGGTCGGACGAGCGCGGGAACCGCGCGAGGAGGTCCTGCCGCAGCGAGGACCGGTTGGTGGCCAGCGCCCGCAGCGCCCCGACCATGGCCTCCTGGGCCTGCGGGGAACCGGCCTCACCGGTGGAGCTGGCGGCGGCGGTCAGCGACAGCAGGCCGGACAGGCCGGCCGCGTCCTGCGTCGGCTCGACGATCCCGGCCCGCAGCGGCTTGCTGGACGTCACCTGCTTGAGCAGGTCGGACCAGCGGAGGTCCTTGTCCGGCCAGCCGATCCGCGAGGCCACCGGCTCGGGCAGCGCGACCACCACCGGGCTGCGCGCGATCGAGGCGCCGTTGCCCGGGGCGAAGGCGCTGGCCCCGCCGGCCTTGAGCCGGACCAGCCAGGTGGAGGAGTCGGGCACCCAGACGTCGGGCGTCACCGCGGTGCCACTGGCCTGCCCGACGCCGGCCAGGGTGGCTCCGTGCTTGCTCGCCACGGCGGCGGCCACGTCGACCGGCTCGGCCGAGGTGACGTTGACGGCGATGCAGGTGTCACCGACCCGGGCGCCGTTGGCGACCCAGTCGTCGGCGGCGCCGCGCACCGCCGGGGCGATCTCCGGGGCGGCCGACACCGACAGCTCGATCCGACCCGAGCAGTTCGGGCCGGCCAGCTGCTGGTATCCGAACCAGGAACCGGCTACGACGGCGACGAGAGCGGTCGCCGCCGCGGCGGCACCTGCCCCACGAAGGTTAGTACGCATGCGATGGCGGCCAGACACGGTGACCATCTTGCGTATCTCGTGGGGTTACTGCCACAACCGTTCGGACGAAAGTTACGCAGGAGAAACAGTTGATCACCTAATCGATACACTGAGTCACGAGCCAGTGATCCCAGGTGATTCCGGTCCACTCCGGACAGTGCTGTCCGTCACCGCCCCGTCACACCAGCACGCACGTCGGACTCGCCACCGGAACCGGCTCGCCGACCCGCTCCGGCACGCCGCTGCCCGGGTCCACCCGGAAGACCCCGATCAGGTCGGCCCGCTCGTCGGCGACGTAGAGGTGCTCCCCGGCCAGCGCGAAGTGCCGGGGCCACCCACCGCCGGTGTCGACCTCGGCCACCAGCTCCGGCGCGGCGCCGTCCAACGCGAAGACGGAGACCGTGCCCACACCGCGGTTGCCCACGTAGAGGAAGCGACCGTCCGGTCCGACGGCCACCTCCGAGGGCTGCACGTGCCCGGTCCGGCCGCTGGCGTCGACCCGGACCCGCTGGTGCAACCCCTCCGCCGTCAGGTCGTACGCGGTCACCGTGGCGTCCAGCTCACCGACCAGCCAGGCCCGCCGGCCGTCCGGGTGCCGGGCCAGGTGCCGGGGGCCGGTGCCGGCCGGCGTCCGCAGCCGGGGCGCCCGGGGCACCAGCCGCCCGGAGGCGACGTCGAGGTCGTACCGGTAGACCGAGTCGGTGCCCAGGTCGACGGCGAGCAGGGGCCCACCGCCCGGGTCGGGCGAGACCATGTGGCAGTGGGCCTTCTCCTGCCGCTCCGGGTCGGCGCCGTGCCCCTCGTGCCGGACCAGGTCGGTGCGCTCCCCCGGCACGCCCTCGGCGTCCACCGGGAACACCGCCACACTGCCGCCGCCGTAGTTGGCCACGAACACGTGCCGGCCGTTCGGCGCCACCGCGAGGTGGCACGGCTCGGCACCGCCGGTCGGAAGGACGCCCAGCGGCGCGAGGTCGCCGTCCGGCGCCACCCGGAAGGCGCTCAGCCGCCCCTCGGACAACTCGTTGACCGCGTAGAGCACCGGAAGCCCCGGATGCCGGACGAGGAACGACGGCGACGGGGTGACCGCCGCCGTGCCGAGCGGGGTCAGCGCCCCGGTCGCCGGGTCCCGCCGCGCCGCGACGATCCCCTCCGCCCGTCCCCCCGCCTCCGCCGTGTAGCCGCCGATGTGGACGACCTCGCCCGTGCCGGTCACCGCTCCCACCTTCCGCCGATCCTGCCGCGATCCCACCAGAGGCTTCCCGGAGAACCGCCCGGTCACTCGTGATTCGCGGACCGGATCCAGGACGGGGCGGCGCTCAGCCCACCGGCACCGGCTCGCCGCGCTGCCGCGCGACGTGCTCGACCAGCGAGATCAGCACCAGCTTGCCGGACTGCCGGTCCCGGGCGTCGCAGAGCACCAGCGGAACGTCCGGATCGAGGTCCAGGGCGTCCCGCACCGCCTCCAGCCCGAACCGCCGGGAGCCCTCGAAGCAGTTCACCCCCACCACGAAGGGGACGCCCCGCTGCTCGAAGTAGTCGATCGAGGGAAAGCAGTCGGCCAGCCGGCGGGTGTCGGCGAGCACCACCGCGCCCAGCGCCCCGAAGGCCAGCTCGTCCCAGAGGAACCAGAACCGGTCCTGGCCCGGGGTGCCGAACAGATAGACCTGGAGGTCGTCGTTGATGGTGATCCGGCCGAAGTCCATGGCCACGGTGGTGGTCGACTTCTGCTCCACCCCGGAGACGTCGTCGGTGCCGAGACCCGCCCCGGTCAGCACCTCCTCGGTCTGCAGCGGCCGCACCTCGCTCAACGCGCTGACCAGCGTCGTCTTGCCGGCGCCGAAACCGCCGGCGATGAGGATCTTCAGGGCCAGCGGCAACCGCGACGCGGCCGGCTCCCGGTCAAAGCGCACGGAGTCCACTGACCACCGCCTTGAGGATGTTGTCGTCGGGCAGGTACGCGGTGGCCGGGGGACGGTGCACCGCGACGAACCCGTGGGCGAGGAGGTCGCCGAGCAGCACCCGGACCACGCCGACGGCGAGGTCCAGGTCGGCGGCGAGGTCGGCGACGGCCTTCGGCCGCCGGGCCAGCTCGACCAGGCGGCGGTGCTCCGGCTGCAGACCGGGCGCGCCGGCCGGCTCGGCCGCCGGCGTGGTCAGCACGAAGGCCAGCAGGTCGAAGCCGTCGACCGGGGGGCGCACCCGCCCACCGGTGAGCGTGTACGGGCGGACCACCGGGCCCGCGTCGGCGTCCAGCCACTCGTGCTGGGGGCCCGGGGACTCAGCGCGCATCGGTCGGCTCCCCCACGGCCCGGGCCGGTGCGGCCAGATTCTCCCCGACGCGGATTACCAGCATCGCCATCTCGTACGCCACCAGGCCGATGTCGGCGTCGGCGTCGCTGGCCACGGCGAGGCAGGCGCCCTGCCCGGCGGCCGTGACGAACAGGTACGCCGACTCCATCTCCACCACCGTCTGGCGGACCGCGCCGCCGCCCAGGTGCCGGGTGGCCCCCTTGGCCAGGCCGGAGAAGCCGGACGCCAGCGCGCAGAGGTGCTCCGCGTCGGCACGGTCCTGGTCGGCGGAGGCGCCGAGCAGGAGCCCGTCCGCGGAGAGGACCACCGCCTGGCGGGCGGCGGGGACCCGTTCCACCAGGTCGTCGAGCAGCCAGTCGAGATCGGCGTTCTGCCGCGTCGTGTGCACCACTAGGCGTCCCTCTCAGTCGCGGTTCGATGGTCCGGCGCCGGCGAAGAGGGCTCCGTCGCCGGCTCCGGCGCGGTGGACGGCGTACCGGTCTCGGCCGGCTCGGCGGCGGAGGCGTCCCGCAGCCGGGCGGCGGACGGGCCGCCGACGGTGCGGGAGCCATCCCGACGCCCCCGGGCGGTGCCCGCCTGCAACGCGGACATGGCCCGCCGGGCCTCCTCCGGCGTCCGGTGGGCCGGCACGTCGGTGACGGCCGCCCGGGGACGCGCCGTCGGCCCGCGCCGACGCACCCGGCGGGGCAGCCCGTCACCGTCGGCCGGCGGTTCCACGGTCGACGCGCGGGCCGTCGGCAACGGCACCACGGTCGGCTCGGAGCGGTCCCGGTTCGGCCGGCCCGGCCGCCCCCGCGGCACCGTGGTCAGCCGGGTCACCTTCGCCATCCGCCGCCGCTCCGGCCCGGCCGGCGTGGCGTCCGCGCCGACCGGCGGCTCGTCGGTGATCAGATCGGAGGGGACGAGCACCGAGGCGGTCGTGCCGGCCGGCCCGGCCGGTCGCAGCTCCACCCGGACCCCGTGCCGGGCGGCCAGCCGGGCCACCACGAACAGGCCCAGCCGGGCGCTGTCGGCCGGGTCGAACTCCGGTGGCGCGGCCAGCTTGCGGTTGGCCGCCGCCAGTGCCGGGGGTGACATGCCCAGGCCCCGGTCGGTGATGTCGATGGCGTAACCGCCCGGGACGGTCCGGCCGGTGACGTCCACCCGGGTGCCCGGCGGGGAGAACGCGGTGGCGTTCTCGATCAGCTCAGCGAGCAGGTGGATCACGTCACCGACGGCCCGGCCGAGGACCCCGGCGGACTGCACCTCGCCCACGTCGACCCGGTCGTACGCCTCGACCTCGGAGATCGCCCCGCGCATCACGTCCACCGCGGCGACCGGGCGGCGCCAGCCGCGCCCGGGCGCGGCGCCGGCGAGGATGACCAGGTCCTCGGCGTGCCGGCGCAGCCGGGTGGCCAGGTGGTCGACCTGGAACAGCCCGGCCAGCTCGTCCGGGTCCTCGGTGCGGCGCTCCAGCCGGTCCAGCAGCGCCAACTGCCGGTGCACGAGGCCCTGGCTGCGGCGGGCCAGGTTGAGGATGACCTCGTTGAACCCGCGGCGCAGGGTGACCTCGTCCACCGCGGCCCGCACCGCGGTCCGCCGCACCTCGTTGAAGGCGCGCGCCACCTGGCCGATCTCGTCGCCGCCGTGGTCGAGTTCGGGGGCCTCCCGGTCGACGTCGACCTCCTCGCCCCGGCGCAGTCGGGCGACCACGTCGGGCAGCCGCCGCTCGGCCATGTCGGTCGCGGCGCCCCGCACGCCGGTCAGCCGGTGCGCCAGCGACCGACCGACCCGCAGCACCACCAGGACGCAGACCACGACGGCCACCAGGCCCAGCACCCCGGCGGCGGCGAGCTGGACCAGGATGCGCACGGCCATCGGCACCGACCGTTCGGCCAGGCTGTCCGCGCCGCGCAGCTCGAAGTCCCGCAGTCCCTGCCAGACCTCGGTGTGGCTGCTCTCCCAGGCCCGGACGTCGAACCGGGCGGGCAGCTCGGCGGAGCGGATCAGGGTGTCCTGCAGGGCGCGCAGCCGGAGGAAGCCCGGGCCCTCGGTCAGCCGCTGGTAGCCGGTGCGCTCGTCGGGCGGCAGGTCGGCGACCGCGTTCTCGGCCAGGAAGCGCTGGTTCTCGACGGTGCGCACGAGCTGCTCGTGCTCGCCCTCGGCGTACCGGCCGGCCGTGACCGCGCCGGCGAGCAGCGCGTCGGCCTGGCCCAGCAGCTCGCGGGAGCGGCCCAGCGCGGTGAGCGCCGACGCCTCCCGGTTGAGCTGCACGTCGGGCAGCGCGGCCATGGCGGAGAACGCCTGGAAGGCGGAACCGACCATCCCGCTGTAGAGGCCGACCGCGCCGGCCCGGTCCACCTTCCGGTCGTCGATGAAGGCCCGCCCCGCGGGCAGCGCCTCCAGCGCCGAGCCCAGCTGGTCGAGCCGGGCGTCGAGCTGGTCGTCGGCCGCGTCGCGCAGGTCCTCGCCGTCGATCCGGCGGCGCAGCTCGGCCACTGCCCGGTCGGTGCGCTCCCGCTGCTCGCCCAGCTCCGGCAGGGCGGCGTCACCGGCGAGCTGGACCACCGAGAGCCGCCGTTCCCGTTGCAGCTCGGCGACCACGGTCTCGCCCGGGCGGCCGAGGTCGTAGAGGAGGGTACGCGCGGCGAGCAGGTCGAGGGCGGGGCCGAAGGTGAGCGTGGTGGCGAAGATCCACAGCGCCAGCAGCCCGGTCACCGGGCCGATGACCAGCGCGGTCAGCTTGGCGCGGATCGGCCAGTCGCGGGTGTTCAATCAGACCTCGCCCGGGAAGGTGTCGCTGGGTGGCGCCGGCAGCGGCCGCCAGATCGCCGGCCACGACGCCGGGCCCCGACCCGGACGCCTTGGGCAGGATACGTAATCCCGGACGGATGCACTACCGGCCGTCTCGCCGCTCACTACGGTCCGGAACGGTCACGCCGGACACCGATGGACTCCGGCCGCGCGCCGTTAGGGCGTCGCCGAGCCGCCGGCTCCCACGGACCGCGGCGGAAAGTGCTCCGGAACGGGATTGGCGATCACCCGCAGGAGGGAATACCTGCGGGCGAAGGAGGAGCCATGTCGCCCACCCAGGTAGTCGTCATAGTCATCGTCGTCGCCGTCATCGCCGCGCTGGTCGCGCTCGCCGTGGTCGCCAACCGCCGGCGGGCCCTCAAGCAGCGCTTCGGCCCGGAGTACGACCGGGTCGTCGCCGAGCAGGACAGCCGGGGCGCCGCCGAGCGTGAGCTGCGCGAGCGCGAGCGCCGGCACGCCGAGCTGGAGCTGACCCCGCTGAGCCCGGAGTCCCGGGCCCGGTACGCCGCCGCCTGGGAGGAGATCCAGGTGCGCTTCGTCGACTCGCCGGCGGAGACCGTCGGCGACGCCGACGAACTGGTCGGCCACCTGATCGCCGAGCGCGGATACCCCACCGGGGACTTCTCGGACCAGATCGCCCACCTCTCCGTCGAGCACGCCCGCACCCTGACCCACTACCGCGACGCCCACGAGATCCGGCAGCGCAACGAGCGCGGCGAGGCCGGCACCGAGGACCTCCGGCAGGCGCTGGTGCACTACCGGGCCCTCTTCGCCGACCTGCTCGGCGAGGACCCGGTCGGCCAGCAGCCGCCGGAGCAGCGCCACCCCGACCACGAGCACGACGCCACGAGCCGCTGAGGAGGCCGCCGCCATGCGCCAGGAAGAGCAGCAGGTCACACAGGACCACCCCGAGGCCGTACGGTCCGCGCCGGTGCCGGTCCCCCCGCCGGGTGACCACACCGACGCCGACCGGCCGGGGGCCGACCGCGCGGACCGGGCCGACGTGCCCGAGGACGCGCTGGACGACCGGGGCACCTTCGACGACCCGGCCGTGACCGACCGGCGGGACGCGGACCTCGACGAGACCCGCGGGTACGACGCCGGGGAGCTGCGGGACGCGGCCGACCGGACGGACGACACCGACACCACGCGCGACGACGACGGCCGGCCGGAGTTCCACGAGCCGGCGCCGCTGCCGACCACGTTCGGGGCGGCCACGGTGGGCGACGCGGTGGCCGCGTCGGCGCTGGCGAGCGGCCGGCCGCAGGACGAGCGGGACGCGCGCGACGAGGACACCGCCGTTCCGGGTGACGGCGCGCCCGGCCGCACCGAGCCGCTGGACGACGAGCGGGCCGACCCGACCGCCGGGGACCGGCTGCACGACCGGGACCGCTGGGAGGCGGAGCACTCCGACGCCGGCCCGGGCGCCGACGAGGTCCGTGACGACAGGTCCACCGACGGGGTGGTCCGGGACGGCGCGCCGGCGGACGGCGCGGTCGGGTACGGCAGCGCCGAGCCCGGTCTGGTCGATCCGGACAGCGAGCCGGTGCCCGCGGACGCGGACGGCGGCCGGCACCACACCGTCGACCCGGACACCGCCACGGCGGCGGCGGGCGCGGCGGCGGTCGGCGCGGCCGGCTCGGGCACGGCGCTGGCCGGCGCGGACCGGCCCACCCCGGGCGCGGTGCCGGCGGACGCGGCGACGCTGTTCGCCCCGGAGGCCGCGCAGGGCTTCCGGGACCGCTGGCGCGATGTCCAGCTGCGCTTCGTGGACGACCCGCGCGCCGCGGTCGGCGAGGCCGAGTCGTTGGTCGAGGAGGCGATCGAGGCGCTGGCCACGGCGTTGCGGGAGCAGCGCACCCGGCTCGGCGCCTGGCAGGAGTCCGGCTCGACCGACACCGAGCAGCTCCGGGTGGCCGTGCGCGGCTACCGCGACTTCCTGGACCGCGTGCTGGGCCGCTGAGGCGCCCGACCTGCCCCGGAGCCCCGGCCGCCGACGGCCGGGGCTCCGTCGTGCCCGGCGGACCACGCAGGAGGCATGAAATTGCGCAATCGGGGTACCTGCGGGCGCAGCACGCACCCACACGAGGGGAGCTACAGGCATGGGTAGCGGCCTACGGTTGAACATGAACGCCCTGGACTACCTGATCCTGGCGCTCTACTTCGTCACGGTGCTGGGTGTCGGCTTCGCCGCCCGCCGCGCCATCAAGACCAGCGTGGACTTCTTCCTCTCCGGGCGGTCGTTGCCCGCCTGGGTCACCGGCCTGGCGTTCGTCTCGGCGAACCTGGGCGCGCTGGAGATCATCGGCATGGCCGCCAACGGCGCCCAGTACGGCATCATGACGGTCCACTACTACTGGATCGGCGCCGTGCCGGCGATGGTCTTCCTCGGCATCGTGATGATGCCCTTCTACTACGGCTCGAAGGTCCGCAGCGTCCCGGAGTACCTGCGGCTGCGCTTCAACCGCCCGACCCACCTGCTCAACGCGATCAGCTTCGCGGTCGCCCAGGTGCTGATCGCGGGCGTGAACCTCTACGCGTTGGCGCTGATCATGCAGGCGCTGCTGGGTTGGCCGCTCTGGGTCGCGATCGTGGTCGGCGCGGTGATCGTGCTGGCGTACATCACGGTCGGCGGCCTCTCCGGCGCGATCTACAACGAGGTGCTCCAGTTCTTCGTGATCATCGCCGGCCTGGTGCCGATCACGGTGATCGGCCTGGTCAAGGTCGGCGGCGTGAACGGGCTGATGGACGCGGTACGGGAGTCCAAGCTCGGCGAGGCCGGCCTGCACGCCTGGCAGGGCACCGGCAGCACCGACAATCCCCTCGGCGCGCACTGGCTGGGCATCGTCTTCGGCCTCGGTTTCGTGCTCTCCTTCGGCTACTGGACCACCAACTTCGCCGAGGTGCAGCGCGCGCTGTCGGCACGCAACATGAGCGCCGCCCGGCGGACCCCGATCATCGCGGCGTACCCGAAGCTGCTGATCCCGGTGGTCACCGTGATCCCCGGCCTGATCGCCCTGATCACGGTCAAGGGGCTGGGCGCCGACCAGGGCGACCTGGTCTACAACAACGCCATCCCGCTGCTCATGCGCGACCTGCTGCCCAACGGCGTGCTCGGCATCGCGGTCACCGGCCTGGTGGCCTCGTTCATGGCCGGCATGGCGGCCAACGTCAGCGGCTTCAACACCGTCTTCACGTACGACATCTGGCAGGCGTACTTCCGGCGGGACCGGCCGGACGGGTACTACGTGAAGGTGGGCCGGATCGCCACGGTCGTGGCCGTGGTGGTCGGCATCGGCACCGCGTTCATCGCGGCCGGCTTCAGCAACATCATGAACTACATCCAGGCGCTCTTCTCGGTCTTCAACGCCCCGCTCTTCGGCACGTTCATCATCGGCATGTTCTGGCGGCGGATGAGCGCGCTGGCCGGCTTCTGGTCGCTGCTGTCCGGCACGGTGGTGGCGATCGCCACCTACGTGCTCTACAAGACCGGCGTGATCAGCTTCAACTCGGACCTGGAGGAGAGCTTCTGGGGCGCGGGCCTGGCCTTCGTGACCGTCGCGGTGGTGGCCGCGATCGTCACGCCGCTGACCCGGCCGAAGACCGACAGCGAGCTGACCGGGCTGGTGTACGGCCGCAGCGACACCACGCTGGCCGACGACTCGCTGGCCGGCGACGCGGCCTGGTACCGCTCGCCGGTGCTGCTCGGCATCGTCGCCGTGATCCTGGCCGCCCTCTTCTACATCCCGGTCTTCTGAGGAAGGGACCCACGCCATGGCAGACAACGAGGACCGCCACTACCAGGGCGGCGAGGCCCACGACCCGCTGGTGGACGAGACCGAGGATGCCCGGGAGGCGCGTTCGGCGGCGGCCCGGCTGTTCGACATCCGCCGGGTGATCGGCGGGCTGTTCGTCGTGTACGGCCTGATCGTCGGGCTGATGGGACTCTTCGACTCCTCGGCCGAGATCGACAAGGCGCAGGGCGTCCGGATCAACCTGTGGGCCGGCGCGGTGATGCTGGTCTTCGGGCTGCTCATGCTGCTGTGGCAGCGACTGAGCCCGACCGAGGCGCCGGAGCCCGGGCCGGACGAGTCCTGATCCGGCGGGCTGTCGCGCCCGGTCGGCATGGCCGGGCCCGCACGGGGTACGCCGGGGATCACGCAGTGGGACAGGAGGGCAGCAGCATGACCGATCGTGACCGCGGTGGCGAGCGGCCGCTGGAGGAGACCCCCGAGGTGGCGGCGGCGGTGGACGACGACAGCACGGTGCCGCAGCTGCGTACCGGCGGCACCGACCCGGACAACCCGACCTTCACCGAGCCGGACGGCGCGGTGGCCGACACCGGCGCGCCGGACATCATCGGCGACCCCTACGCGGCCGGCACCGGTGCGACCGGCACCGGCACGGGCGCCGGCGGGGACAACATCCGCACCGGCGCGGAGCAGCCGTGGGAACCGGAGGACCTGGTGCGGGCCCGGGGTCAGGACATGACCCCGGAGAACCTGGAACGGGCCCGCCACGACCTGGCCGAGCTGGGCCGGGCGGCGATCGAGCGTACGGTCCCCTGACCCCGGACGGCCGGGGGCCCCTGGCCGACGTGGGCGTCGACCAGGGGCCCGGGGAACCCGCGCGGCGGTGCCTCACTCCCGCCGCCGCGGGTGGTCCGGCGGTGACTCAGAGCGCCGGGTAGGCGTTCTGCATCAGCTGCGCGAACTGGGCCGGGAACCACGCGCCGGAGATCGGCGCGTCCGGCAGGGCGCCGGAGAGGTTGTTCCCGTTGCGGGCGTTACCGGTGTACGTCGGGTCGCACATCCGGTCGAAGCCCTTGCCCTCGTTGTTCGGGATCTCCTTGCTGGAGCCGTCCGACTCACCCGGGGGCTTCACCCACACGTAGGCGTCGATGCCCGGCTCCGGGTTGGCCTTCGGCCGCTCGCCGAGGCCCGCGCCGGCCTGGTTGCACCAGTTGCCGGTGTGGTAGCGGCGGTCGACCCGACCCCCGTCGACGTACGCGTCCACGCTGGTCAGCGGGCCGGCACCGGTGGGCCGGGCGGAGCCGCCCCAGCCGTTGCGGGAGGTGTCGATCAGCATGCCGATGGTGCTGTCGAAGCCGACCGAGACCAGCTTCTGCCGGAACGCCTGGGCGAACGACAGCTCGTCGACGTACTGGTTCCAGTCGATCCACTTGGACTGCCGCACGGTCTGGCCGTTCACCGAGTCGGTGACCTTGACGTACGGCTCCTTGAGCGCCGAGTAGTTGGCGGTGTTGACGATGAAGCCGTGCACGTTGCGCACCGTGCTGCCGGACGCGACGGCGGCGGCCTTGAGCTGGTCGGCGACCGGGCCGAAGTTGCTGTCCCAGCCGATCCAGCCGTGGTGCGCGGCGTCGATGTAGTTGTAGACGTTGCCGATCGCGCCGAGCTTCGCCAGCGCGTAGCCGACGCCGTTGACGTAGGCGCCGTTGGCCTTGACCGTGTCGCACATCGCGGTGCCGCCCGGGTTGCCCGAGGTGTTGGTCACCAGGTTGGGCAGCGAGTCGATCTCGATGATGTTGACGATGCGCAGGTTCTTGTACTTCGCGTCGCCCTGGATCGCGGCGATCGGGTCGATGTACTCGGACTTGTAGCGCGGCAGCTCGTCCGGGCCCAGCTCGCCGTTGGAGGCCAGCGCGGAGCAGTCCCGGCCGGGCAGGTTGTAGATGACGAACTGGATGTAGCCGGCGCCCTGGGCGAGCGCGGCGTCCAGGTGGTCACGGACCCCCATCGCGCCGTTGGAGCTGCTGCCGGTGGTGCCGTTGATGGCGGCGATCCGGTCGAGCCAGACCGCGGTCGGGTTGTTCGACACCCGGTTGCCACCGGCGACCGACTCGGCCTTGGCCTTCCACTCCGGGTTCACGTACCCCTTCACCCCGGCGTACGGGTTGTCGACCTTCTGCCCCGGCGGGGTCGTGGTCGGCGGGGTCGTGGTGGGCGGGGTGGTGGTCGGCGGCGTCGTGGTGGGCGGCGTCGTCGTCGGCGGGGTGGTGGTCGGCGGGGTCGTGGTGGGCGGCGTGCCGCCGTTGCAGACCGTGCCGTTCAGGGTGAACTGGGTCGGCTTCGGGTTGCTGCCGCTCCACGCGCCGTTGAACCCGATGTTGGTGCTGGCGCCGGTGGCCAGCGAGCCGTTGTAGGACTCGTTCTGCGCGGTCACGTTCTGACCGGTCTGCGACCACTTCGCCGACCAGCCCTGCTGCACGCGCTGCGAGCTGTTCGGGAAGGTGAAGCCGAGGGTCCACGAGCTCAGCGGGTCACCGAGGTTCTTGATGACCACGTTGGCGGTGAAGCCACCGCTCCAGTCGTTGGTGGTGTAGTCCACGCTGCACTGGGTCGCGGCCTGAGCCGCGGTGACCGGGAGGGTCACCAGCCCGCCGGCCACGAGGACGCCGGCGCCGGTGAGCGCGAGCGTCCGGCTCCGGCCGGACAGCCTTCTCCACAGATTCATGCCACTGATCTCCTTGGGCGAGACCGGATCCGCGTACGGCCCGGCGGAATGGCGGCGGCGGTCGTCCTGCGGGAACGGCCGTGCGCGCCACGGGTTTCTTCGGGGGACGCCCGACCCGGACGGGCGTGAGGTGGTGGTGGTGCCGACCGGTCCGCAGGACCGGCCGATGGGAGCCCGACGTCGCCCGGTGAGACCGGTTGCCCTCGACGCCTCAGCTCGCGGTGTGGCTCCCCGAACCGCGTGCAGCGATTCTTGCATGGGAGCGCTTCCATGGCAATGCCTCGATACGCCTCCCCGACCCTACCTCCTGACATCCCGCCCCTACGCGGGCTCGCGCGGCGGGATCTTGGTGGTCGGAGAAGCAGAGCGAACGGGGCAGCAGGGCGGGGCGAGCCCGGACGCACGCACATCGGACCTCAGGCGGCTTAGCACCAGGATCGGCACATCATCGGCAAACTCCTAAAAACGAATCTTTCCCCGAATAAGTCGCGAAAAGGTCTAACGTCGGCGGTAGCTCGACTGACGTCGGGCTCAGGACGAACAGGGATGGAGTGACGCTGGTCATGGCTAAGAAGATGCTCGGGAAGGTCGTCGCGGGTGCCGCTCTGGGCGGCGCGGGCCTTCTCGTGTTCACCCCGGGGATGGCCTACGCGGGCGGACACGACGAGGGGAAGGTCATCGCCAAGCCGCACGTGGTCAAGGCGGGTGACACCGTCGAACTGCTCGAGATCTGCTCCGAGCCCCAGGAGCACGCCTCCGTCTGGTCGAAGGTGACCGGCAAGGTCGACCTCCACCCGGCCCGTGACGGCGAGCACGGCGACTGGTCGGACAAGGGTGGTGACTGGTCCGACAAGGGCGGCGACTGGTCCGACGGGGGCTGGGACGCCGACCAGGGCCCCGACGGCAAGGACGGGCACGGTCGCGAGGACCACGGCAAGGGCCCCGAGGGCAAGGACGACCACGGCAAGGACGAGCGGGGCAAGGACGACCACGGCAAGGGCGAGCAGGGCAAGGGCGACCAGGGCAAGGACGAGCACGGCCCGGGTGGCAACGGCATGCCGCAGCCGCCGGCCGACGTGCCGCAGCCGGGCGGCCAGCCCGGTGGCATGGGCGGCGGAGTGGCCGCCGACCACGGCGACCAGGCCGACTGGCAGGGCCACGAGGAGTACGGCCAGGACGCCGAACCGGGCTGGGAGAAGGAACAGCCGGGCCGGGACGCCGCCGACTGGGCGATGGACGAGCACGGCAAGGACGGCAAGGACGGCCACGGCCGGGACGCCAAGGACGAGCACGGCGCCTGGCAGGACGGCAAGGACGACCACGGCAAGGACGACTACGCCAAGGACGAGCACGGCAAGGACTGGCAGTCCGGCGGCGAGTACGGCCGCGGCGGGGACGAGTACGGCCGTGGCGGGGACGAGTACGGCCGCGGGGGCGACGAGGCCGGCTGGGAGCACGGGAAGGACTTCGTCTACTACGGCGAGGCCACCGTCTCCGAGCACGCCCGCCCGGGCCGCTACGAGCTCAGGGGCTCCTGCGGCGAGGGTGAGCTGGTGGTCCTGCCCCGCGGTGGCGTCGACGGCGGTGACGGCGGGATGGCCACCACCGGCGTGGACCGCGGTCTCGCCACCGGTGGCGCGGGCATGATCGGCGCCGCGGCGCTGGGCGGCCTGGTGCTGCTGCGCCGGCGGCGGGCCGGTGGCCTCGTCTGATCGGACGACGACCCGGGCCGGCGGCCGTCACGGGAGACCGTGGCGTGCCGCCGGCGCGGCCGTCGTCGTCCTGCTCGCCATGGTGGGCGCCGGGCTGATCGGCGCGTCCGTGCGGACCGTCCCGCCTCCCACCCCGCCGCAACCGATCGCGCAGGCCGGGCCGGTCGCCACCGACCCGGTCCCCGACGCCGACCTCGACCCGACAGCGGAGGAGACGTCCTCCCCCGACGTGCCGGTCACGCCGCCCGACGCCGCCGTCGGCTCCCCCACCCCGGCGGCCGCCACCCCGCCGGCACCGGCCGTCTCCGGCACACCGGCCGTTCCGGGTTCACCGGCCGCGCCGGTCGCCGCGCCGGTCGCGCTGCCCCGGTCGGCGCCGACCACCATCTCGATCCCCCGGATCGGGGTGCGGGCCGAGATCATGACGCTCGGCACCAACCCGGACGGCACAGTCCAGGTGCCTCCGTTGGACCAGGCGATGAAGGCCGGCTGGTACTCACCCGGCGCCAGTCCCGGCGAGGTCGGCAACGCCGTGGTCGTCGGGCACGTCGACTCCGCCCAGCTCGGCCCGGCGGTCTTCTTCAACCTGGGCGCGCTGGTGCCGGGCGACGCCATCGCCGTCGTCCGGCAGGACGGCTCGACCGCCACGTTCACCGTGGACGAGGTCCGGTCGTACCCGAAGACCGCGTTCCCGGCGGAGCAGGTCTACGGCCCGTCCGACGTGCCCGGCCTGCGGGTGGTCACCTGCGGCGGGGTGTTCGACCGGACCGCCGGCAGCTACCTGAACAACATCGTCGTCTACGCCCGGATGACCGCGTAGCGCGAACGGCCGTGGCCCGGCGGTCGGTTCCCCGACCACCGGGCCACGCGCGGACGGAAGCGGTCAGGCCGCCGCCGAGGTCCGGACCAGGGTACGGATCTGACGCAGCAGCACGGACAGCGCGGACAGGTCGGCGCGGGACTCGTCGAACTCCCCCATCGCCCGGTGGGCCCGGTGGATCGAGGTCGCGTTCGCCTGCTCCCACTCCTGCACCCGTTCCGCCGGCGGGAGGCTGTCCGGGGTGGACCCGAGCACCTCCGCGGTGAGCGCGGCCAGCGCGGCGTACAGGTCGTAGCGCAGCGCCATCCGGGCCAGGGTCTGCCACCGGTCCTCCCGGGGCAGCAGGGAGATCTTCGACAGCAGGGCGTCCACCCGGAACCGGTCGCTGAGCACGAAGTAGACCGAGGCCACCTCGCTCACGTCCCGCCCGGTCGTCTGCGCGGTCTCGACGATGTCGAGCAGGCCGAAGCTGTACATCAGGCGGGTCGCCTGCTCGGCCAGGTCACGCGGCAGCCCCTTGCCGACCAGCGACTCGATGTGCGCCGCGATCGCCTCCCGCTCGGTGCCCCAGAACAGGTGCTCCAGGTCCGGCAGGAGCCGGGTCACCCCGTCGCGCAACCGGGCGATCTCCGCCGGCACGTCGATCGGCGAGCGCCGGTTGGTCACCAGCCAGCGCACCGCGCGGTCGAGCAGCCGCCGGGTGTCCAGGTAGACGGCGGTCTGCAACTCGGGCGAGACCTTGTTGTCCAACGCCTCGACCGCGTTCCACAGCTCGCCCAGCCCGAACACCTCGCGGACCACCACGTACGCCCGCAGCACGTCGGCCGCGGAGGCCGCCGTCTCCTCGACCACCCGGAAGACGAACGAGATGCCGCCCCGGTTGATCGCCTCGTTGACCAGGACCGTGGTGACGATGTCCCGACGCAGCCGGTGCCGGCCCATCCGGTCGGCGAAGCGCTGCCGCAGCGGGGTCGGGAAGTAGTTGACCAGGACGTCGGTCGTCCAC
The DNA here is from genome assembly GCF_900089585.1 of Micromonospora sediminicola. Lineage (NCBI taxonomy): Bacteria > Bacillati > Actinomycetota > Actinomycetes > Micromonosporales > Micromonosporaceae > Micromonospora > Micromonospora sediminicola. The sequence continues at coordinate 1,662,181 of NZ_FLRH01000003.1, read as the reverse complement.
TCCTCGTCCGCCAGTCCCTCGCCGACGATCTCGCGCTCCAGCACGATCTTCACGTACGCGAGCAGCACCGCGAACTCCGGCGCGGTCAGCCCGTTCTCGGCGCGGACCGCCAGCTCCTCGTCCGGCGGCAGCGCCTCCAACGCCCGGTCCAGCGCGCCGGAGCGCTCCAGCTCGTTGATCATGCGTCGGTGCACCGGGAGCAGCGAGGCGGCCTGCGCCTGGGCGTTGTTGACGGCCCGGGCCTGGTCGTAGTTGTCCCGCAGCACCAGCTCGGCGACCTCGTCGGTCATCTGGGCCAGCAGCTCGTCGCGCTCCGGCCGGTCCAGCTCACCGTCGGCGACCGCGGTGTTGAGCAGGATCTTGATGTTCACCTCGTGGTCGGAGCAGTCGACCCCGGCCGCGTTGTCGATGAAGTCGGTGTAGATGCGGCCACCGCCGGAGGCGTACTCGATCCGGCCCTGCTGGGTGAAGCCCAGGTTGCCGCCCTCGCCGACAACCCGGCAGCGCAGGGCGCGGCCGTCCACCCGGATGGCGTCGTTGGACTTGTCCCCGGCCTCGGCGTTGGTCTGCGTCGACGCCTTCACGTAGGTGCCGATGCCGCCGTTCCAGAACAGGTCCACCGGCGCGGTGACGATCGCCTTCATCAGCTCCTGCGGGCTGAGCTGCGTGACGTCGTCGTCGAGGCCGAGCACCGCGCGCACCTGCGGCGTGATCGGCACCGACTTCGCGGTACGCGGGTAGATGCCGCCGCCGGCCGAGATCAGCTCGGCGTCGTAGTCCTCCCACGACGACCGGGGCAGGTCGAACAACCGCTTGCGCTCGTCCCAGGAGCGGGCCGCGTCCGGGTCCGGGTCCAGGAAGATGTGCCGGTGGTCGAAGGCGGCGAGCAGCCGGATGTGCTTCGACAGCAGCATGCCGTTGCCGAACACGTCGCCGGACATGTCGCCGACGCCGACCACGGTGAAGTCCTGGGTCTGGGTGTCGTGGCCCAGCTCGCGGAAGTGCCGCTTCACCGACTCCCAGGCGCCCCGGGCGGTGATGCCCATCTTCTTGTGGTCGTAGCCGGCGGAGCCGCCGGAGGCGAACGCGTCGCCCAGCCAGAAGTTGTGCGCGGTGGAGATCTCGTTGGCGATGTCGGAGAACGTGGCCGTGCCCTTGTCCGCCGCCACCACGAGGTAGGGGTCGTCGCCGTCGTGCCGGACCACGTCGACCGGCGGCACGATCTCGCCGCTGACGATGTTGTCCGTGACGTCGAGCAGCGCGGAGATGAACTCCTTGTAGCAGACCACCGCCTCGTCCCGGTCGCCCGGCCTCTGCTTGAGCACGAAGCCGCCCTTGGCGCCCACCGGCACGATCACCGCGTTCTTCACCATCTGCGCCTTGACCAGGCCGAGCACCTCGGTGCGGAAGTCCTCGCGCCGGTCGGACCAGCGCAGGCCGCCCCGGGCCACCGGCCCGAACCGCAGGTGCACGCCCTCGAACCGGGGCGAGTAGACGAAGATCTCGAACTTGGGTCGCGGCGCCGGCAGGTCCGGGATCGCCTGCGGGTCCAGCTTGAACGCCACGTACGCCTTCGGCCGCCCGCCCACCGGCTTCTGGTAGAAGCTGGTGCGCAGCGTGGCCTGCATCAGCGTCAGGTAGGCGCGCAGGATCCGGTCCTGGTCCAGGCTGGCCACCTCGTCCAGCGCCTCGCCGATCGCCTCGACCAGCTCGCCGTTGCGCTGCCGGCGCTCGTCCAGCGTGGTCGCGCCGGGCGCGAACCGGGTCTCGAACAGCTCCACCAGCAGCCCGGCGATCCGCGGGTACGCGATGAACGTCTGCTCCATGTACTCCTGGGAGAACACGGTGCCGGCCTGCCGCAGGTACTTCGCGTACGCCCGCAGCACGACCACCTGCCGCCAGGTGAGCCCGGCCCGCAGCACCAGCTCGTTGAAGCCGTCCACCTCGGCCTCGCCCCGCCACGCGGCGGCGAATGCGTTCTCCACGTGCGGCCGCACCTCGGCCAGGTCCTGGTGCCGCTCGGGCAGCTCCAGACCGAAGTCGTAGAGCCAGATCCGGCCGTCGACGCGCTCCACCTCGTACGGGTGCTCGTCGACCACCTTCACGCCGAGCGAGTGCAGCACCGGCAGCACGGCGGAGAGCATCATCGGCTCGCCGTACCGGTAGACCTTGAACCGCACGTCCATGGCCTCGTCGGCCTCGGCGGCGCGACCGGCGGCGTACGGGCGGGGCGCCAGCTGCTTGCGGAACAGGTGCATCTCCAGCTGGCCGGGCTCCTCCAGCAGCTCCAGCTTGGCCAGGTCCTTCATCGCCTCGTACGGCGTGTGCCCGTCCTTGTAGCCCTCCGGGAACGCGTCGGCGTACCGGCTGAACAGGTGCTTGGCCTGCTCGTCGCCGAGCTTGCGCTCCAGCACCAGCCGGTAGTCGTCGTCCCAGAGCCGGGTGGCGTCCGCCAGCTCCTCGGCCAGCAGGTCGGCGTCGATCTCGCCGGGCGGGTTGTTCGGGTCGGTGCGGACGATGAAGTGCACCCGGGCCAGCATCGACTCGGTCACCCGGGTGGTGTAGTCGACGCCGACGCCGTTCAGCTCGCGCAGCAGGATGTCCTGCATGCGCAACCGGTTCTGCGTGGTGAACCGGTCCCGCGGCAGGTAGATCAGGCAGGAGATGAACCGCCCGTACGCGTCGCGGCGCAGGAAGACCCGCAGCTGCCGGCGGCCGGCCATCCGCAGCACGCCGATCACCGCGTGGTAGAGGTCGTCGGTCTTGATCTGGAACAGCTCGTCGCGCGGGTAGGTCTCCAGGATCTGGAGCAGGTCCTTGCCGGAGTGGCTGCGCAGGCTCAGGCCCGAGCGGTCCAGCACCTCGGCGACCTTGCGGCGCACCACCGGCAGTTCCTGCACGCTGGTCCGGTACGCGGCGGTGGAGAACAGGCCGAGGAACCGACGCTCCCCGACCACCTCGCCGGCCTCGTTGAAGATCTTGAAGCCGATGTAGTCCAGGTAGGCCGACCGGTGCACGGTGGCCCGCGAGTTGGCCTTGGTGATGATGAGCAGGCGCTTCTCCAGCACCTTCTCGTGCGCCTCGGGCGTCATCGAGTTGAGCGACCGGGCCTCCGGCGAGTCCGAGCGCAGGATGCCCAGCCCGGTGCCGAGGACGGCTTCGAGGGCCTGCCCGCCGCCGCCCGTCCCGTCGGTGTCGACCAACCGGTACTCCCGGTAGCCGAGGAACGTGAAGTGGTCGTGGGCGAGCCACCGCAGCAGCTCCACCGAGTCGGTGATGTCCTTCTCCGGCACCGGCGGCCGGTTGTCCGACGTCCGGGCGGCGGCCAGCTCGTCGGCGAGCGCCAGCGCCCGCTGCCGCATCTTGGGCCAGTCCTCGACGGCCTCCCGCACGTCGGTCAGCACCCGCTGCAACTCGCGGCGCAGCGCCTCCCGCTCGGCCGGGTCGCGCACCGGGTCGATCTCGATCCGCATCCAGCTCTCGACCAGGTCACCGGCGATCGCGTCGTCCGGCTCCACGTCGGCGGAGACCTCGGTGAGCCGACCCAGCGGCTCGCGCCGGACCACGACCAGCGGGTGCACCAGCAGGTGCACGTCGAGGTGACGGGAGTTCAGCAGCGCGGTGACCGAGTCGACCAGGAACGGCATGTCGTCGGTGACGATCTCGACGACCGTGTGGTGCTGCTCGGCGTCCGGCTCGTGGATGCGCAGCTTCAGCTCGCCCGGCACCCGCTGCTGGGCCAGGTCCCGGTGGGCCCGGGCCGCCTCCAACATCTCCTCGGCGGTGAAGCCGATCAACTCCTCGTCCGGCGCGAACCGCCAGAACCGGTCCACCAGGGTGGCCGCGTCGTGGTCGTCGCCGGCCAGCGCCACCGCCTGGGCGACCAGGCGCTCCGCGTTGGGTACGGGCTCGTCCAGCTCGGCGTCCTCGGACTCGTCGGCCAGCGCCTGCGCGGGCAGACCCAGGTCGTAGAGGGTGTCGATGCTGGAACCGGTCATCCCGGTCACTCCTGTGTCGAGACGGCCGTAACCGTCCCCGTCGGTCGCCGAATCGAAGCTGTCATCGTCCCGGCTGGTGTCAGCCTGCCGGAGGTCGGGTCCCGGTTTGATCGCCGGACGCCGGTCCATCGGTGCCACTCCCCTCGACCCACCGCGTTGTGGGTCACTCTGCCGCCCAGCCTAGGCCCTGCCGCTGTGTGCCTTCGTCGGCGGACCACCGGCCGGACGTCCGGATCGGGACTCTGTCCTTTCACCCGTTGCGGGTTCGTGGTCGGCCGGTCGCGGAGTACCCCGACTGGCGATGTTCATCACACTGCCAAGCGCCGCGTGTCACCCCGGCGGACGAGGCGGCGGGACGGTGGGGAGCCGCGGGTCGTACTAGCGTGCAGGGCAGTTGAGCACCGGAGGGACCGCTTCATGCCCGTGTCGTACCCCGTCCGCCCCCGCCGTCACACCCGTCACCGCCTGGTCGCGACGGCGGCCGCCGTCCTGATGGCGGCCGGGGCGGTGACCGCCTGCTCCGGCGAGGACGGGCCGGAGCAGGCCGTCGACGCGTTCCTGACCGGCTGGCGCTCCGGCGACCTGCAACCGGTCGGCTTCGTCGAGCCGACCGGCGCGCGGGTGCCGGCCGCCGAGGTGACGAAACGACTCAAGACGCTCTCCGGCGAGCTGGCCGCCGACCCACCGGCCCTGGAGCGCACCGGCGAGATCACCACCAAGGGCGACATCGCGACCGCCCGGGTCCGGCTGACCTGGCCGCTGCCCGGTGGCGTCCGCTGGTCCTACGACAACCCGCTGCGCCTCAAGCGCGGCGGCGACGACCGGTGGCAGGTGATCTGGGAGCCGGCCGTGGTGCACGAGAAGCTGGAGGAGGGCGACCGCCTCGCCCTGCGCCGGGAGGCGGCGCAACGGGCCGGCGTGCTGGACGCCGCCGGCCAGCCGATCGTCACACCGCGCCCGGTGGTCCGGGTGCAGATCGCCCCCGGCGAGGTCACCGACGTGCCGGGCCTGGTGCGCCGGCTGGACGCCGCGTTCAAGGCGGTGCGGCCCGCGCTCACCCCGCCGGTCGACCTGAGCGACCTGCCCAGACGCCTCAAGGAGGCGGACCGGGACGCGCAGGTCGAGGTGGTGACCCTCCGCGAGGAGGCCTACCGGCAGATCAAGCCCCGGATCTACGAGCTGCCCGGCACCCGGTTCCCCACCGACAAGTTGATGCTCGCCCCGACCCGCGAGTTCGCCCGGGCGCTGCTCGGCTCGGTCGACCCGGCCCAGGCCGACGACCTCCAGGCCCACCCCGACCGGTACGCCCGCGGCGACCTGGTCGGCCACGGCGGCCTGCAGGGCCGGTACGACGAGCGCCTGCGCGGCGTCCCCGGAATCACCGTGATCACCGAGCGGCTCACCCCGGAGGGTGCCACCGAACCGACCGGCGCCGAACTGTTCCGCAGCGACCCGAAGGCCGGGCAGCCGGTGAGGACCACGCTCGACGTGGCCACCCAGAACGCCGCCGACGCCGCGTTGCGCGGCCAGACCCGGCGCTCGGCGCTGGTCGCCGTGCGGATCAGCGACGGCGCCGTGCTGGCCGCCGCGAACGGGCCCGGCGCGGCCGGCGAGAACCTCGCCTTCACCGCCCAGGTGCCGCCCGGCTCGACGTTCAAGATGGTCAGCGCGCTCGGCCTGCTCGACCGGGGCGCGGTGACCCCGCAGACGACGGTGGACTGCCCGAAGACCTCCGAGGTCGACGGCCGGATCTTCAAGAACTCCGACAACTTCGAGCTGGGCCCGGTGCCCTTCGCCACCGACTTCGCCAAGTCCTGCAACACCGCCTTCACCGCGCTCGCGCCGAAGCTCGGCCCGGACGGACTCGCGCAGGCGGGCCGTACGCTCGGCCTGGAGGCCGGCTGGGACCTCGGCGCGGACGTGTTCACCGGCAAGGTCTCCGCGAACGGTGGGCCCACCGAGCAGGCCGCCGCCGCGATCGGCCAGGGCACCACCGTGGTGAGTCCGCTGGCGATGGCCGGCGCCACCGCGGCGGTGGCGCGGGGCCGCTGGGAGCAGCCGAAGCTGCTGCTGGACCCGGCGCCGGCGAAGCCCGCACCGGCCGGACCGGCGCTCAAGCCGGAGTCCGTCGCGGCGCTGAAGACGATGATGCGCGGCGTGGTCACGTCCGGCACCGGCACGGCGCTGGCGAAGGTGCCCGGCGAGCCGGTGCACGGCAAGACCGGCACCGCCGAGTACGACAACAACCCGGCGCACACCCACGCGTGGTTCGTCGGCTGGCAGGGCGACGTGGCGTTCGCCGTCTTCGTCGAGCAGGGCGGGTCGAGCACGACGAGCGCGGTGCCGATCGCCGAGCGCTTCCTGCGCGGCCTCGCCCGCTGAGCAGCGCGCCGGCGTCCTCAGGTGACGTCGATGCCCGGCCGGTCCACGGCCGGTTCGTCGTCCTCGACGGGCGGACGCCGGAGGCGGCCCGGCCCCAACGGGTCGTCACCGACGGGCTCGCCCGGCGGACGGTCGTCGACGTCGTCCGGCCCGTCGCCGTCGGCGGTGGGAACCGGGCCGATCGGCTCCACGGCCACGGCGGGGGCCGGTACGGCAACGGGGGCGGACAGCCGGTCCCGTTCCGGCCGGCCGTTGCCCGCCCGGGGCGCCGGCGCCGGCGGGGTGGCCGGCAGCAGCCGGGGCGGTACCGCGCCCGGGGCCACCACCGGGGCGAGCCCGGCCACCACCGTGTTCACGATCTCCGCCGCGTACGCGCCGTCCTGGTCGTAGTCGGGGTCGAAGACGGTCAGCTCGACGCCGAGGCAGTGCGGGGTGTCGACCAGCCCGGCGAGCAGGATCTCCAGCTCGGCGAAGGCGATGCCGCCGGGGTCGGGCGCGTCCACGGCCGGCATCACGGCCGGGTCGAGCACGTCCACGTCGATGTGCACCCAGTAGCCGGCGCAGTCGACGAGCTGCTCGTGCGCCCACTGGGCGGTCCGGGCCGCGCCCTCGGCGCGCAGCGCCGGCACCGGACGGGTGGTGATGCCGGCGGCCTGGAGGTCGAGGCGGTACTCGTCCTGCGCGCGGATGCCGAGCACCACCACGTCGATGTCGCGGAAGTAGGGGCGTCGCCCCTCGATGGCCGCCAGGTCGGGCTGCCCCCGCCCGGTGACCAGCGCCAGGTCCTCCCCGGCGGCGGCGCCCACGTACGAGGCGTTGCCGGGGTGCCGGAAGTCGGAGTGGCCGTCGACGAAGACCAGCCCGATCCGTCCGCCGACCGCCTCACCGAGCCGGTGCATGGCCAGCGCCGAGCCGAGCAGCACCGAGCAGTCCCCGCCGAGCACCAGCGGGAACTCGCCGCGGTCGATGATCGCGCCGATCCGGTCGGCCAGCGCCACGGAGTATCCGGAGATCTCCGGCGCGTGGCAGACGCCGTCGCCGGGCCGCCAGTCGCCGGGGTCGTAGCGGGGCGGGGTCAGGCAGCCGGCGTCGCGGGCCCGCAACCGGGCGAGCAGACCGTGGTCGCGCAACGCCCCGGGGGCCTTGCCGCAGCCCGGGACGGAGCTGGGCGTGGGCGGCCGCAGGCCGAGGTTGGTCGGCGCGTCGAGGACGGCGATCCGGCGCATCATGGGCTCCCGTCCTCGGTGGTCGGGCGGGCCGGCGGTGCGCCGGCCCGCACGTGTGCGACGAACTCAGAACAGCGCGCTGGCCAGGGCGCGTCGGGCGGAGGCCACGGCGGGATCGTCCGGGCCGGCGATCGTGAACAGGCTGAGCAGGTGCTGGCGTACCGTGTCCCGCTCGTCGCCGGCGGTCCGGCGGACCAGGCCGACCAGCCGCTGGTAGGCCTGGTCGGCCAGGCCGCTGAGCACCTCGATGTCCGCGGCCAGCAGCTGCGCCGCCACGTCGTCGGGGGCGGCGGCGGCCCCGTCGAGCGCGCCCTGCGGGTCCGCGCCGGCCACCCGGCGGGCCAGACCGACCTGCGCCAGGCCCGCCTCCGCCGCCGCGTCCGCCGGGGACTCGGCCAGGATCTTCCGGTACGCCGCCTCGGCGGCGTCGAGGTCACCGCTCATGAGCGCGTCGTCGGCCGCGTCGAGCCGCGGGTCCTCGGGCTCGGCCACGGTGACCCCGGCGGCCTTGAGCACGGCCTGGAGCCACTGCCGCAGCTGGGACTCGGGCACCACGCCGGGGAAGGCGTCGACCGGGCGACCGCCGACGATGGCGTACGTGGTCGGCAACGTCTGGAGCTGGAACATCTGCGCGAGCCGCGGCTGCTGCTGCACGTCGACCCGGGCCAGGAGCCACGCTCCCCCGCCCTCGGCGGCCAGCCGCTCCAGCACCGGGGCGAACTGGTCGCTCTCCGGGTAGCCGGCGGCGCCGAAGAAGACCACGACCGGTGTGGAGAGCGAGCGTTCGAGCACCTCGGACTGGATGTTCGCCTCGGTCACGTCGATCACGGCGGCCGTGCCGGCGGGGCTGCCCGGCAGCCCGGCGGGCGGACCGCCCGGTGACGGTGTGGCGGAGGGGGTGTCGGCCGGTGCGGGGGTGCGCAGCGCGCTGAGGTCGACCGCGCCGCGGGTGAAGATCGACGAGGTGATCCGTGGGTCGCTCATGGTTGTCTAGTCTCGCACGTGTCACACGGAACGCCGCTCACCCGCAACGGCGACGTTGCGACTCTCACCCCTGCTCAGAGGTGCAAGGAGGGGCCCCTTCTTAACAGACGTCTGTTAAGAAGGGGCCCCTCCTTGCACTAGAAGCGGGCGGGCTCGCGGTAGACGCCCCACTCGGCGCGCAGCGCGTCGCAGATCTCGCCCAGGGTGGCCTCGGCGCGGACCGCGTCCAGCATCGCCGGGATCATGTTCTCCCCGGTCCGGGAGACCTCGACCATCCGGCGGACGGCGGCGGTGACCGCCGCCTCGTCGCGGGCCGACTTGCGCTCGGCGAGCACCCGGCGCTGCTCCAGCTCCACCTCGTGCGAGATACGCAGGATCTCCAGGTCCTTGGCGACCGTGCCGGTGTGGCAGTTGACGCCGACGATCTTCTTGTCACCCTTCTCCAGCGCCTGCTGGTAGACGAACGCCGACTCGGCGATGTGCCCGGTGAACCAGCCGTCCTCGATGCCCCGCAGGATGCCGGAGGTCATCGGGCCGATGGTGTGCGGGCCCTCGCCGCCGAGCTGACGGATCCGGGCGAAGATCTCCTCCGCCTCGGCCTCGATCCGGTCGGTGAGCGCCTCGACGTACCAGGAGCCGCCGAGCGGGTCGGCCACGTTGACCACCCCGGTCTCCTCCATCAGCACCTGCTGGGTCCGCAGGGCGATCTCGGCCGACTCGTCGGTGGGCAGGGCGAGCGTCTCGTCCAGCGCGTTGGTGTGCAGCGAGTTGGTGCCGCCGAGCACCGCGGCGAGCGCCTCCACGGCGGTCCGGACCACGTTGTTGACCGGCTGCTGGGCGGTCAGCGACACCCCGGCGGTCTGCGTGTGGAACCGCAGCCAGAGCGCCTTCTCGCTGGTCGCGCCGTAGACGTCGCGCAGCCACCGGGCCCAGATCCGGCGGGCGGCCCGGAACTTGGCGATCTCCTCGAAGAAGTCCACGTGGGAGTCGAAGAAGAAGCTCAGACCCGGGGCGAACACGTTGACGTCCAGCCCGCGCGAGAGGCCCAGTTCGACGTAGCCGAAGCCGTCGGCCAGGGTGTACGCCAGCTCCTGCGCGGCGGTCGAGCCGGCCTCACGGATGTGGTAGCCGGACACCGACAGCGGCTTGTAGCGCGGGATCTCCCGGGCGCAGTACTCCATCAGGTCGCCGATCAGGCGCAGGTGCGGCTCGGGGTCGAAGAGCCACTCCTTCTGCGCGATGTACTCCTTGAAGATGTCCGTCTGGAGCGTCCCGTCCAGCGTGGACAGGTCGGCGCCCTGCCGCTCGGCGGCGACGAGGTACATGCAGAAGACCGGCACGGCCGGGCCGGAGATGGTCATCGAGGTGGTCACGGCGGCCAGGTCGATGCCGTCGAAGAGCACCTCCATGTCGGCGGCCGTGTCGACCGCGACGCCGCAGTGGCCGACCTCGCCGAGCGACTGCGGGTCGTCCGAGTCGCGGCCCATCAGCGTCGGCATGTCGAAGGCCACGGAGAGCCCGCCGCCACCGGCGCCGAGGATCATCTTGTAGCGCTCGTTGGTCTGCCGGGCGTTGCCGAACCCGGCGAACTGCCGGATGGTCCAGGTCCGCCCGCGGTAACCGGTCGGATGCAGACCCCGGGTGTACGGGAACTCGCCCGGCCAGCCGATCCGCTCGAAGCCCGGGTAGGCGGTGCCCTCGGGCGGGCCGTAGACCGGCTCCACGGGCAGCCCGGACAGCGTGGTGAAGTCCGCGTCGCGCTTGCGGGCGGCGTCGTAGCGGGCCTGCCAGCGGGCCCGGCCGGCGGCGATCTCGTCAGCGTCCATGCGCGGAGCTCCTCCTCGAGTCCTCGTGAAGACCGAGTGTAAAACGCCGTCCTGAACGATCGCTAAGGATGTGCGTACCGGCCGGTAACCCGACGTCAGGCGGAGGGTGCCACCGGGCCACCCAGCGCCACGTCGTCGACCTTGATGTTGATCTCGTCGACCCGCAGCCCGTACGCCTCGACGGCCGAGGTCACGGCCGCGCGGACCGCCTCGGTCACCTCGGGCACCGGCCGGCCGCCGTCGATCACGATGACCAGGTTGACCACCGCCGCGCCGTTCGTCACGTGCGCCGAGCAGCCGCGCCGGGCGTCGCCGACCTGGTCCAGCCCGATCCGGTCGAGCACGGAGTTGAAGAACCGGGCCACGTCGCCGCCCAGCTCGGCCACGCCGGGCACCGACTTCGCGGCGGCCACCGCGATCTTCTCCACCACCTCGTCGGAGACGTGCGTCGTCCCGCCCACGGTCGCGTTCGGCAGCATCGACAGCTCCTGGGTCGCCTCGTCAGCCATGTTCTCCCACCGGATTCGTCCCCGCCCCACCCGCGCGACGGGGCGCTGCGAGCGTACTAGTGCGCTCCACTGTGGGAATGCCCCTCCCGGCCCGGCGGCCGGGTCCGCCCCTCGGTGATCCGTCGGAGCCCCCGCGAGTCGGCCAGCTCGTCGCGCGCCCGCGGGTGTTCGTGGAAGAACGCCAGCGCGTCCAGCACCGCGACCGGATCGGTGGCCAGCCAGACGGTGCGGACCACCAGTCGGGGCACCTCCCGCCCGTCGCCCGTGCCGAACCATCCGGTGTAGTGGCGGACCACGGTGTCCGGCGACGGGCCGGCCTCGACCACCACGGCCGCGCTGCCCGCCCGCACGCCGGCCGACACCTCGCGCACGGCGTGCCACGGGACGACGTGCAGGTGGACCAGGCCACGGTGGGTGATCCCGCCGGGCGAGATCGTCACCGCGCCCACGCCCAGCCGCAGCACGGTGACCAGGAACCAACCGGTCAGCAGCAACAGCGCACCGACGCCGGCCGCCACCAGCCGGTCGACGCTCCCGCCCGTGGCCGCCAGGAGAAGGACCATCGAGCCACCGCTCAGGATGCTGAGCAGCAGCAACGCGGTCAGCCAGTAGTAGGCCCAGCGGGAGTACGCGAACCGAACCCCGAGCAGACCGTCCGGCGTCCGCACCGACGTGACCTGCCGCGGCGAGCGCCGGCGGGGCAACCACGCCACGACGAGGAAGCCCAGCAGGTGCGCGAGGAGGACGGCTCCGCAGCCGCCCAGCAGGATCCCGTACCCGTCACGGTCGCCGGCCGCCTGCACCACGATCCAGAGCGCGCACGCCACGAGGAACGCCACGAACGCCAGCGCCACGGCACGCGGCAGCGACCAGCGGGGACCGACCCCGTCGCCCCGCCACCGCGCCGCCCGGTCACCGGGTGTCGCGGATGTCGCGCCCGGTTGCACGCCGTCACCCCCGTCGATCGGTGTCGACAGCGATACCCGACCTCGACCCCGGTCAATCCCTGGCCGTCCGTCCAGCCACCGGGCCAGGAACGCCGGGTCGCCGGACGGCCGGCGCGTCAGGTGGCGAGCTGGGTCAGCAGGTCGTCGGCCGCCGCGTACGGGTCGATCGCGCCCTCGGCCACCTTCGCCGCGAGCGTCGGCAGTTGCGTACCGTCGCGCAGTGAACCGATCCGGGCGCGGAGCGCGCCCAGCGCGATCGCCTCGATCTCGGCGGCGGCCCGCGCCTCCCGCCGGCGGCGCAGCTCGCCGTGCCGCTCCAGCCAGTCGCGGTGCTTGTCGATCGCGGCGGCGATGTCGTCGATGCCCTCGGCCCGGGCGGCGATCGCGCGTACCACCTGCGGGCGCCACTCCCCCGGGCCGCGCTCACCCAGCGCGATCATGCCCTGGATGTCGCGGACGGTGGCGTCGGCGCCGTCCCGGTCGGCCTTGTTGACCACGAAGACGTCGGCGATCTCCAGGATGCCGGCCTTGACCGCCTGGATCGCGTCACCCATGCCCGGGGCGAGCAGCACCAGCGTGGTGTCGGCCAGCGAGGCCACCTCCACCTCGGCCTGCCCGACCCCGACCGTCTCGACCAGCACCACGTCGCAGCCGGCGCCCTCCAGCACCCGTACCGCCTGGGGTGTGGCCGCGGAGAGCCCGCCCAGGTGGCCCCGGCTGGACATCGAGCGGATGTAGACGCCGGGGTCGGTGGCGTGGTCCTGCATCCGCACCCGGTCGCCGAGGATCGCCCCGCCGGTGAACGGGCTGGACGGGTCGATGGCCAGTACCCCGACCCGGTGACCGCGCGCCCGCAGCGCCCGCACCAGCTCGTTGGTGGTGGTCGACTTGCCCACCCCGGGCGAGCCGGTGAGACCGACCACCTGGGCCTGCCCGGCGTACGGCGCCAACGCGGCCGCGACCTGCGGCAGCACCTCGTCGCCGGACTCGACCAGGGTGATCAGCCGGGCCACCGCGCGGGGGTCACCCGCGCGGGCCCGTTCCACCAGCAGGGGTACGTCCCGGCTGCGGCGCACCGGACCGGAGGCCCGGCTGTTCACGTCGCTCACGCCTGGGTCTCGCCACCCGTCGGCACGTGGATGATCAGCGCGTCGCCCTGCCCGCCACCGCCGCAGAGCGCGGCCGCGCCGGTGCCGCCGCCGCGCCGCTTCAGCTCCATCGCGAGCGTGAGGACGAGGCGGGCACCGGACATGCCGATCGGGTGGCCGAGCGCGATCGCGCCGCCGTTGACGTTCACCTTGTCCGCGTCGATCCCCAGGTCACGGGTGGACTGGATGCCGACCGCCGCGAACGCCTCGTTGATCTCGATCAGGTCGAGGTCGTCGATGCTCAGGCCGCCCTTCTTCAGGGCGTGGTTGATGGCGTTGGACGGCTGCGAGTGCAGGGAGTTGTCCGGCCCGGCAACGTTGCCGTGCGCGCCGATCTCGGCCAGCCAGGTGAGCCCCAGCTCCTTGGCCTTGGCCTTGCTCATCACGACCACCGCGGCGGCGCCGTCGGAGATCGGCGAGGAGCTGCCGGCGGTGATGGTCCCGTCCTTGGTGAAGGCGGGACGCAGCTTGCCCAGCGACTCGGCGGTGGTGTCCGGCCGGATGCCCTCGTCCTCGCTGATCACCAGCGGGTCGCCCTTGCGCTGCGGGATGATCACGGGGGTGATCTCGTCGGCGAAGTGGCCGTTCTTCTGCGCGGCGGCGGCGCGCTGGTGGCTGGCCGCCGAGAAGGCGTCCTGCTCCTCCCGGCTGATGCCGTGCTTCGCGCCGTGCCGCTCGGTGGACTCACCCATCGAGCAGCAGTCCCAGGCGTCGGTGAGGCCGTCCAGGGCCATGTGGTCCTTGACCGTCACGTCGCCGTACTTGTAGCCGGAGCGCTGCCCGAGCAGCAGGTGCGGGGCGTTGGTCATGGACTCCATGCCGCCGGCCACCACGACGTCGAACTCACCGGCCCGGATGAGCTGGTCGGCCAGTGCGATCGCGTCCAGCCCGGAGAGGCAGACCTTGTTGATGGTCAGCGCGGGGGTGGACATCGGGATGCCGGCCTCGACGGCCGCCTGCCGGGCCGGGATCTGACCGGCGCCGGCCTGGAGCACCTGCCCCATGATCACGTATTGCACCTGCTCGGGCGCCACGCCGGCGCGCTCCAGCGCGGCCTTGATCGCGATGCCACCGAGTCTGGTCGCGGGGAGGTCCTTGAGGTTGCCCAGCAGGCGCCCCATCGGGGTTCGCGCGCCGCTGACGATCACCGAAGCCATGCCTGCCTCCGAGGGGGTGCCGACCTGTACGCCTTAACGATTGTTCGGTCAGACTAGCGTCATGGCTGAGAACTCCCCCGTCGAGCCCGCTGCCGAGTTTGTCACAGACATCGGCCTGCGCCGCATCGACCACGTCGGGATCGCCGTGGCCGACCTGGACGCCGCGATCGACTTCTACCAGCGCACGTTCGGGATGCGCTGCGTGCACACCGAGACGAACACCGAGCAGGGCGTACGCGAGGCGATGCTGGCGGTCGGGCCGGACGCCTCCGGCGGCATGGTGCAACTGCTCGCCCCGCTCTCGCCGGACACCACGATCGGCAAGTTCCTGGACAAGCGCGGGCCGGGCATCCAGCAGGTCGCGTACACGGTGGCGGACATCGACGCGGCCTGCGCGGCGCTGCGTGAGCGCGGCGTCCGGCTGCTCTACGAGGCCCCGCGGCGGGGCACGTCGAACTCGCGGGTCAACTTCGTGCACCCGAAGGACGCCGGCGGCGTGCTGATCGAACTGGTCCAGCCCGCCTGAGACGCAAGGAAGGGCCCCTTGTTAACAGACGTCTGTTAACAAGGGGCCCTTCCTTGCGTCCTAACACGTGGGAACACGCGCGGCCCTGCGCGGTTGAACCTTCCCACGGACACCTCCACGCATCGGTCGATGCAGTTTTTCACAGAGGGGTTCCCGCCCTAGCTACCGTTCAGTAACGTCCGGCCCCACAGGAACGCGACCGGTGCCGGATGTGTCGATTGCCGACATGGCGGTCCCGTCGCACCGGCGCCGACGATGGCAGCACCCCTGCCCCCGGTGTGGGTGCGGACGAACGGGAGGTCACCGTGCAGGACATCCTCGAAGCGATCATGGCGGCGGAGGGCTCGGCGCAGCCGGAGCGGGACCTTGCCGGCCTCGCCGGCCTGCCGGCGCCGGAGAGCTACCGGGGCGTGGTGGTCCGCGCCGAGGACACCCGGATGTTCGACGGCATGGCCACCCGCGACAAGGACCCGCGCAAGGCCTTGCACGTCCAGGAGGTGCCCACCCCCGAGCTGGGCCCGGGCGAGGCGCTGGTCGCGGTGATGGCCAGCGCGATCAACTACAACACCGTGTGGACCAGCATCTTCGAGCCGCTGCCCACCTTCAAGTTCCTCCAGCGCTACGGCCGGCTCTCCGAGCTGACCCGCCGCCACGACCTGCCGTACCACGTGGTCGGGTCGGACGCGGCCGGCGTGGTGCTGCGCACCGGGCCCGGGGTGACCCGGTGGAAGGCCGGCGACGAGGTGGTCGCGCACTGCCTGTCGGTCGAGCTGGAGGACGCCGCCGGCCACGACGACACGATGCTCGACCCGCAGCAGCGGATCTGGGGCTTCGAGACCAACTTCGGCGGCCTGGCCGAGCTGTGCGTGGTCAAGGCCAACCAGCTGATGCCGAAGCCGCGCCACCTGAGCTGGGAGGAGGCGGCCAGCCCAGGGCTGGTCAACTCCACCGCCTACCGGCAGCTCGTCTCGCACCACGGCGCGAACATGAAGCAGGGTGACGTGGTGCTGATCTGGGGCGCCTCCGGCGGCCTCGGCGGCTACGCCACCCAGATGGCGCTCAACGGCGGCGCGATCCCGGTCTGCGTGGTCTCCTCGCCGGAGAAGGCCGAGCTGTGCCGGAAGATGGGCGCCGAGCTGGTCATCGACCGCAGCGCCGAGGGCTTCCGGTTCTGGAAGGACGAGGAGACCCAGGACCAGGACGAGTGGCGTCGCTTCGGCGAGCGCATCCGCGAGCTGACCGGCGGCGAGGACCCGGACATCGTCTTCGAGCACCCGGGCCGGGAGACGTTCGGCGCCAGCGTCTACGTCGCCAAGAAGGGCGGCACGATCGTCACCTGCGCGTCCACCAGCGGCTTCCTGCACCAGTACGACAACCGCTACCTCTGGATGCACCTCAAGCGCATCGTCGGCAGCCACTTCGCCAACTACCACGAGGCGTGGCAGGCCAACCGCCTGGTCGCGCTCGGCAAGGTGCACCCGACCGTGTCGAAGACCTACGCGTTGGAGCAGACCGGCCAGGCCGCGTACGAGGTGCACCGCAACGCGCACCAGGGCAAGGTCGGCGTGCGCTGCCTGGCCCCCACCGACGGGCTCGGCGTCCGCGACACCGAGCTGCGGTCCCGCCACGAAAGCGCGATCAACCGGTTCCGCGGGCACTGACCGTACGGTTGTCCCGGATTGCCTTTCCGGACGACCGGGACACCATTCGACTGTCGTGATGACAAAGGGCCGCGGGCACCGCCCCGCGGCCCTTTTCACGCCCCGGTCCGGGCCCGGTCCGACCCGCCCGGGACCTGCCAAGATCGCCGGTTGGTCCGGTCCCGCCGCCGGGCGGAGTTGACCATGTAAACAGGACGCGAAAGCTGCCGACCACTCTTGCGAACCACCCTGGGGCGTCTGCGAGTATGTCCCAATGCCCCAGCAGCAGTCCTCCCCTCTTGCGTTCTTCGATAACGCGAACTCACAGCCCGATTTCACCGTTGGCCTGCGCGGTTACAACACCAACCAGGTCGACGACTTCATCGGCCGGCTGAGCGCCGCACTGAGCCAGTCCGAGCAGGCCCGCGCCGAGGCCGAGCAGCGGATGAACGACGCGCAGCGCCGCCTCCGCCAGGCCGAGCAGCGCCAGGGCGCGCTCGAGCAGAAGCTGACCGAGACCAACAAGCAGCTCGAGGAGAACAGCCGGCCGACGCTCAGCGGCCTGGGCACTCGCGTCGAGCAGATCCTCCGGTTGGCCGAGGAGCAGGCCAACGACCACCGCAACGAGGCCAAGCGCGAGTCGGAGGGCATCCTCTCCGCCGCCCGCCTCGAGGCACGGGAGATCACCGACAAGGCCCGCGCCGAGGCGGCCGCCATGAAGGCCACCGCCGAGCGCGAGGCCGGCAGCGTGCGCACCGCCGCCGAGCGGGAGGCCGCCGAGGTGCGCGTGCAGGCCCGCCGCGAGGCGGACACCCTTCGCGCCGACGCCGACCGGGAGACCAAGCAGCTGCGTACGGTCACCGCGCACGAGGTGGCCGAGCTGAAGTCGACCGTCGAGCGCGAGGTCGCCACCCTGCGCGCGACCGCCGAGCGGGAGATCACCCAGCAGCGGGCCAAGGCCGCGCGGGAGGCCGAGGAGAAGCGGGCCGAGGCGACCAAGCTGCTCACCGACGCGCGCGACAAGCGCGACAAGGACCTCCAGGCCCTGGAGCTCCAGCTCGCCGAGCGGCGCGAGAAGGCCGAGCGCCAGGAGTCGGACCGGCACGCCGCCCAGGTCGCGCAGACCCAGAAGCTGGTGAACGAGGCCGAGCAGCGGGCCCGCGCCGCCCAGGAGCGGGCGAAGGAGATCGAGCAGCGGGCCGAGGCCCGCCGGGTCGAGTCCGAGCGCACCGCCAACGACACGGTCGACAAGGCCAAGGCGCTGGCCGACAAGACGCTCAACGAGGCGCGCGCCGAGGCGCAGCGCGTGCTCAACGAGGCCCGCACCGAGGCCGAGCTGACCACGCAGGCCGCCCGCCGCGAGGTCGAGGACCTCACCCGCCAGAAGGACGCGGTCACCTCGCAGCTCGGGCAGATGCTCTCCGGCCTGGCCGGCATCGTGCCGGGCGTGCCGGCCGGCGGCGCCAACAAGGCCGAGGCGCCGAAGGCCGACGCCTCCGGGCAGAAGGTGACGGCCGAGTCGGCCAGCTGATCGACCACCCGCTGACGGGGCATGAGCCACGGCGCGGGGTGACACCGGGTGACCGGTGCCGCCCCGCGCCGTCATGCTGTCCGGCCCGTTTCGCCACGAGGGTGAAGTAGGTCCCAGAAGGGGCGTCCGTATCGCCCCAGCAGAGCCGGATGCGTGTGAGGATGGGGGCATGTCGCACGGCGAGGAACTGTTCGCGCTCGGCGGGGACGTGACCACGGAGCCCAGCTTCGAGTCCGCGCTGCGGGGATACGAGAAACGACAGGTCGACCGCTACGTCGCCCGCGCGGAACACGAGATCGCGGCGCTGACCACCGAGCGGGAACAGGCGTACACCCAGATCCACAAGCTGGCCGGCCAGGTCGAGGTGCTGCAACGCGACCTCGCCCAGGTGCGCAAGCAGATAGGTGTGGTGGACCGGGCCTCGTTCCGCCACCTCGGTCCGCGGGTCGAGCAGATCCTCACCATGGCCGAGGAGCAGGCCGACGACATCCTCGCCGCCGCCAACGAGGAGATCGAGGCCCGCCGGGCCGCCGCCGAGCACATCGTCGAGGAGGCCCGGGAGCAGGCCGCCCAGGCGCTCAAGGACTTCGAGATCGCGCTCGCCGCCCGCCGGGCCGAGGAGGAGCGGCACACCGCCGCCCGTAAGGCCGAGGCCGAGGCCACGCTGAAGGCAGCCAAGGACGAGTCGGCGAAGCTGCGGACCACCGCCAAGGACGAGTCGGACCGGCTGCGCACGGCCGCCCGGGACGAGGCCGAGAAGCTGCGCCGGACCGCCCAGGACGCGCTGGCCAAGGCCCAGCAGGAGGCCACCCAGCTGCGGGACACCGCCAAGGAGATCCACTCCCGGGCCCAGCAGGAGGCCGCCCGGCTGCGCGAGTCGGCCAAGGAGGCGCTGGCCAAGGCCCAGCAGGAGGCCAACCAGCTCCGCGAGGCGGCCAAGGAGGTGCACGCCAAGGGCCAGCAGGAGGCCAAGCGGCTCACCGATGCCGCCGCCGAGGCCGGGCGGGCCACCCACGCCAAGGCGCTGGCCGAGGCCAAGAAGATCGTGGACGACGCGGAGGAGGCCGCCAAGGTCACCCGCGGCCGCGCCCGGACCGAGGCCAATCGGCTGACCACCGAGGCCGTCGAGGCGGGCAAGCGCAACCGCTCCGAGGTCGAGGCGTACGTGCAGCGCATGCGCACCGAGACCGAGGCGTACGTGCAGCAGGCCCGCGCGCAGACCCAGCAGGAGCTGGGCGCCTGGCGGGCCGGGGTGGAGAAGGAGGTCGCCGAGCGGCGGGAGAAGGCGGAGAAGGAGCTGGCCCAGCGCCGGGCCACCGCCGAGCAGGAGTTCGCCAAGCGCCGCGACGAGCTGGACAACCAGCACACCAAGCGGCACGAGGAGCTGGAGAAGGCGTACGCCACCCGGCGCGACGAGATCGAACGGACCGCCGCGAGCGTCCGGCAGGCCGCCGAGGAAGACGCGCTCGGCATGCGGCAGCAGGCCGAGCTGGAAGCCGCCGAGCTGCTGCGCCGGGCCGAGGCGGACGCCACCGCCCAGCGCCGCAAGGCCGACGAGCACGTCGCGGCCTCGCGGCGGCAGTTCGAGGAGTACGCGGCTACGACCCAGCAGCACCTCGCCACCACCCAGCAGCACCTGGCCGCCACCCAGCAGGAGGTGGCCGCGGGCCGGCAGCAGCTCGCCCAGGTGATGCTGGAGATCGCCAAGGCGCAGCAGGAACTGGCCGACCTGCGCACCGAGACGTGGAAGTCGCGGCAGGAGTCCGACGACCTGCAGCACCGGCTCACCGAGCTGCGGCGCGACGCCGACTCGGCCGGCATCGCCGCCACCCCGGTCGACCCGGGCGACCTCGCGGCCGCCGCCGGCGGCGACACCGGCCGCCCGACGGGTGACGGCACGCCGGTGGGCAGTGGCGCGCCGGCGGTGGGCAAGGGGGCCGGCCCGGCTCCGGTCAACGGGTCCGCGCCGGTGACGTCGGCAGGTGAGCCGGCTGAGGCGGGAAAGACCAAGCCGGTCGCCGAGCCGGTGACCACGATGGACTCCCCCGGCGGCGCCGGCGTCGACGGCGAGCCCACCGTGGCCGCCGTGCCGGGCGAGGGCGGCCGCGGCGCCACCCCGACGAAGATCACCAGCACCGGGGAGAACGGCAAGCGCCCGACGAAGCCCACCACCGACGAGCGCAGCGCCAAGCCGAGCACCGTCACCGTCGACAAGGACTGACCCGACCCGCGTTCTGGCGGGTTCGGCCGCTCGCCGGACCCGCCGTCGCTCGACCTCCCCGAGCCCCCGCTCGCGCTCCGACCCGGCAAGATCCACACCAGGTCGGTCGCCCCGAGGGCGGCATCCCCGTGTCCCGTGCGCACCACGTCGGCACCTACCACGTTCCGCCCGCCACCGCCGCAGGTCAGTCGCCAACCTGCGTCGTCCGCGCGTTACGGACGGTGACGCCGTCGGCCCATGGCACCCGTCGAAGGCGATATACCGCTGGGTCATATTTATGACTCAGCGGTATATCGCTCGAAACCAACGTGCCCGGGGCGGACGGACGCCGGTGTCCGGCGATGGGCGGCTGTGACACACCCATAGCGCTCCCCACCGTCTCGAATCGGCAACAGGGGTCTGCCTCGATGCGGCGGGAAGCCTCGGAAGGATGGTCCGCCCGGGCGGTGGCGGCTAACCTGCGGGCAGGGGTCGCGGCGTCCGTAGCGCGGCTTGCCAGGAGGTCGCTCCGCGGGTCGGCCGGAGCAGCGGGAGCCGGGAGGAACGGGTGTCGCAGGAGGGATCGGCCACCCCGGACCAGAACGACACCACCCCAACCGGGGACGACAGCGGGCCGGTCCAGAACGACATCGGTCGCGCCGAGGACGGCAGCACCGAGACCGTGCCTGACGCCGGCCAGCCCGGGCACCGCACGGGCCCGGTCAACCGGGGTCGGCCGAGCCGTGCCGCCGACACCGCAACGGAAGCGGGCGACACCGACGTGCTCCTCGAACCGGGCGAGTTCGAGCCGAGCGGGCGGTTCGGCGTTCCCGGCCGGCCGCTGCGGCGCAGCAGCTTCCTGGTCGGGTTCACCGGGGCGCTCGGGGTGCTGCTGGCGTACGCGGTCTTCCTGGGCGTGCGCAACGCGGCCGGCATCCTGGTGCTGGTGGTGATCGCGCTCTTCCTCGCGGTCGGCCTGCACCCGGCGGTGGTGCGGCTGCGTCGGTGGGGGCTGCCGCACGGGCTGGCCGTGGCGGTGGTGACGCTGACCGTCCTGCTGCTGATCATCGGCGGGCTGCTGGCGCTGGTGCCGCCGGTGGTGACCCAGTCCGGGCAGTTCGTGCAGCAGCTTCCCGGCTATGTCGAGGACCTGCGCCGCAACCCCACCGTCAACGACCTCGTGGTCCGCTATGACGTGATGGAGCGGGTCCGGTCGGCGGCGGACGCCGGCACGATCGGCCGGGCGCTCGGCGGCGTGCTGGGCGGCGCGCAGCTGATCTTCGGCACGATCTTCCGCGTGCTGACCGTGCTGGTGCTGACGATCTACTTTCTGGCCTACTTCGACCGGCTGCGCGACCTCGGGTACGCGCTGGTGCCGCGCTCGCGCCGGGAGCGGGTCCGGTTGATCGGCGACGAGATCCTGACCCGGGTCGGGGCGTACATGGTCGGCGCGTTGGCCATCGCGGTGCTGGCCGGGGCGAGCACGTTCGTGTTCGCGCTGGTGGTCGGTCTGCCGTACCCGTTCGCGCTGGCCGTGGTGGTCGCCGTGACCGACCTGATCCCGCAGATCGGGGCGACCCTCGGCGCGGTGGTGGTGACCCTGGTCGGGCTCGCCACCGACCTGCCGGTGGGCATCGCCTGCCTGGTGTTCTTCCTGGTCTACCAGCAGGTGGAGAACTACCTGATCTATCCGAAGATCATGCGCCGGGCGGTGTCGGTGAACGAGGTGGCCGCCCTGCTCGCCGCGCTGCTCGGGGTGTCGCTGCTGGGCGTGGTGGGCGCGCTCATCGCGATTCCCACGGTGGCCGCGTTGCAGCTGATCCTGCGCGAGGTGGTGCTGCCCCGGCAGGACGCCCGCTGAGCCGTTACTCCGCGCGCCGCTGGGCCGGCCCGGGGACCGGGGTGTCGGCGAAGGCGGCCACGGTGCGGTCCGCGTACGCGCTGACGTCACCGGTCTCCATCGGCCCGTCCCAGGTGGTCGGCAGCGGCAGGGGCACGTCGGGGGCGACCCGCCGGACGATCTCGTCCAGCACCCTCTCCGCGTCGCCGACCCAGAGGTGCTTGGCGCCGTCCACGCCGACGACCTCGGCCTGCGGGATCGCGGCGAAGCGCTGCCGGGCCTCCTCCGGGCGCAGGTAGTCGTCGAACTCCGGCACCACCGCGGTGAGCGGCCGACCGGACTCGGCCCACACCGCGAGGTCCTCGGGTGCGGAGAAGCGCAGCGGCGGGGAGAGCAGGATCGCGCCGGTCACCGCCGGGTCGCAGCCGTACTTGAGCGCCAGGTCGGTGCCGAACGACCAGCCGACCAGCCAGATGTTCGGCAGTTCGTGGAACTCGGCGTACTCGATCGCGGCGGCCACGTCGAACCGCTCGCCGACGGCGCCGTCGAACGCCCCCTCGCTGGTGCCGCGGACGCTGCTGGTGCCCCGGGTGTTGAACCGGAGCACGGCCAGGTCGGCCAGCGCGGGCAGCCGCCAGGCCGCCTTGCGGAACACGTGGCTGTCCATCATTCCGCCGTGGGTGGGCAGCGGGTGCAGGCAGACCAGGGTGGCGACCGGCTCGCGCTCCAGCGGCCGGGCCAGCTCGCCGACCAGCGTGAGGCCGTCGGCGGTGTGCAGCTCGACGTCCTCCCGGCGGCCGGGCAGGATCGACGACGCGCGAATCGGAGTGCTCACCGTGCCAGTCTCCCGCGCCACCGGCCCCGCCGCCCGCCGGGGCGGGAACCTGGTGATCCAGATCGCTCAGCCGTAGCGGGGGGCGCCGCGGCCACGCTGGAGGTTGGGACCGCGCCGGTCCCGGGCCCGCCAGCAGCCGCTGTGCCAGTGCCGGCGGTCGGTGAGGTCACCCCGGTCGTCGGCCGGCCAGGCCACCAGGTGCGCCACGCCCGGGCGGATCTCCTGGTCACAGCCGGGACAGTGGTACGTCTTGACCGACGCCCCACCGCTGATCGCGCGCACCTGCCAGTCGCCGTCGCGCCACTGCTGCACGGTCGGCACACCGTGGCGCGCGCGCTCGGCGTCCAGGCCGGTGGTCTCGTCCCGACGGGGGCGGTTGCGACGGGGGCTCACGGTCACCAAGCGTACGGGCCGCCGGCCGGACCGGCCCGGGTCGGGCGGCCCGGCCGGCGGGGCTCAGTCCCAGGTCTCCGGATCGGTCAGGTCCGGCGCCACCCGGGTCCCGGCGAGCACGCTCGTGGCCTCGGCCTCGGTGAAGTCGACCTGTCCCGCGGGCGGCTCGTTCGGCCACAGCCAGCCGAACGTGGCGGTCAGGTGCGCCTTCGGTATGCCGAGCAGTTCGAGCTGGTGCCCGTCCGTGGAGAGGCGGGCGGGGCGCCCGTCCACCGTCCGGTTGCCGCTGGTGACGTCCTGGGCGATCTGCGCCCCGTGCACCAGTTGCACACTCATCGTCGCCGTCGGCGACCGGACGATGGTCAGCTCGACGGTGAGGCCACCCGGGAAGGCGTCGACGTCGACCGCGCAGGTGGCCACCTGGGCGTCCGGCGGCACGGCGCCCAGCCGCAGCGGCGCGTCGCACCGGCGTGCCTCGTTCCAGCGGATGGCGCCCACCGCCTCGGTCAGGGCGCTCCGGTCGCCGCCGAGCATGCTCGCCCGGGCGTACAGGCCGGGGACCGGCTGCCAGGCCCGGACCACGCCGCCGCCCCCGACACGGAAGTCGCGGACCCTGCCGTCGAAGGTCACCGGGATCGCGCCCTCGGCGCCGGGGAGGCCGTTGAGCAGAAGTTCGTTCACCGCCCGGCGGTCCGGGCTCACCTCGACCAGCACCGGTCGCCCGTCGCCGACGCGGTACCGGATCGACTCGGTCCGGTTCGCGGTGTAGACCGCCCATCCCAGGTAGCGGGCCCGGCGGGTGTCCAGCCCCAGGTGCAGCACACGTGGGTCGCCGCCGACCAGGTCGGGGTGCCGGGCGGCCCCCGGCGCCGCGTCGGCCCTCGGCGGGACCGGCGCGACCGCCGTCGGAGTCGTGGCGGCCCAGGGCATCCGGCCGGGCAGCCCGCCGACGTCCGTCCGTACCGCGCCGGCGAGGCCGAGCACGCCGACCAGGGCGAGCGCGGTCCCGGTGGCGAGCCGGCGGCGCACCTGCCGGCGTCGGCCGAGCGTGCGGGCGTCCCGCAGCAGGCGGCCGGTGTCGATCTCCCCGTCGGCGCGCTCCCGCAGCGCCGAGGTGATCCGCTGGTCGAGGTCGGTCACTGCCGGCTCCCCTTGGTCGTCGGGACGCCGCAGCGCTCCCGGAGGTGGGCGAGCGCCCGCATCGCGTGGGTGCGGACGGTGACCGGCGAGCAGTCGAGGATCTGGGCGATCGTCGCGTCGTCCAGGTCCTCGTAGTAGCGGAGCACCAGCACGGCGCGCTGGCGGTCGGGCAGGGCGCGGATCAGTCGCCACATCGCGTCCCGGTCGGCCGCCTCGCCGTCGAGGTCGCCCCGCTCGGGCCGCTCGGCGAAGGTGTCCACCGCCAGTTCCCGGTTGACCCGCCGGCGCCACCAGGAGTTGTGGGCGTTGACCAGCATCCGGCGCACGTACACGTCGGGCCGGTCGGCGCGGGCGATCCGCCGCCAGTGCACGTACGCGCGGGCCAGCACGTCCTGGGTCAGGTCCTCGGCGCGGTGCGCGTCGCCGGTCAGCAGCCGGGCCAGGCGCAACAGGGCCGGGCCGCGACTGCCGACGTACTCCTCGAAGGTCACACCCTCATGACGCCGTCACCGGCGCGAGTTGTTGACCGGCTCAGCGCCGGGTGTGGTCGCGGAAGCCCCGGCCGCTCTTGCGGCCCAGGTAGCCGGCGGTGACCAGGTGCTCCAGCAGCGGCGCCGGGGCGAATCCGGGCTCACGCAGCTCCAGGTACAGCTCCCGCTGGATGGCCAGCGAGACGTCCAGGCCGACCACGTCGAGCAGCTCGAACGGGCCCATCGGGTAGCCGCAGCCCAGCTTCATCGCGTAATCGATGTCGTCCGCGGTGGAGTAGCTGGCCTCCAGCATCTTCACCGCGTCGTTCAGGTACGGGAAGAGCAACGCGTTGACGATGAAGCCGGAGCGGTCGCCGCAGACCACGCCGGTCTTGCCCAACTTCGCGCAGACCGCGCGCGCGGTGGCCGACGTCTCGGTGGAGGTGCGGATGGTCTGCACGATCTCCACCAGCGGCATGATCGGCGCCGGGTTGAAGAAGTGCAGGCCGACCACGTCGGCCGGCCGCTGGGTGGCCATCGCCACGTCGATCACCGGCAGCGACGAGGTGGTCGTGGCGAGCACGACGCCCGGCTTGCAGATCTCGTCGAGGCTGGCGAACAGCGCCTTCTTGACGCTCAGCTCCTCGACCACGGCCTCGACCACCAGGTCGACGTCGGCGAGGTGCTCCAGCGTGGCGGACCAGGTGATCCGGCCCAGCGCGGCGTCCCGGTCGGTCTCGCTGAGCTTGCCCCGCACCACGCCCTTGTTGAGCGAGGTCTTGACCGCCTCGCAGACCTTGGCCGACTTCTCCGCGCCCCGGGTCACCGAGATGACCTCGTAGCCCGCCTTCGCGAAGACCTCGATGATGCCGGTGGCCATGGTCCCGGAGCCGACCACGCCGACCTTGGCGACCACCCGGGCGCCGTCGGCGAGCGCGGCGTCGCCGGCCGGCGGCGTGTGCTCGTCGGCTACCACCCTCGGCGAGCCCGGCCGCTCGTAGGTGTAGAAGCCGCGGCCGGACTTCCGACCGAGCAGCCCGGCGGTGACCATCTGCTTGAGCAGCGGGGCCGGGGCGTGCCGACGGTCCCGGCCGCCGCGCCGGTACATCGTGTCGAGGATCTCGTACGCGGTGTCCAGGCCGATCAGGTCCATCAGCGCCAGCGGGCCCATCGGCAGACCGCAGCCGAGCTTCATCGCGGCGTCGATGTCCTCGCGGGTGGCGTAGCGGGCCTCGAACATGCCGACCGCGTGGTTCAGGTAGCCGAACAGCAGCGCGTTGGCGATGAAGCCGGCCCGGTCGCTGATCGTCACGTCGACCTTGCCGAGCCGCTCACAGAGCGCCTCCACGTCGGCCACCACGTCGGCCGAGGTGACCACCGTGCGAACCACCTCGACCAGCTTCATCACCGGGGCCGGGTTGAAGAAGTGGATGCCGATGACCTGGTTGGGCCGGGTCGTGGCGACGGAGATCTCGGTGACGCTCAGCGACGACGTGTTGGTGGCCAGGATGGCCTCCGGCTTGCACACCCGGTCCAGCTCGGCGAAGATCCGCTGCTTGAGGTCCAGGTGCTCGGGCACCGCCTCGATCACCAGGTCCACGTCGTGCAGCGCGTCCAGCCCGACCCGGAAGTCGACCCGCGCCATCAGGGCGTCCCGGTCGGCCTCGGCCAGCTTGCCCTTGGCGACGGCCCGGTCGGTGGAGCCGGTCAGCGTCACCCGACCCCGCTCCAGCGCGGCGTCGGAGATCTCCACGGCGGTCACGTCGAGGCCGTTGCGGGCGAACACCTCGACGATGCCGGCACCCATGGTGCCCAGACCCACCACACCCACCCTGGTGAACTCGCGCGCCACGACCGGCCTCCCCTTGGTTGACTCCGCCGTTGCCGACATGAACGGCCGCTAAGGTTATGCGCCGGAGTCTGCCACGTGACGCTGCGTTGTCGAGACGCCGTGGGATATTTCACGCACCGCGCCTCAGGCGGGCGCGGCCACCCCGGCGAGCGCCAGCAGCTCGGACACGAACTCCGCCGGCCGCTCCAGGTGCGGGCTGTGCCCGCAGCCGGGCAACGCCACCTCCCGGTACGTCCCGCCGGCCGCCGCGTACCGCTCCAGCACCGCCCGGGTCTGCCCGAGCATCGGCTGCGGCGGGCACTGCTCGGCGCCGGGCCAGCCGGGCACCATGCCGAGCTGACCAAGGTAGGCCAAGTCGAACAGCGAAGTGTCCGAGACGATCACGTCGGCGTCGCCGCGTACCCAGGTCACCGGCGGCTTGACCGGCACGGCGACCAGCTCGTCGGCGAGCCGGAAGTGGGCCGGGGCCAGCGTGTTGAGCACGCCGCGCCGCCCGGCGGCGGTCCCCGGCCAGTGGGCCGAGGCGACCGCGGTGCCCGGGTAGTTGTCGTCCCCGGTGGCGGTGGTGAGCATGCTCTCCAGCAGCAGGTCCTCGTCGTCGCCGAGCGACGCCGGGTCGGCCACGTACGCGGCGCGCAGCACGTTGCGCGGGCTGGTCGGGCCGTCCGCGCCCCGGTCGCCGGCGGCGAGCCGGGCCACGAAGTCGGGGTTCGCGCCGCCCGCGCCGGTGCCGGCGAAGTCGGGCGTGGTGGGGGTGCCGTCGAGGTCCCGGGTGCCGCCGAAGCCGTACGGGGAGACCGGCGCCTCCAGCAGCAGCCCGGCCACCCGTTCCGGGTGGTCGACCAGCAGCCGCATCGCCACGCCGCCGCCGAGCGAGTGCCCGACCACCACCGGCCGGGCCCCGGGCGCGAACAGCCCGGGCGCGTCCAGCAGGGCGGCCACGTCGTCGGCGAAGTCGCCGAGGCCCCGGGTGGCGTCGACCGGCGCGGTGTCGGTCTCGCCGTAGCCGCGCAGGTCGGGGGCGACCACCCGGAGCGTCTCCGGCAGCCGGGGCAGCAGTGGCTCCCAGAACGCGGAGGAGGAGACGTTGCCGTGCACCAGCAGCACCGGCACGCCGTCCGGCGGGCCGGCCACCCGGACCGCCTGGGTGATGCCGTTGGCCTGGACCGTGTGCCGTGCGCTCCGCATCAGCGCATGCTGGCACATCAGCCTGCCCCCAGCCATGTGGCCGACCTCCACACCGGTCGGCCCGGGCCTGTCGCCGCCGGGGGCGGCGCGGGCGGTCAGCGGGCGTCGATCGGCAGCGCCTCGCGCGACTCGATCGGCTGGCGCGGTGCCGGGACCGGCAGCGGCAGGGTCGGGCGCTGGTCGCGCCGCGGCGCGCCGAAGCTCATCCCGACCGGGTCGGTGCGGGCCACGCCCGGGTCGTAGAGGCGCAGGTCGGTGCGGCCGAGGCGGACCACGTCGCCGTCGGCGAGCGGCACGCTTCCGCTGATCCGCCGGTCGTTGAGCCAGGTGCCGTTGGTCGAGCCGAGGTCGGTGAGCAGCACCCCGTCGGTGGTGGCCTGGACGGTGGCGTGCCGCCGGCTCAGGTGGGGGTCGGCGAGCACGATGTCGGCGCTCGGCGCCCGACCGATCACCTGGACACCCCGTCCGACCCGGAAACTGAGCCCGCGCATCGCCCCACCGGACACCGTCAGCAGCGGCATCAGCTCCGGATGATCCTCCATGGACCGTCGACCTCCACCCCACATCGCCCCGCGGCGTCAGCCTGCCACCTCACCGTAGTGGCTCCCACCACCGCGCGGTCACCCCCGTGACCCCGGCCGGCCATCTCCCGTTCGCCGTTCGGGCAGTCGGCCGCGGCGCGATCGGGTGGCACCGGCGTCGATGCGACGCGGGCCGGTCCGGGCAGCGTACGGGGTCCGTGACACCTACCGGTGAGTAATGTTCGGGTCTAGACTGCGGCCATGACCGCTGTGCATGTCCCCGGAACCCCGCTCATCGAGGCCGGTCGACTGGTGTCGACGAGCCCGGCGACCGGCGCGGAGGCCGGGCGACTCCCGGTGGCGACCGAGGCGGACGTGCGCGCCGCCGTCGACCGGGCCCGCCCGGCGGCCGACTGGTGGGCCGGGCTCGGCTTCGCCGGCCGGCGGGACCGGCTCCAGCGCTGGCGCGGCGTGCTCGCCCGGCGGATCGAGGAGCTGGCCGAGCTGATGCACACCGAGGGCGGCAAGCCGGTCGGCGACGCCGTGGTGGAGATCCTCACCGCGTTGGAGCACATCGACTGGGCGGCCCGCAACGCCCGCCGGGTGCTCGGCCCCCGGCGGGTCCGCTCCCGGCTGATCCTGGCCGAGTTCACCGGTCACCTGGAATACCAGCCCTACGGCGTGGTCGGCGTGATCGGCCCGTGGAACTATCCGGTCTTCACCCCGATCGGCTCCGCCGCGTACGCGCTGGCCGCCGGCAACGCGGTGGTGTTCAAGCCCAGCGAGTACACCCCGGCCGTGGGCCAGTGGCTGGTCGACCGCTTCGCCGAGGTGGTGCCGGAGCAGCCGGTGTTCCAGGCGGTGCACGGGCTCGGCGACGTCGGCGCGGCGCTGTGCCGCTCCGGGGTGGCGAAGCTGGCCTTCACCGGCTCGACCGCCACCGCGAAGAAGGTGATGGCCGCCTGTGCCGAGACGCTCACCCCGGTGCTGCTGGAGGCCGGCGGCAAGGACGCGATGATCGTGGACGCCGACGCCGACCTGGACGCCGCGGCCGAGGCCGCCGTCTGGGGCGGGCTCACCAACGCCGGCCAGACCTGCATCGGCATCGAACGGGTCTACGCGGTCGACCAGGTCTTCGACGCGTTCGTCGACAAGGTGGTGACGAGGGCCGGCCGGCTCACCGTGGGCGCGGACGGCACCGACCTCGGCCCGATCACCATGCCGTCCCAGATCGACGTCATCCGCCGCCACATCGACGACGCGGTCGCCCGGGGTGGTCGTGCGGTGCTCGGTGGCCCGGAGGCGGTCCAGCCGCCGTACGTGCACCCGACCGTGCTGGTCGACGTGCCGGAGGACTCGGCGGCCGTCCGCGAGGAGACGTTCGGCCCGACGCTCACCGTCAACCGGGTCCGCGACGTCGACGAGGCCGTGGAGCGCGCGAACGCCCTCCCGTACGGCCTCGGTGGTTCGGTCTTCGGCCGGGCGCGGGCGGTGGCCGTGGCGCGGCGGCTGCGCTCCGGGATGGCCTCGGTCAACTCGGCGCTGACCTTCGCCGGCATGTCCACGCTGCCGTTCGGCGGCACCGGCGAGTCCGGCTTCGGCCGGATCCACGGCGAGGACGGGCTGCGCGAGTTCGGCCGCCCCAAGGCGGTCACCCGCCGCCGGGCCCGCTCGCTGCTGCCGGCCATGACGTTCGAGCGCACCCCGGCCGACGTCGCCCGCCTG
Organism: Micromonospora sediminicola; assembly: GCF_900089585.1. Lineage (NCBI taxonomy): Bacteria > Bacillati > Actinomycetota > Actinomycetes > Micromonosporales > Micromonosporaceae > Micromonospora > Micromonospora sediminicola. The sequence goes on along the minus strand of NZ_FLRH01000003.1, from coordinate 1,632,143 downwards.
GTCAAGGTCGCCAAGCTGATGTACGGCCGGGGGCGCTGAGCCTCAGAACAGCGTCAGCTCGTCGCGCTCGATGCCGCGCAGCTTGTCGTAGTCGACCACCACGCACCGGATGCCCCGGTCGGTGGCGAGCACCCGGGCCTGCGGCTTGATCTCCTGCGCGGCGAACACGCCGGTCACCGGCGCGAGCAGCGGGTCGCGGTTCATCAGCTCCAGGTAGCGGGTGAGCTGTTCCACCCCGTCGATCTCGCCGCGCCGCTTCACCTCGACCGCCACCGCGCGGGCGTTCGCGTCCCGGCAGAGCAGGTCGACCGGGCCGATCGCGGTCATGTACTCCCGGCGGACCAGGGTGAAGCCCTCCCCCAGCGTCTCCGGGTTGGCGGCGAGCAGTTCCTGCAGGTGCGCCTCGACGCCGTCCTTGCGCAGGCCCGGGTCGACCCCCAGCTCGTACGAGGTGTCCTGGAAGATCTCCTCCAGGGTGATCCGCAGCTCCTCGCCGGCCTTGTTGACCACCCGCCACACGCCGGGCGCCTCCTCCAGGCGACACGGCGGGCTCATCCAGTTCAACGGCTTGTACGCCCGGTCGTCCGCGTGGATCGACACCGAGCCGTCCGCCTTCACCATGAGCAACCGGGTGGCCGGCGGCAGGTGGGCCGAGAGCCGTCCGACATAGTCCACCGAGCACTTCGCAATGACCAACCGCACCCGACGAGGGTAGCGGAGCCCCCGGCCGCCGCCGACGAGCGCCACTGGCGCACCGGTGCCATATTGAGATCGTGCTCGAAGTCCTCACCGGTTCCGGACTCGCCGCCTCGGCGGGTCTGAACGCGTACATCCCGCTGATGCTGATGGGCCTGCTGGCCCGCTACACCGACCTGATCGAGCTGCCCAGCGGTTGGCAGTGGCTCGGCAACGGCTGGGTGCTGGCGATCCTCGCCGTGCTGCTCGCGGTCGAGGTGGTGGCCGACAAGGTGCCGGTGGTCGACCACGTCAACGACATGGTGCAGACGGTGGTCCGGCCGACCGCGGGCGGCCTGGCCTTCGGCGCCGGTTCCGGCTCGGAGACGGTCACGGTCAGCGACCCGGACACGTTCTTCTCCACCCACCAGTGGGTGCCGGTGGTGGTCGGCGTGCTGATCGCGCTCGGGGTGCACCTGCTCAAGGCCGCCGCCCGGCCGGTGGTCAACGCGACCACGGCCGGCTTCGGCGCGCCGGTGGCCAGCACCGCCGAGGACGCGACGAGCGTGGTCATGTCGGTGGTGGCGATCCTGCTGCCGGTGCTGGTGCTGGTGTTCGCGGTCGGCCTGGTGGTGTTCGCGGTCTGGCTGGTCCGCCGCCGGCGGCACCGACGCCGGGAACGCGCCGCCGCGCGCGCGGCCGGCTTCCGCGTCTAGCCGGCTGGGCCGGTCAGCGACTCCGGTAGGTCATGCAGTCGGCCATGTCCATGTCCGGGCCCACCGTGATGGCCGGGGCGTGGCACTCCAGGTCGGAGTTGTGCTGGCAGTCGGAGCGTGAGCAGGCGCCGACCTGGGCGACCAACTGGTCGATGCCGCCGCGCACCGGCAGCTCCACGAAGGTGTGGCAGTGGGCGTGGTCGCTGCTGCCGATCGTGATGGCGAACGCGTGGCAGTCATTCGTGTGGTTGTAGGCGCAGGACCGGACGGCGCACTCCTGGACCCGGGGCATCTCCATCGACGCGGTCATCATTCCCGCCCTTCCGTGGGTGTCTTGCCCCGATTTTAGGCTTTTGCGCCTCCCGCGTCAGCTCAACCCGTTGGCCTCGCGGATGACGGTGACCAGCTGGTCGATGATGCCGGTGAGCGCGAAGTCCTTCGGCGTGAACACGCGGGCCACGCCGGCGGCCCGCAGCGCGTCGGCGTCACCGGCCGGGATGATGCCGCCCACCACCACCGGCAGGTCGCCCCGCCCGGCCGCGCGCAGCCCGTCCAGCACGGCCGGCACGGCCGCCAGGTGCGAGCCGGAGAGCACGGAGAGACCGACCAGGTCGACGTCCTCCTCCACGGCGGCGGCCACGATCTGCCCGGCGGTCAGCCGGATGCCCTGGTAGACCACCTCGAAGCCGGCGTCGCGGGCGCGTACCGCGATCTGCTCGGCGCCGTTGGAGTGCCCGTCCAGCCCCGGCTTGCCGACCAGCAGCCGCAGCCGGCCGCTGCCCAGCTCCCGGGCCGTGGCGGCGACCCGCTCACGGACCGACGCGAGCCCGGCGTCGCCACCGGCCCCGGCCGCGCCGGAGAGCCCGGTCGGCGCCCGGTACTCGCCGAAGACCCGGCGCAGCGCGCCCGCCCACTCGCCGGTGGTCACCCCGGCCCGCACGCACGCCAGCGTCGCGTCCATCAGGTTCGTGGTGGTCGCGGCGTCCGCCCGCAGCCGGTCCAGCGCGGCGTCCACGGCCGCCGCGTCCCGGCCGGCCCGCCACTGGCGTACGCCGTCCGCGGCGGCCGCCTCGACCGCCGGGTCGACCTGCTCGACCGCCTCGGCGCCGGCCGCGGTCAGCGGGGACGGCTCGGTCTCGGTGAACCGGTTGACGCCGACCACCACGTCGGCGCCGGACTCCATCCGCCGACGCCGGTCGGCCAGCGAGGCGACCAGCGCGCTCTTGAGGTAGCCGGACTCCACGGCGGTCACCACGCCGCCCATCTCCAGCACCTTCTCCAACTCGACCCGCGCGCCGGTCACGATGTCGTCGACCAGCGCGGTCATCACGTGCGAGCCCTCGAACAGGTCCGGATACTCCAGCAGGTCCGACTCGTACGCCAGCACCTGCTGCATGCGCAGCGACCACTGCTGGTCCCAGGGGCGGGGCAGGCCGAGCGCCTCGTTCCAGGCGGGCAGCTGCACCGCCCGGGCCCGGGCGTCCCGGGAGAAGGTGACGCCGAGCATCTCCAGCACGATCCGCTGGATGTTGTTCTCCGGCTGCGCCTCGGTCAGGCCCAGCGAGTTGACCTGCACGCCGTAGCGGAACCGGCGCTGCTTCGGGTTCTCCACGCCGTAGCGGTCGCGGGTGATCTCGTCCCAGAGCGCGCCGAACGCGCGCATCTTGGCGATCTCCTCGACGAAACGCACCCCGGCGTTGACGAAGAACGAGATCCGCTGGACCACGTCGCCCATCCGCTCGGCCGGCACCTGGCCGGAGTCGCGCACGGTGTCCAGCACGGCGACGGCGGTGGCGAGCGCGAAGCCGACCTCCTGCACCGGCGTCGCGCCGGCCTCCTGGAGGTGGTACGAGCAGATGTTGACCGGGTTCCACCGCGGCATCTCCCGCAGCGTGTACGCGATGACGTCGGCGGTCAGCCGCAGCGAGGCGGCCGGCGGGAAGATGTACGTCCCCCGGGACAGGTACTCCTTGATGATGTCGTTCTGCGTGGTGCCGGCGCAGCGGCTCAGCTCCGCGCCCTGCTCGGCGGCGACCGTGCCGTAGAGGCCGAGCAGCCACATGGCCGGCGCGTTGATCGTCATCGAGGTGTTCATCTCGGCGATCGGGATGCCCTCGAAGAGCGCCCGCATGTCGCCGAGGTGCGCGACCGGCACGCCGACCCGGCCCACCTCGCCGGCGGCCAGCTCGTGGTCGGGGTCGTATCCGGTCTGGGTCGGCAGGTCGAACGCGACCGAGAGCCCGGTCTGCCCCTTCGCCAGGTTGCGGCGGAAGAGCGCGTTGGTGGCCGCGGCGGAGGAGTGCCCGGCGTACGTGCGCATCACCCACGGGCGGTCCCGCTCCGGCAGGCGTCCCGGCGTCGCGTCATCCATGGCCGGAGTTTAAGTTACCGTTCAGTAAAACGGGCTGTGGAAAACCACACAGGTCCATGGAGCGGACCGACGGGCACGGACGGCGACAGATGGGCGACACCACCACACCCCGGCCCGCGGCCGGGCACGCGGCAGTCGCACACTGGACGTCATGGAAGACGAGCTCGCGATCTCCGTACGGGGACTGCGCAAGACGTACGGCGACAACGTCGCGGTGGCGGGGGTGGACCTGGACGTCCACCGGGGCGAGGTGTTCGCCCTGCTCGGCCCGAACGGCGCGGGCAAGACCACCACGGTGGAGATCCTGGAGGGCTACCGGCACCGCGACGCCGGCGAGGTGCGGGTGCTCGGCGTCGACCCGGCCAGGCCCGACGCCGGTTGGCGCTCCCGGGTGGGCATCGTGCTCCAGGGCACCGGCGAGTTCGACGAGCTGACCGTCGGCGAGGTGGTCCGGCACTTCTCCGGCTTCTACCCGGACGCCGACGACCCGGACAAGGTGGTCGAGCGGGTGGGGCTGGGCGCCAAGGCCAGGGCGCGTACGCACACGCTCTCCGGCGGGCAGAAGCGCCGCCTCGACGTGGCGCTGGGCATCATCGGCCGGCCCGAGCTGCTCTTCCTCGACGAGCCGACCACCGGTTTCGACCCGGAGGCCCGGCGCGAGTTCTGGGAGCTGATCCGGGACCTCTCGGCCGCCGGCACCACCATCGTGCTCACCACCCACTACCTGGACGAGGCCGAGGCCCTCGCCGACCGGGTCGGCGTGATCGCCGCCGGGCGGGTGATCGAGGTCGCGCCGCCGAACGCGCTGGGCAACCGGCAGGAGTCGCTGGCGACCGTCTCCTGGCGTACGCCGGAGGGAACGCCGGGCTCGGCGGAGACCGCGACGCCGACGGCGCTGGTGGCCGAGCTGGCCGCGCGCTTCGGCGGCGAGGTGCCCGGCCTGACCGTGACCCGGCCGACCCTGGAAGACGTCTACCTGCGGATGATCGGACACTCATGACCACCACGACGAAGCCGGCGGCCCCGCTCGCCGCGGCACCGGCCCGGCGGCTCGGCGCGGGCACGCTGGCGCTGCGCCAGGGCCGGCTGGAGATCACCCAGTTCCTGCGCAGCCGGGAGTCCGTCGTGTTCACGATGGGCTTCCCGATCATCATGATCCTGATCTTCGCGGCGATCTTCAGCGACGAGATCGCCCCGGGCGTCAGCTACACGCAGTACTTCATCACCGGCATGATCGCGACCGGGCTGATGACGGTGAGCTTCCAGAACCTCGGCATCTGGATCCCGATCGAGCGGGACCGGGGCGTGCTCAAGCGCTACCGGGGCACGCCGATGCCGAAGTGGGTCTGGTTCGCCGGCAAGGTGATCATGGTGGTGGTCATCGGCATCGCCGAGACCGCGCTCCTGCTCGCCGTCTCGGTCGCGCTGTTCGACCTGGACCTGCCGCAGACCGCCGCCAAGTGGCTCACGTTCGGCTGGGTCGCCGTCCTCGGCGTCACCGCCTGCACGCTCTGCGGCATCGCCATCTCGTCGCTGGCCCGCACCGCCCGCAGCGGCTCCGCGGTGGTCACCCCGGTCGCGCTGGTCCTCCAGTTCATCTCCGGCGTGTTCTTCGTCTTCACCAGCCTGCCCACCTGGATGCAGCAGGTCGCCGCGATCTTCCCGCTCAAGTGGATGTGCCAGGGCCTGCGCTCGGTCTTCCTGCCGGACAGCTTCGGCGGCCAGGAGCCGGGCGGGTCGTTCGAGCTGGGCAAGGTGGCGCTGGTGCTGGCAGCCTGGTGCGTGATCGGCCTGGTGCTCTGCCTGAGCACCTTCCGGTGGACCACCCGCCGCGACGGCTGAGGTGTAAGGAAGGGCCCCTTCTTAACGCCTGCGGTAGAGGAGGGGCCCCTTCTTAACCACGCACACGACCGCACTCGCCTCGCCCGAGGTGGCACACTGCCCGGCATGGCACGCACGCTGAGCCGGCGGACACTGCTGACCGCCGCCGGAGGGATCGCCGGCGCCGGCCTGGTCGGCGGCCTGGCCGCCCGGCAGCTCTCCACTCCCCGGCCCGGACCGGAACCCACAGTGCCGGACGCCCCGGCCGGGGACGAGCGGCTGATCCGGATCGCCTCCGGCGCCCGCGGGCGCGAGGTGGACTTCTGGACCGCCGTGCCCGAGGGGTACGGCGACGGCCGCGGCCTGCCCGTCTGCCTGGTCCTGCACGGCGCCTCGGCCACCCCGCGCGACTACGGCCGGTTCGGGCTGGCCCGCTTCCTCACCGACGCGGTGCGGCGCGGCGCCCCGCCGTTCGCGCTCGCCGGAGCGACCGGCGGCCGGCTCTCCTGGCGTCCCGCCGGCGACGACGACCCGCGACGGATGGTGCGCGAGGAGGTGCCGGCCTGGTGCGCCCGGCGCGGCTTCGACATCAGCCGGACGGCCGTCTGGGGCTGGTCGATGGGAGGCTTCGGGGCGCTGCTGCTGGCCGAGACGTACCCGGGCTGGCTGAGGATGGCGGCGGCCTTCTCCCCGGCGGTGCGCCCCGGCGACGCGGTCTTCACCGGCGTCGACAAGCTGCGCGGCACCCCGGTCGGGCTCTGGTGCGGCCGGCAGGACAACTTCCTCCCCGACGTCCGCGCGCTGGCCCGGGCGCTGCCCGAGAAGCCGGTACGCGCCGCCTGGGCCGACGGGCGGCACAACTTCGGCTACTGGGGCACCGTCCTCCCGGACGCGTTCGCGCTGATCGGCGCCGCGCTCAGCCCGCCCCGGCCGTGAACCGGCCGCGGACGTGAACCGGCCGCGGACGTGAACCGGCCGCGGACGTGAACCGCCCCCGGCCGCACGGGCCGGGGGCGGGACCAGCCGGTCAGTACGAGTAGAAGCCCTGGCCGGTCTTGCGGCCCAGGTCGCCGGCGGTGGCCATGCGCTGGAGCAGCTCCGGCGGGAAGAACTTCTCGTCCGCGGTGTCCGTGTAGATGTTGCGGGTGGCGTTCAGGAGCACGTCCACACCGGTCAGGTCGACGGTGGCCAGCGGGCCCATCGCGTGCCCGAAGCCCAGCTTGCAGGCGGTGTCCAGGTCCTCGGCGGAGATCACGCCGGACTCGACCAGCTTGACCGCCTCCATCGCCAGCGCGCAGATCAGGCGGGTGGTGACGAAGCCGGCGATGTCCCGGTTGACCACCACCACGGTCTTGCCGATCTCCTCGGCGAACGACCGGGCGGTGTCCATGGTCGCGTCGCTGGTCTTGTAGCCCCGGACCAGCTCACAGAGCTTCATCATCGGCACCGGCGAGAAGAAGTGGGTGCCCACCACCGACTCCGGGCGCTCGGTGGCGGTGGCGATCTGGGTGACCGGGATGGCCGAGGTGTTGGTGGCCAGCACCGCGTCCGCCTTGCAGATCTTGTCCAGCGCGCGGAACACCTCGTGCTTGATCTCGATCTTCTCGAAGACCGCCTCGACCACGATGTCCGCGTCGGCCGCCGCCTCCAGCTCGGTGGTCGGGGTGATCCGACCCAGCGTCGCCTCGACGTCGGACGCCTCGATCCTGCCCTTCTCGGCGAACTTCGTCAGCGACTTCCGGATGCCGTCGACGCCCCGCTTCGTGGCCGCGTCGTCCACGTCGCGCAGCGTCACCTGCCAGCCCGCCTGCGCCGCCACCTGGGCGATGCCCGAGCCCATCAGCCCGGCACCGACGACCGCGAGTCGACCCGCCATCTGCTTCTCCCTCGCCGTGTTCTGGAATGTCCTCCAGAACCCTACTTAACGAGGGATAAGGGCCGTCAGATGGCCAGGTCGGGTTCCTCCGGCGCGGTGCCGCGCTCCACCTCGACGCCGAGCGCCCGCAGATCCGCCACGAAGTCCGGGTAGCCCCGGTCCACGTGGTGCACGTGCGAGACCTCGGTCGTCCCGTCGGCGCACAGCCCGGCGATGATCAGGCCGGCGCCGGCCCGGATGTCGGTGGCGCGTACCGGGGCGCCGGAGAGCCGCTCCCGGCCGCAGACCAGGGCGTGGTGCCCGTCGGTCCGGATCTCCGCGCCGAGCCGCATCATCTCGTTGGCGAACATGAACCGGCCGTCGAAGATGTTCTCGGTGATCAGCGAGCCGCCGTCGCTGACCGCGGCCAGGCCGATCGCCATCGGCAGCAGGTCGGTGGCGAAGCCCGGGTACGGCAGCGTGACCACGTCGACCGCCCTGGGGCGGTCGTCCATCCGTACCCGGAAGCCGTCGCCCCGGGTCTCCACCAGGCCGCCGGCCGTGACCAGCTTGTCCAGCGCGACCTCCAGGTAGGCCGGGTCGACGCCGGTCACGGTGACGTCCCCCCGGGTCATCGCGGCCGCGAACGCCCAGGTGCCGGCGACGATCCGGTCCCCCACCGTGGCGTGCCGGACCGGACGCAGCTCGGGTACGCCGACGATGTGCAGCGTCGAGCTGCCGGCGCCGGAGATCCGCGCGCCCATCCGGTTGAGCATGGTGCAGATGTCGACGATCTCCGGCTCCCGGGCCGCGTTGTCGATCGTCGTGCCGCCCCGGGCCAGCACCGCCGCCATCACCAGGTTCTCGGTGGCGCCCACGCTCGGGAAGTCCAGCACGATGTCCGCGCCGTGCAGGCCGTCCGGGGCCTCGGCGATGACGAAGCCGTGCTCGCCGGAGATCTCCGCGCCCATCCGGGCCAGGCCGGCGATGTGCATGTCCAGGCCGCGCGAGCCGATGGCGTCGCCGCCGGGGTGGGCCACCCGGACGTAGCCCCGGCGGGCGAGCAGCGGGCCGAGCACGCAGATCGACGCGCGCAGCCGGCGGACCAGGTCGTAGTCGGCCTCCGCGCCGGGTCGCTCCGGCACGTCGATGACGACCGAGCGGGACCGTTCCACACCGCCGCGGGCCACCATCGGGTCGACCGGGTCGTCCGGGCCGAAGCGTACGCCGCAGCCGAGCCGGCGCAGCACCTCGCCCATGATCGCGATGTCGGTGATCCGGGGCACGTTGGTGATCACGCTGCGGCCGGGCGCGAGCAGCGCGGCGGCCATCAGCTTCAACGCCGAGTTCTTCGCGCCCACCACGTGCACGGTGCCGGCCAGCCGGGCGTCCCCCCGTACCCGGATGACGTCGACGTCGCTGATCGCCGGGTCGCCGGCGTCACCCGGCCCCACCGCGGTCGACCGGTCCGGGCGCACCGGGATCGTCAGGTCCGGTATCCGTAGGCTGTGCGTCATGGCCGTCCACCTCACGCGCATCTACACCAAGGCCGGCGACGCCGGCATGACCAGGCTGAGCAACAACGAGCAGGTGCCGAAGACCGATCCGCGGATCGCCGCGTACGCCGACGTGGACGAGTGCAACGCCTCGATCGGCGTCGCGCTCGCCCTGGGGCAGCTCCCGGACGAGCTGCGGGCCGTGCTGGAGTCCGTGCAGAACGACATGTTCGACGTCGGCGCGGACCTGGCCACGCCGGTGGAGCCGGACCCGAAGTACCCGCCGCTGCGGGTCACCGAGGAGTACGTCGAGCGCCTCGAAGGCTGGTGCGACGAGTACAACGCGCGCCTGAGCAAGCTCGACTCCTTCATCCTCCCCGGCGGCACCGCGGGCGCGGCACTGCTGCACGTGGCACGGACGACCGCCCGGCGCGCCGAGCGTGCGGCATGGGCGCTGGTCGCACACGACCCCGATCGGACCAGCCCCCTCCCGGCAAAGTATCTCAACCGGCTCTCCGATCTGCTCTTTATCCTGTCAAGAACGGCGAATCCGGACGGAGACGTGCTATGGGTGCCGGGCGGGAAGCGCTGACCGTCGGCGGCCTGCACCACGTGGAGGTCTGGGTACCCGACCTGGAGGCGGCCAGTCGTTCGTGGGGCTGGCTTCTCGACGAGCTGGGCTGGACCCCGTACCAGAACTGGCCGGTCGGCCGCTCCTGGCGGCACGGGCCCACCTACCTGGTGCTGGAGGAGTCCCCGGCGCTCACCGGCCGGACCCACGACCGGCTCGCGCCGGGCCTCAACCACCTGGCCTTCCACGCCGGCCCGCCGGCGGCCGTCGACCGCCTGGTCGCCGGCGCGCCCGAGCACGGCTGGACGCTGCTCTTCCCGGACCGGCACCCGCACGCGGGCGGTCCGGAGAACTATGCCGCCTACCTGACCGACGGTCAGGGCTACGAGGTCGAGTTGGTCGGCGAGACGAGCTGATCCGGGGGCGGGCGCGGGCGACACGGACCCGCGCCCCCGCCCGGCCTCAGCACCGGTCGATCGCGCCCCGGCGGACGGGCGCGGTGCGACCGGCCCCCGGCCGCCGCGAGCCCGACCGGAGGCGGGTGGCGCCGCGCCGGCCACGGACCGGCCCGGAGCAGGCACGACGGACGGCGCGCCGCCGGCGTACCCGCAGGTGCCGGAGCCCCAGCGCGAGCGCGACCGCCGCGACCACCGCCACCCCGGCGGCGGCCGGCACACCGGCCGGCAGGCCGCCGGCCGTCCAACCGACGAGCACCGTGCCGGGCACCCAGACGACCACCGCCAGGCCGTCGGCGAGCACGAACCGGCGGTACGGCAGGCCGGCGGCCCCCGCCACCCGGGGCACCAGCGTCCGGACGAACGCGGTCCAACGGCCGAGCAGCACGGCGCTCCCACCCTTGGCGGCGACCAGCGCCTCGGCGCGCCGCCACCGCTCCTCCCCCACCCGACGGCCCAGCGGTCCGCGCCGCAGCCTCGGGCCGAGCAGCCGCCCCTCCAGATAGCCGAGCTGGTCCCCGGCGAACGCGGCGGCGGTGGTCACCGCCAGCGCGACGCCCAGGTCGACGCGACCGGCGCGGGCCAGCAACCCGACCCTCAGCATGGTGGTCGCGGCCGGCAGCACCACACCGGCCAGCAGCCCCACCTCGCCGGCGAGCACCGCCGCCGCGACCAGCAGCAGGAGGCCCGGCGGCAGCGCGTCGAGCCGGTCCACCAGGGAATCCAGGAAGGTCATGCCTCCCAGCGTCGCGCCCGGGACGGGCGACGACGTCCTGCCCACGGCCGGGCCGGGTCCTCCGGGTGGCCGGTCGTCGCCCTAGGGTCCACCCGGATCCGGCACCGGGTTGAAGCCGTCGTCGACCAGGCCGAGCCGGTGCGCCACCACCGCGGCCTGGACCCGGTTGCGCAGCTCCAGCTTCTCCATCGCGGCCGAGACGTGGGTCTTCACCGTGGTCACCCCCAGGTGCAGCCGCGCCCCGATCTCGGCGTTGGACAGCCCCGCGCCGACCAGCGCCAGCACCTCCCGCTCCCGGGTGGTGAGCAGGCCGAGCCCGGCGGCGGCCGGGTCCGGGGCGCGGTCGCGGTCGTGCGCGGCGAGCGCCCGGCGCAGCACCCGGGCCAACACCGGCGCGGCGAGCAGCGGCTCACCGGATGCCGCCCGCCGCACCGCGTCGACCAGATCCTCGGGGGCGCCGTCCTTCACCAGGTAGCCCTGCGCCCCGGCGCCGAGCGCACCGTAGACGTTCGCGTCGTCGGCGAACGTGGTCAGCACCAGCACCCGGGCCGCCGGCTGCTGCCGCAGGATCCGTCGCGTCGCCTCGATGCCGTCGAGCCGGGGCATCCGCAGGTCCATCAGGATGACGTCCGGCCGCAGCCGCTCGGCGAGCCGGACCGCCTCGTGCCCGTCCCCCGCCTCGCCGACCACCTCGAAGCCGCCGGCCGTGCGCAGCACCAGGCCCACGCCGGCGCGGACGAGGGCCTGGTCGTCGACCACCAGCACTCTGATCATTCGTTCTCCCTGATCGGCAGTCGGACCCGTAGCCGCCAGCCGCCGCCGTCGGTGCCGCCCGCGACGAGCGTCCCACCGAGCAGGCCGACCCGCTCGCGCATGCCGCGCAGGCCGTGGCCCGACACGGGCAGCCGGGTACGCGGGCGCGCCGGGCCGCTGTCCAGCACCTCCAGGAGGAGCGCCCCATCGGTCACCCGGACGTCGACCGAGACGACCGCGCCCGGCCCGGCGTGCTTCAGGCTGTTGGTCAACGCCTCCTGCACGACCCGGGCCGCGGTCGTCCCGACCACCAACGGCACCCGGTGCAGCACCTCCGGCATCCGCACCTGCACCGCCAGGCCGGCCTCGCGTACCCGCCGGGCCGCGTCGCGGATCACCTGGACCGGCTCGACCTGCGACTCCGCCGGTTCCACCGCGTCCGGGTCGCGGAGCACCTCCAGCAGTTCCCGCAACTCGTCCAGCACCTGCCCGGCGGTGTCGCGCAACTCGCCGAGCGCCGTCACCGCCTCCTCCGGCCGGCCGGTGTGCTGCACGGCGTACCGCGCCGACCCGGCCCGCAGCGCGATCGCCGCGACGTGGTGGGCGACGATGTCGTGCAGGTCGCGGGCGATGGCCGTCCGCTCGGTCAGCCGGACCATCCGCGCCTCGGTCGCCCGCCGCTCCTCGGCCTCCCGGGCCCGCTCCTCGGCCGCCTCCGCCGCCTGCCGTACCCCACGCAGATAGCGGCCGAACGCCACCGGCGCGGCGGCGAACCCGGCCAGCATCAGCACCCGGAGCACGCCGACACCACCACGGAGCACCTCCGCGTTCCCCGGGTCGATCACGTTGACCAGCGTCACCGCCACGAAGAGCCCGTACGCGACGGCGGTGCCCGGCCATCCCGAGCGGTACGCGACGTAGCCCAACGCCACCGAGGCGGCGAACTGGGCGGTGTCCGCACCGGTCACCGTCACCGTGTCGGCGACGAGCAGCAGCGCCGACGTGGCGAGCAGCACCGGCCACGGCCAGCGGCGTACCCCGATCAGGATGAGCCCGGCGAGCACCGCGAAGACGCCGGCCCACGCCTCGCGCGGGATGCCGGGTATCACGATCCGGGTGCTGATCAGACCCAGGGCGGCCGTGCCGAGCCCGAGCAGCAGCTCGGGCCACCCGGTCCACCGCCCGCCCCTCATGCGGCCACGATACGGAGCGGGAAGGGCAGGTCGGCCCTTCCACCGGCCGGTGCCCCTCCTCCGACTGGCCGGTGTGCCGGCCCACCGCACGAGACCCGGACCGCGTACGCCCGCCTAGCGTCGGTGACCGTGATCAGCGACGCCCCCGCCTTCCTCGGCCAGTTCGCCCGGCACCCGCTCGCCACCGGCGCGGTGCTGCCCAGCGGATCGGCGCTGGCCCGGGACATCACCGCCGCCGTCCCCCGCACCGGACAGCCGCTGGTGGTCGAACTCGGCCCCGGCACCGGCGCCTTCACCCGCACCATCCAGCAGCGGCTGGCCGGACGCGGCCAGCACCTGGCGGTCGAGCTGAACCCCAGCTTCGCCGCCGCGCTCTCCCGACGTCACCCGGCCGTACGGGTCATCCGCGCGGACGCCGCCACCCTCGACCGGGTGCTGGCCGACCGGCACCTGCCCGCCGCCGACGTGGTGGTGAGCGGCCTACCGTGGGCGGCGTTCGGCGCGGGGCGTCAACTCGCCGTCCTCGACGCGGTACTGCGGACGCTCCGGCCGAGCGGCGCGTTCACCACGTTCGCCTACCGGCACGCGCTCGCGACCCGGCCGGCCCGTCGCTTCCGGCGGCTGCTGACCGGGGCCTTCGAGGAGGTGACCGTCGGCCGGACGGTCTGGTCGAACCTGCCACCGGCCCTGGTCTACCACTGCCGCCGACCCGTGGCGCGCTGACGTGCGAAAGGCCGGCACCCCGGGTTGGGGGTGCCGGCCTTCACGTCTTACTTGGTCCAGTGCTCGGCCACGATGTCGGTGGCCTGCTTCTCCCACTGCGCGTAGGCGTCCGGGTAGGCGGAGACCTGGACGGTCTGGGCGGCGTCGGTCAGGGGCATCTTGTCCCAGCCGTCGACCTGCTTCAGGCCCTTGAGGAAGGCCAGGGTGGAGTACTCGGGGTCGGTGATCTGCTCCGGCGTGCCCCAACCGGAGGAGGGGCGCTGCTGGAACAGGCCCAGCGAGTCGTGGTCATTCTTGTCGCCGAGGTGGCCGAGGTTCTCCAGCTTCGACTCCTGCAGGGCGGTGGCGATCGAGATGACCGCGGCCCGCTCCGGCAGGCCGGCCTTCTTCGTGACGGCGATGATCGCCTTGGCGTTGGCGGTCTGCTCGTCGTTCAGGGTGATGCGCGACTGCTCGCCCTGCACGGACGCGACCGCGACGGGCTTGGCGGCGGCGTGGGCGGGGGTGTCGGCGTGGGCGGCGACCGGACCGGCGAACACGCCACCGGTGAAGGCCAGACCAGCGATACCGAGAATGCTCTTGCGCAGGATCGTGTTCATGAGGGGGCTCCATTCGGGGGTCAACACACCCGGGGGGGTGCGGGCACCGTCAGGCGCGCGAAAAGCCTTGAAGGGGGATCCGGCACGCTCGTGGAGCCGGGGGGCCAGCTCACGGGGCCGGGGGTGTCCGGCTGGCTCGCGGGGCGGGGGGCCTGCACGCGGCGCCGGGATGATGTGTAACGACCGCCCGCCCACCATCATTCCCGTGGGCGGGGCGGCGGCTCGGTGGCTCGCTGCCTGCTCGGTCGTTCACCCGTCTACAACGCCGCCGACCCGCCGCCGATTCCGCGCCCGGGGTGCCGCCCACCACCACCGAACCGGACACCCCACCGCATCCCACGCGCCCGGGTGAAAGCCCACGGGTGCATCCGGACACCCGCAGACACCCGCAGACACCCGCAGACACCCGTGACGTTCCACCCAGCGGCCGCCAACCCGGCCGGTGGAACACCATGGGGGCATCCCGGCCGCGGAGACACCCATGACGATCCACCCAGCGGCCGCCAACCCGGCCAGTGGAACCCCATGGGTGCATCCCGGCCGCCGAGACACCCATGACGATCCACCCAGCGGCCGCCAACCCCGTCAGTGGAACCCCATGGGTGCATCCCGGCCGCCGAGACACCCATGACGTTCCACCCAGCGCATGCCAGCCCCATCGGTGGAGCGCTGTGGGTGTGTGTCCCGGCCGTGGAGACGCCCACGGCGTTCCGTCCAACGCCGGCAGCCCCACGGGTTGGGTGGAACGCCATGGGGTGTCCCGCCCCCGCAGACACCCACACCGTTCCCCCCGGCGCAAGCCAACCCCGCGAGTGGATCACCACGGGTGCCTCCCGACCCCCGCCACGTTCCACCCACCACCCCCACGGCACGTCGATCAAGGAGTTTGTGTCGACGATCGCCCGGAGGCACTACGCACACTCCTTGATCAACCAGTCGGTCGAGGAGGGAGGGGCGGGGGCGGGGTGAGACGCGGGCGCATGGCGACAGGGCGAGATCTTGGAAGGTAAGGGCCCTCAGGAGGGCGCTCAGCTTCCAAGATCTCGCGATGACTCGCTCGGTACCGAGACCGGGACGGAAGCCGTGCCTGCCGGGACGGAAGCGGCGCCCGCGTGCGGAGGCGGAGCGCCACGACGGGGAGGCGGTCGTGTCCGGTCGGTGGTGATGCCGCCACCTCGCCGCGGTGGAGTCGCTCGGACCGCTCGGACGGTGGCCGGGGTCAGGCGGCGGGCCAGTCCTGGGAGGCCAGACGCGGCGAGACCGCCCCCGGAGGGGCGGCCTCGAGCCAGGAGAGGAATCCGGTGACCGTGGAGCGCGCCATGGCGATCTCGACCGGAGCGTGGTGACTGGTACAGCGGAGGATCACCCAGTCGGACGGCATGGAGAAGCGCTCCTGCCCTTCGGGCAACCGGCGCCGCTCCACCGCGAGCCCCTTGCGGGAGAGCACCCGCTTCGGGCGGAGCGCGAAGCTGAACATGCGGTACCAGCGGAGTTCGTCGCCGACGAAGCGACCGAAGCCGGGGGACCATCCACGACCGTCGAGCACCGTGGTGACCCGGACGCTCAGCCGGATGATGCCCCCGCTACGGGTGAACAGAGCCCGCCGGACGAAGAGAACCAGAAGCGCGACGACGACGACCGCGACGCCGATTCCGATCCCTTCGACGATCTCCATCGGCGGGTCGGCTCAGCGGGCCGGGGTGGCCGGGGTGGCGCTCTCGGCCAGGACGGTCACGCCCTCGCCGGTCACCGACAGGAAGCCGCCGGCGACGTCGTACGCGACCTGCTGGCCACCGGCCTGCTTGATACGCACCTGGCTGGGCTCCGCGAGCTGGCCGAGCAGGGGCGCGTGCCCCGGCAGCACACCAAGCTCACCCTCGGTCGTCCGGGCGACGACCATCTCGGCCTCGCCGGTCCAGACCTTCTCCTCGACGGCTACGAGCTCGACGTGAAGCTGCTGTGCCACGCTGTCTCCTTGCTGCGGCGGCGGATTGCCGAAAGTCTAGTCGCGCCTCCGCCGCCCACCCAACGCGGGTGGTGAGAGCCGGGCCACGACGGCCCCGCACCCGCTCAGGCTACTTGGTCTTCTGCTTGAAGTCGGGGTGCTCCAGCAGGAACGCGTCCAACTGCTCGGCCCGCAGGGCCGCGAAGAAGTCGTCGGCCGGGGGCAGCAGTTGCTCACCGCGGTAGGCGCTGCCGCTGCCGATCGGGCCGCCCGGCAGCTTGATCGTCTCGATCGCGTCGGGGCGGATGCCCTTCAGCGCCACACCGAAGTCGACCACGCTGTTGCCCCGGCCGTTGAAGATCAGCGACTGCCCGGCCGCGCGCAGCACCCGGTCCAGCTTGATCGGGTTGGCCACCACGTCGGCGCTGAACGCCTGGCTCACCATCGCCTTGACGAACTGCTGCTGGTGCCGCTGCCGGCCGTAGTCCGCGTCCGGCACACCGTTCTTCGGGTAGCGCTGCCGCACGTAGTCCAGGGCCTGCCAGCCGTTCAGGTGGGCGTTGCCCTTCTCGTACCGGGCCTGCGGGCCGAGGTAGCCCCCGCCGCCGGGCTTGAGCTGGCGGGCCGAGCCGTCCGGCTTGAGGTGCTCGGATTTGACGTCCCGCTCGATGTACATGTCGACGCCGCCCATGGCGTCGACGATCTTCTTGAACCCGCTGAAGTTGATGATGGCGCCGGCGTCGAAGCGCTTGATGCCGGTGACCTGCTGGACGGTCTTCGCGAGCAGTTCGAAGCCCTGCGCCGCGCTCGGGTTCTTGCCCGGCACGTTGCTGCCGTGGGACATGGCGGCGTTGATCCGGTCGGTGCCGCCGGCGTAGTCGGCCTTGGGGAAGGCCGGGATCTCCACCCGCAGGTCGCGCGGGAGCGAGAAGAGGTAGCCGCGGTCCATGCCGGCCGGTACGTGCAGGATCATGATCGAGTCGGAGAGCGGGCGGGCTGTCGCGGTCCGGGGGTCCACGCCGACCAGGAGGATGTTGAGCGGCCCCTTGATGTCGCTCTTCTTCTCCGTCGCGCCGGCCGCCTGGTCGCCGAAGAGGTCGCCCTTGCCGACTGAGCCCTCGTAGCGGGCGACCAGGGCGTGGTAGCCCACCAGCACCGAGCCGCTGAGCACCATCATGACGATGCCGAGGATGGTGCTGACGCGGGCCCACCGGGGCACGCCACGCCACATGGACCGCTTGCCGCGATCCGTGTCGCCCTTACCCACGAGCATCTCCAATCGTCGCGCCACGAAGAGGAGACGGGCGCGGGGGTCCGTTTCGTTGCAGAGATCGACGGTCGGGATGTGAAGTCGTGTCAGGAACGGTACCGCGCGCGTCGGCGAACCGCTTGCCGGTGAACCGGGCATCTGGTAGGGAGGCGCCCTGAACAGGCGAAGGCCGCCCCGACAATCGTCGGGGCGGCCTTCGTGGATGTGATCGGGCTCTCAGCCCTCCTCACCCATCAGCTCCTTGGCCTTGGCCTTGAGGTCCTCCAGGCCGCCGCACATGAAGAACGCCTGCTCCGGGAAGTGGTCGAACTCCCCCTCGCTGATCCGGCGGAAGGCGTCGATGGTCTCCGCGATCGGAACCGTCGAGCCGGGTACGCCGGTGAACTGCTCGGCGGCGTAGGTGTTCTGCGAGAGGAACCGCTCGATCCGGCGGGCGCGGCCGACGGTGAGCTTGTCCTCCTCGGAGAGCTCCTCGATGCCGAGGATGGCGATGATGTCCTGCAGGTCCTTGTAGCGCTGCAGGATCCGCTTCACCTCGGTGGCGACCGCGAAGTGCTCCTCGCCGACGAACTCCGGGGCGAGGATCCGGGACGAGGACGCCAGCGGGTCCACGGCCGGGTAGATGCCCTTGTCGGAGATCGACCGCTCCAGGTTGGTGGTCGCGTCGAGGTGGGCGAACGTGGTGGCCGGCGCCGGGTCGGTGTAGTCGTCGGCGGGCACGTAGATCGCCTGCATCGAGGTGATGGCCTGGCCCCGGACGGAGGTGATCCGCTCCTGGAGCTCGCCCATCTCGTCGGCCAGGGTCGGCTGGTAACCCACGGCGCTCGGCATGCGGCCGAGCAGCGTGGAGACCTCGGAACCGGCCTGGGTGAAGCGGAAGATGTTGTCGATGAAGAGCAGCACCTCCTGCTTCTTCACGTCACGGAAGTACTCCGCCATGGTGAGCGCGGAGAGCGCGACCCGCAGCCGGGTGCCCGGCGGCTCGTCCATCTGGCCGTAGACCAGCGCGGTCTTGTCGATGACGCCGGACTCGGTCATCTCGGCGATGAGGTCGTTGCCCTCGCGGGTGCGCTCACCCACGCCGGCGAAGACCGAGGTACCACCGAAGTTCCGGGCCACCCGGGTGATCATCTCCTGGATGAGCACCGTCTTGCCCACGCCGGCACCGCCGAACAGGCCGATCTTGCCGCCCTTGACGTACGGGGCGAGCAGGTCGATGACCTTGATGCCGGTCTCCAGCATCTCGGTCTTCGGCTCCAGGTCCGCGAAGGCCGGGGCCTTGCGGTGGATGCCCCACCGGTCGTCGGCGTTGATCGTCTCGCCCTCGGTGAGGTTGAGGCACTCGCCGATCGCGTTGAACACGTGGCCCTTGACCGCGTCGCCGACCGGCACGCTGATCGGGGCGCCGGTGTCCCGCACGTCGGTGCCGCGAACCAGTCCGTCGGTCGGCTGCATCGAGATGGCGCGGACCAGGTTGTCACCCAGGTGCTGGGCGACCTCCAGGGTCAGCGTCTTCTCACCACCGGAGAGCGTCACGTCGACGTGCAGGGCGTTGAACAGCTCCGGCATGGCGTCACGCGGGAACTCGGCGTCGACGACCGGGCCGATGACCCGGACCACGCGACCCGTGGCCGTCTTGGTCTCAACTGCGGATACAGTCATCACACTTCACTTCCCGACGCGGCCAGCGCGTTCGCGCCGCCGACGATCTCACTGATCTCCTGGGTGATCCCGGCCTGACGGGCCGAGTTCATCTCGCGCGTGTACTTCTCGATCATCTCTTCGGCGTTGTCCGTGGCGCTCTTCATCGCCCGCCGACGGGCGGCCGACTCGCTCGCCGCCGACTCCAGCAACGCCGCGTAGATCCGCGTGTTGATGTACTTCGGCAGTAGGGCGTCGAGCAGCGACTCCGGCTCCGGCTCGAACTCGTACGCCGGCAGCAGGCCCTCGGACCGCGGGCGGTCCTCGACCTGCATCGGGCCGACGATCCGGGTCACCGGGTTCTGGGTCATCAGGGACTTGAACTCGGTGTAGACGATGTGCAGCTCGTCGACCCCGAGGATCCCGTCCGCGCCCGCGTCGCCGTCGGTGTCGTCCGCGCCGGCGGTGAACGCCTTGATCAGCGTCTCACCGACCTCGCGGGCGTCCTCGAACGACGGCTGCTCCGAGAAACCGGTCCAGCTGGCGGCGATCTCCCGGTTGCGGAACCGGTAGAACGCCACCCCCTTGCGACCGATGACGTAGAGCACCGGCTCCTTGCCGTCGGCGCGGAGGCGGGCGATCAGCGACTCGGCGGTCCGGATCGCGTTCGAGCTGTACCCGCCGGCCAGACCCCGGTCGGACGTGACCAGCAGGACGCCCGCCCGCCGCACCCGCTCGCGCGGGGTGAGCAGCGGGTGGTCGATCCGCGCGTTCGAGGCCAGCGCCGTCAGCACGCCGGTGATCGCCTCGGCGTACGGCAGCGAGGCCGCCACCTTGGCCTGGGCCTTGGCGATGCGGCTCGTCGCGACGAGCTCCATCGCCTTGGTGATCTTCTTCATCCCCTTGGCGGAACGGATCCGCTGCCGGAGAACGCGTACCTGGGCGGCCATCGGATCAGCTCTCGGCCGGGCGGTCGGTGCTGCCGTCGCGGAAGCGGGTGACCGTCTCGCGGGTCTGCTCACCCTCCAGCGGCTGCGCCGGCGCGTCGTTGACCCGGACCTCGTCCTCCTTGCCCAGGAAGACCTGCTTGAACTCGCTGATGGCCGAGTCCAGCGAAGCGATGATGTCGTCGCCCCACTTGTTGTCCGCGATCGCGGCCAGCACGCCCTCGTGCTTGTGCCGGAGGTACTGGAGGAACTCCGACTCGAAGCGGCGGACCTCGCCGACCGGGACGTCGTCCAGCTTGCCCTCGGTGCCGGCCCAGACGGAGACGACCTGCTCGTTGACCGGGTACGGCGAGTAGTTCGGCTGCTTGAGAAGCTCGACCAGGCGGGAACCACGGGCGAGCTGGTTCTGCGAGGCGCGGTCCAGGTCGGAGGCGAAGGCGGCGAACGCCTCCAGCTCACGGAACTGGGCCAGGTTGAGCCGCAGCGAGCCGGCGACCTTCTTCATCGGCTTCACCTGCGCGGCGCCGCCGACCCGGGAGACCGAGGTACCGACGTTGATGGCCGGCCGGACGCCCTGGTTGAACAGGTCGGTCTCGAGGAAGATCTGACCGTCGGTGATCGAGATGACGTTGGTCGGGATGAACGCCGAGATGTCGTTCGCCTTGGTCTCGATGATCGGCAGGCCGGTCATCGAGCCGCCGCCCAGCTCGTCGGAGAGCTTCGCGCAGCGCTCCAGCAGGCGGGAGTGCAGGTAGAAGACGTCACCCGGGTAGGCCTCACGGCCCGGCGGGCGGCGCAGCAGCAGCGACACGGCCCGGTACGCCTCGGCCTGCTTGCTCAGGTCGTCGAAGACGATCAGGACGTGCTTGCCGCCGTACATCCAGTGCTGTCCGATGGACGAGCCGGTGTAGGGCGCGAGGTACTTGAAGCCGGCCGGGTCGGAGGCCGGGGAGGCGACGATGGTGGTGTATTCCATCGCGCCGGCCTCCTCCAGCGTCCCCTTGATGGAGGCGATGGTGGAGGCCTTCTGGCCGATCGCGACGTAGATGCAGCGGACCTGCTTCGTCGGGTCGCCGGAGCGCCAGTTGTCCCGCTGGTTCAGGATGGCGTCCAGCGCGACCGTGGTCTTGCCGGTCTTCCGGTCACCGATGATCAGCTGACGCTGGCCACGGCCGACCGGGGTCATCGCGTCGATGGCCTTGATGCCGGTCTGCAGCGGCTCGAAGACGGACTGCCGGGCCATCACGTTCGGGGCCTGCAGCTCCAGCTCGCGGTAGCCCTCGTTGGCGATGTCGCCGAGGGCGTCGATCGGCTCGCCGAGCGCGTTGACCACGCGGCCGAGGAACGCGTCACCGACCGGCACGGAGAGCACCCGGCCGGTGCGCTTGACGCGCTGGCCCTCTTCGATCCCGCCGAAGTCACCGAGGACGACGACACCGATCTCCCGGACGTCGAGGTTCAGGGCCACGCCGAGCGTGCCGTCCTCGAACTCCAGGAGCTCGTTGGTCATGGTCGAGGGCAGACCCTCGACGTGGGCGATGCCGTCGCCGGCGTCGGCGACGGTGCCGACCTCCTCACGGGAGACGTCGGCCGTGTAGGAGGAGACGTAGCGCTCCAGGGCGCCGCGGATCTCCTCCGTCGAGATGGTCAGCTCGGCCATCCTCTGCTTCCTTAAAGTTCAGGGGCCCGGGATACCTAGTACCGACCGGTCCGATGGCGTCGAATCAGGGCTGCTAAGACGCTGGTCAGCGCTTCGCGAGCGCGTTGCGGGTCTCGTTGAGGCGGCGCAGGACGGTGCCGTCGTACAGGTCGGAGCCGACCCGTACGCGCACCCCGCCGAGCACGTCGGGGTCGACCGTCTGCTTGACGGACACCTCCCGACCGTACATCTCGGAGAGGCGGGCACCGAGGCGTCGCTCCTCCTCGTCGGTCAGCGGGGCCGCCACGGTCACGTACGCGACCTGCCGGTCCCGCCGGTCGGC
The DNA here is from genome assembly GCF_900089585.1 of Micromonospora sediminicola. Classification (NCBI taxonomy): domain Bacteria; kingdom Bacillati; phylum Actinomycetota; class Actinomycetes; order Micromonosporales; family Micromonosporaceae; genus Micromonospora; species Micromonospora sediminicola. The sequence goes on along the minus strand of NZ_FLRH01000003.1, from coordinate 1,610,394 downwards.
GGCCAGCTCGACCAGCCGGGTGAGCGCCCCGATGAAGGAGCGTCCCCCGAAGCCGGCGAGCGCGGCCTCGACGAGGCGGACGGTGACCGGGCGGGCCTTGCCGTCGAGCAGCTGGCCGGTCAGGCCGGCCCGCCGCTCGGCCGGGGCCATCGGGTCGGAGAGCGCGTTGGACAGCTCGGTGGAGCCGGAGACGACCTGCCCGAAGCGGAACAGCTCGTCCTCGACCTCGCCCAGCTCGCCGGCGGAGTCGGCGCTCGCCAGGAGCGCCTCCACGCCGAGCCGCTCGACGCCGTCGAGCAGCTCGGACGGGGCCGACCAACGACCGGAGACCAGCGCGGCGACCAGGTCGAGCGCCTCCGCGCCGATCCGGCCGCGCAGCATGTCGCCGAGCAACCCGGCACGGTCCGCGCCCGGACGGGCCGGGTCGGACAGCGCCCGGCGCAGCCGCGGCTCGCGCCGCAGCAGAGCGGCGACGGAGAGGATGTCGTCGGCGGTGGAGGCCACCGCCGACGGCTCCGCGCCGCGGACGTACGCGTCGAGGCGCTCGGCCCCGGCGGAGTACGACTCCCGGCTGGCGGCCTGCATCAGCGGGCCCCCGTGCTCTCGAGACCGCTCAGGAACCGGTCGACGGTGCCCTTGCGACGCGCCTCGTCGGCCAGCGACTCACCGACGATCTTGCTGGCCAGGTCCACCGCGATGGTGCCGACCTCGGTGCGCAGCTCGCGCACGATGGTGGCCCGCTCGGCGGCGAGCTGCTCCTTGCCTGCGGCGATGACCCGGTCGGACTCCTCGCGCGCCTTGGCGAGGATGTCCTGACGGATGCCCTCGGCGTCGGCCCGCGCGTCGTCACGGATCTTGGCGGCGTCGGTACGCGCCTCCGCGAGCTGCGCCCGGTACTGCTCGAGCAGCTGGTTGGCCTCGGCCTGGGCGGCCTCGGCGCGCTTGATGCCACCCTCGATCGCGTCGACCCGGGCCTGGAACGTCTGCTCCATGCGCGGGAAGACGAACTTCATCAGCACGAAGCAGAGCACGATGAAGGCGATCCCGCCGACCACGATCTCCTCCCAGACAGGGATGATCGGGTTGTGGGTCGTCTCACCACCCTCAGCGGCGAGGAAGAACATGGAAGACCTCCCGGTCGAAGGGGGGCTGGATTAGAGCTGGCCCTGCCAGATGAAGCCGAACGCGATGCCCAGCAGCGCCAGGGCCTCGATGACGGCGAAGCCGATCCAGACGTACGGCAGGGTCATCCGGGACGACTCCGGCTGACGGGCGGTCGACTGGATGTAGGCCGAGAAGACCAGGCCCACGCCGATGCCCGGGCCGATGGCCGCGAGACCGTAGCCGATGGCGGCGGTGCTGCCCTCTACCGCGGCGTAGATGTCCATTGGTTGGTTCCTCCTGGTTATCACGCGTGACTCTCACGCGGGACGACAACGGTTGGTGCGGAAGATCGGATCAGTGCTCGTCGGCGAGGGCGCCCTGCACGTAGCTGGCGGTCAGCACCGTGAAGACGTACGCCTGCAGACAGATCACCAGGAACTCGAGGAAGGTCAGCGCGATCGTCATCGTCCAGGACAGCACCGAGACCGGCGCCAGCCAGGCGTTGGCGCTGATCATGGCGAACCCGCCGAGCGTGAAGACCAGCAGGAGCATGTGGCCGGCGAACATGTTCGCGAAGAGACGGACGGCCAGCGAGAACGGCCGGACGATGAAGGTCGAGAAGAGCTCGATCGGGATCAGCAGCGGCAGGATGAACCAGGGCGCCGGCGGAACCAGAGAGTTCTTGAAGTACTTCACGAAGCCGTGGTGCCGGATGCCGACGTAGTTGAACATCACGTAGCTGATCACGGCGAGGAAGGCCGGGAAGGCGATGTGCGAGTTCGGCGAGATCTGGAAGAACGGCACGATCGCGAAGAAGTTCGTCAGCAGGATGAAGCAGAAGAGCGTGGTGAAGTACGGCGCGAACCGCACCCCCGCGTGCCCGATCATGTCCACCGCGATGTTGTTGCGCACGAAGCCGTAGATGGATTCGGCGAACCACTGCTTCTTGGTGGGAACCAGCTGCGGGTTCCGGTAGCTGACCAGGAAGAAGATGATCAAGATACCGACGGCGACCCACACCATCGCCGTGATCTTGGTGAACCAGTACGAGTTCTCCGCACCCCAGGGCAGGATGCTGGGCAGGTAGAAGTCCCCCACGCTCGGTGGGAATTCCGCCTGGCCCTGAGCCAGGACGTTCGCCTGTCCGAACACCGCGTCCCTTCCTATGTAGGCGTGCCCAGCCGGCGGACGACCAGGATGATGCCCCCGGCCATGCCGAGCACGACCCCGATGCCGGTGGCGATGCCGCCGGTATCGAGCCAACGGTCGACCAACCAGCCGATGAAACCCCAGACGAGCATGCCTCCGATGAGGTATGAGAGCGCGGTCCAACCCTGACCGGCACCGGACGGAACGTCGCCCGGGCCGCCAGTGTTGGGGGGTTTCTGGTCACCGGCCATGACGGGGCGAACGATATCAGTCGAGCAGAAGAGGTTGTGCCTCACCCCCCGCACAACCTGGTTGTGTGGGACACGGGCGGGCGAAGTCGTCTGGAGGCACCGTACTCCTCCCCCGCCACTGAGAGAATGACCGATCGCGGACACACCGGCGCGTCGCCCGAAGGGTGGGACGAGTCAGCGCGCGTGCCGTCGCGCGTGGACGGTGGCCAACCACCAGATGTGCACTCCGGTCCAGACCACGACACCCGCCGCGACGCCGACGCAGAACGGGATCAGCCCGGGCCAGCCGGTCGAGGCGACGAGCACCATCACCCCGCCCAGCGCGGTCATCTTGGCCACGTAGAGGCCCAGCCCGAACGGCAGCACGAGCTGCGGGTCCCGGGCGTCCGCCCAGGCCAGCACGACCGTCGTCAGCGTGTAACTGGCCGCCGTGACGGCCACCCCGGCCGCCGCGCCGAGCGCGCCGTCCGCGCCGCGCCACACCCCGCCGGCCACCGCCGCCACCGCGGCCACGACCGCCACCGCGGCCAGCAGCACGGGCAGATGACGCAGTCGCCAGCCCCGGTCCGCGACCGCCTCCGCCGCGCGCGTCCCCGGCTCAGCCACGGGGGTACGCCGGGAACGCGGTGACCAGCTCGGTCACGTCGGCGGCGATCCGGGCCAGCTCGTCGGCGCCACCGGGCGCCTCCGGATCGGTCCGCACCGCCCGGCCGACCAACGCCGCTATCCGCCGCATCTCCCCCTCGCGCATGCCCTGCGTGGTGACGCTCGGGGTGCCCACCCGGATGCCGGAGGCGACCATCGGCGGCTGCGGGTCGTACGGGATCGCATTCTTGTTGAGCGTGACGCCGGCGGCGTCGCAGCGCGCCTCGGCCTGGGCGCCGGTCACGCCGGCCTCGCGCAGGTCGAGCAGGGCCAGGTGGGTGTCGGTGCCGCCGGAGACCGGGCGCAGGCCCTCGGCGGCCAGCCCGTCGGCCAGCGCGCGGGCGTTGCCGACCACCTGGGCGGCGTACGTGCGGAACTCCGGCTGCGCGGCCTCGCGCAGCGCGACCGCCTTGGCGGCGACCGCGTGCATCAGCGGGCCGCCCTGGGTGAACGGGAAGACCCCCTTGTCGATCCGGGCGGCCAGCGACTCCCGGCACAGGATCATGCCGCCGCGCGGGCCGCGCAGCACCTTGTGGGTGGTCGCGGTGACCACGTCGGCGTGCGGCACCGGCGACGGGATCGCGCCGCCGGCCACCAGGCCGATGAAGTGGGCGGCGTCCACCATCAGGTACGCGTCGACCTCGTCGGCGATCTCGCGGAAGCGGGCGAAGTCGATCAGGCGGGGGTACGCGGTCGCGCCGCAGATGATCAGCTTCGGCCGGTGCGCCCGGGCCAGGTCGCGCACCTCGTCGTAGTCGATGGTCTCGGTGTCCGGCCGCACCGGGTAGCCGACCGGGTGGAACCACTTGCCGGAGAAGTTCACCCGGCTGCCGTGGGTCAGGTGACCGCCGTGCGGCAGGTCCATGGCGAGCACCGTGTCGCCCGGCTGCACCAGGGCGGCGTACGCGGCCAGGTTGGCGCTCGCCCCGGAGTGCGGCTGGACGTTGGCGTGCTCGGCGCCGAACAGCTCCTTCGCCCGGGAGACGGCGAGCTCCTCGGCGCGGTCCACCTCGGCGCAGCCGCCGTAGTAGCGCCGGCCGGGGTAGCCCTCGGCGTACTTGTTGGTGAGCGTGGAGCCGAGCGCGGCCAGCACCGCCGGCGAGGTGAGGTTCTCGCTGGCGATCAGTTGCAGGCCGCCACGCAGCCGGTCCAGCTCACCCAACACCACCTCGGCGATCTCCGGGTCGACGGCGCTGAGCTGCTGGAAGTCCGGTCCCCAGAAGGTGTCCCTCGCGTTCTCCACAGCGAAGGAGTCTACGGAGCCGCACACTGGATGCCGTGAGATGCCTCGTCACCGGTGCGACCGGCTACATCGGCGGGCGCCTGGCGCCCCGGCTGCTGGCCGAGGGGCACACCGTGCGCTGCCTGGCCCGCAAGGCGGGGCGGCTGCGCGACGTGCCCTGGGCGGCCGAGGCGGAGATCGCCGAGGGCGACCTGAGCCGGCCGGAGACGCTGCCGGCCGCGTTCGAGGGCGTGGACGTCGCGTACTACCTGGTCCACTCGCTGGGCCAGCGCGGCTTCGAGGCGGCCGACCGGGAGGCGGCGACGAACTTCGCCGAGGCGGCGCGCGCCGCCGGCGTACGGCGGATCGTCTACCTCGGCGGGCCGGAGCCGGCGGAACGGGAGGGGCTGCCCTCGGCGCACCTGCGGTCCCGGGCGGAGGTCGGCCGGATCCTGCTGGACAGCGGCGTGCCCACCGTGGTGCTGCGCGCGGCGGTGATCATCGGGTCCGGCTCGGCCTCGTTCGAGATGCTGCGCCACCTGACCGAGCGGCTGCCGGCGATGGTCACCCCGCGCTGGGTGCGCAACCGGATCCAGCCGATCGCGGTCCGGGACGTGCTGCGCTACCTGGTCGGCTGCGCCTCCCTGCCGCCGGACGTGAACCGGGGCTTCGACATCGGCGGCCCGGACGTGCTGACGTTCGCGCAGATGATGCAGCGCTACGCCCGGGTGGCCGGGCTGCGACGCCGGCTCATCCTGCCGGTGCGGCCGCTCACCCCGTCGCTCTCCTCGCACTGGGTCGGCCTGATCACGCCGGTGCCGAACGCGATCGCCCGGCCGCTGGTGGAGAGCCTGGTCCACGAGGCGGTGGCGCACGAGCACGACATCGCCCGCTACGTGCCGGACCCGCCGGAGGGGTTGACCGGCTTCGACCAGGCGGTCGCGCTGGCGCTGGCGAAGGTGCGCGACGCGCAGGTGGAGACGCGCTGGTCGAACGCGAGTGGGCCGGACGCGCCGGCCGAGCCGCTGCCCTCGGACCCGCACTGGTCCGGCGGCACGACCTACACCGACCTGCGGGAGAGGGCCGTGGACGCGCCGCCGGCGGCGCTGTGGCGGGTCATCGAGGGCGTCGGCGGCGAGCACGGCTGGTACTCGTTCCCGCTGGCCTGGTCGGTGCGGGGCTGGCTGGACCGGCTGGTCGGCGGCGTCGGGCTGCGCCGGGGACGGCGCGACCCGCACCGGCTCCAGGTCGGCGAGGCGCTCGACTTCTGGCGGGTCGAGGAGATCGTCCCGGGTGAGCTGCTGCGGCTGCGGGCCGAGATGCGACTGCCCGGCCGGGCGTGGCTGGAGATGCGCGCCGAGTCGACCGGCGAAGGCCGCAGCCGCTACGTCCAGCGTGCGGTCTTCCTCCCGCACGGCCTCCCCGGCCACCTCTACTGGGCCTCGGTCGCCCCGTTCCACGCCGTCGTCTTCGGCGGCATGGCCCGCAACATAGCCCGAGGCGCCGAACAGACCCCCCCGTAACCCCCCACCCCCGCGATCTTGCAGTTGCGGCCCGCGTTTCGCGGCTTGTGCCGCTTTCGCCCGGGCAGCAACTGCAAGATCAACGAGGTCGGGTCGGGTCAGTTGCCGGTGCGGGGGCTGGTGTGTTCGAACGCGACGGGCTGGCCCGGAGGGACGAAGTCCTCGACCGGCTGGTCGCGCAGGGCCCAGGCGAGGATGCGGCCGACGGCGGCGATCTGCCGCTTCTGCACGCCGCCGCCGACCGCGTCCCGGGGGTCGTCCGGGTTGGCGGCGATGGTCGCCACGGAGAGCTGCGGGGTGAACGCGACGACCGTCTCGGTGGCGTTCCGCTCCGAACTGCCGGTCTTGCCGGCGAGCGGGCGGCGCAGGCCGGGGGCCAGTTCCTCGGCCGTGCCGCCGTCGCACTTGCGATACATCGACTGGTCGCCGACCGGGCAGCGGCTGGCGTCGGCGGCCGCGCGGGCCACCTCGGTGTCCAGCACCTGCCGGCAGTCGGTGTCCCCGGCGGCCACCTTACGGCCGGACGGGTCGGTGATGGAGGTGACCGGGGTGGGCCGGCACCAGGTGCCCTCGGCGGCCACGGTGGCGTACGCGTTGGCCAGGTCCAGCGGCGTGGTGGCGGAGACGCCGAGCGTGAACGGCCCCCAGTTCTTCGCCCCGTCGCGGGCCATCCGCGCGTCCTCGGGGGCGCGGAACACGATGCCCAGCCGCTCGGCCATCTCGACCACCCGGTCCGCGCCGACCCGCTCGGTCAGCCAGGCGAAGTAGGTGTTCACCGAGCGACCGAAGGCGTCCCACATGTCCCGGTCGCCGTCCATCCAGTAGGTGTTGGCGTTCTCCGGGCACCACCGGCCGCCACAGCTGGCCGGGCCGCCGTCGATCGGGTACTTCGTGACGTAGACCCGGGGGGCGTCGAACTCGGTGTCCAGCGGCAGCCCGGACTCCAGCGCGGCCAGCAGCGCGAACAGCTTGAACGTCGAGCCGGCCTGGTAGCCGGTGATGCCACCGCCGCCGGCCACCAGCTGGTTGACCGTGTTCGGGTAGTTCTGCTGCCCGGCCGGGTTCTCGGCCACGCCGTAGGAGCGGTTGACCGCCATGGCCAGGACCCGCCCGGTGCCCGGCTGCACCACCGCGGTGGGCGCGGCGCGCTGGATCGTCTCCGGGTAGATCGCGCGCACCTGCTCGCTGGTCTTGCCCTGCACGTCCGGGTCGAGCGAGGACACGATGGACCACCCGCCCCGGCGCAGCGTGCGCTGGCGCTCGTCCACGGTCTTGCCGAATGCCGGCTGGGCGTTCCACCACTGGGTGAACCAGTCGCAGAAGAAGCCCCAGTCGTTGTGGGCGGCCGGCACGGCGGCGCAGTCGTTCGGGGTGCTCTTGGGGTCGAGGGCCAGTTCCGTGGCCTTCGCCGCGGCGGCGTCCGCCGCGCTCACCCGGCCGGTCTCCACCATCCGGTCCAGCACGTACGCCCGGCGGGCCACCGCCGCGTCGGCGTCGCCGTTGATCGGGTCGTCGCTCGCCGGCGAGCGGACCAGCCCGGCGAGCAGCGCGGCCTGCGCCAGCGTGAGCCGGTCCGGGGTGGTGGAGAAGTAGCGCTTGCTGGCGGCGGCGATGCCGTACGCGCCCGCGCCGAAGTACGCGATGTTCAGGTACCGCCCGAGGATCTCGTCCTTGCCGACCTGCCGTTCCAGCGTCAGCGCGTACCGCATCTCGCGGATCTTGCGGCCGACGGTGATCTCGGTGGCCGCGGCCCGCTGCTCCTCGGTCAGCCGGGGGTCACCGGCCAGCGCGTTGCGCACGTACTGCATGGTCAGCGTGGAGGCGCCCTGCCGGGTGCCCTCCCGGCGGTTGGCCGTGAACGCCCGCACCACGCCGCGCACGTCGACGCCGTGGTGCTCGTAGAAGCGCACGTCCTCGGCGGCCACGATGGCGTCCCGCATCACCGGCGCCACCTCGGCGACCGGCACGTCCACCCGGTCCTCGACGTAGAACGAGGTGATCAGCGTCTGGCCGTCGTTGGCGTAGAGGTTGGATCGCTGCGCCGGCTGCGGCGCCCTGAGCGCCTCCGGCAGCGTGGTGTACGGCATCAGGTTCTTCACGCCCAACCCGAGGACCAGCGCGGCCGGCAGCGCCGCGGCGGCCAGGGCCAGTCCGGCGAGCACGCCGGCGAGCAGAACGGTGAACAGCTTGTCGAGATGGGCCCGGTTCATCAGCTCTCCCCGCAGGAGCCGGCCGTACGGACCCGTCAAGAATGACCGGAATCGCCGCTTTCACCGCCATCTTCGGTGAAATGCGCAGGAAGTTCGCGAGAAAGGATGAACGTCAGGGCAGCAGCGCGGCGGCCAGCGGTTGGACCGTCTCCTCGATCTCGTCGGCGACCCGGCTGAAGCACTGGTCGCCCCGACCCCACGGGTCGTCCAGATCGTCGGTGGGCAGCGCGGCGGCGCCCCGGCGGAGCACGTCGACCGCCGCCACCAGCGCCACCCCACGGGCGTGCACGGCGTCCGGGGTCGGCTCGGCCGGCGGCAGGGCGGACCGGTCGAGGCCGCCGAGCAGCCGGCCGAATTCGCCCAGCACGAACGTGCGCCCGGCGGCGTCCGGGCGCAGCGCCACCACGTACTCCTGCTGGTCGGCGGTGGCGGTGAGCACCAGGTCGGCGGCGTCGATGAGGTCCGAGCGGAGCCGGCGCGCGGCGAACCCGGCCACGTCACCGCCGCGCGCGGTCACCTGCCGGGCGGCGGGCGGGTTCATCTCCTCGCCCGCGTGCCAGCCACCGGTGCCGGCGCTGTGGCTGTGCACCAGCGCGTCCGAACCGGCCGGGTCGACATCGAGGCGGCCCAGCCGCTCCCGGACCGCGAGCAGCAGCAGCCGCTCGGCCATCGGGGAACGGCAGATGTTGCCCATGCAGACGTGCAGGACGGTGAAGGGCGGCACTCAGACCCCCCGCTCGTCGAGGATGTCCGGCACCACGTCGCGCAGCTTGGGCAGCGTCACCGCGCCCTGCCGCAGCACCCGCGGCACCTCGCCGGTGAGGTCGACGATGGTGCTCGGCACCGGGTCCACCGCCGGCCCGGCCTCCAGATAGGCCCGCACGCCGTAGCCGAGCTGGTCGCGGGCCTCCTCCGCGGTGAGCGCGGCGGGCTGGCCGATCTTGTTGGCCGAGGCCACCGCCATCGGCCCGGTCTCCCGCAGCACCTCCAGCGCGACCGGGTGCAGCGGCATCCGCACCGCCACCGTGCCGCTGGTGTCGCCCAGGTCCCAGGCCAGGCTCGGCGAGTGCTCCACCACGATCGTCAGCGCGCCCGGCCAGAACGCCTCGACCAGGTCGCGGGCCGCCTGCGGCAGCGAGAACACCAGGCCGTCGAGCGTGTGCCGGGAGCCGATCAGCACCGGCGGCGCCTGCCGGGCGCCGCCCTTGGTGTCCGCCAGGGCCTTCACCGCGTACGGGGTGAAGGCGTCCGCCCCGATCCCGTAGACCGTGTCGGTCGGCAGGACGACCAGTTCCCCGTTCTTGACCGCCTCGATGGCAGCGGCGATGCCGCGGTCCCGGTCGGCGGGCGACCGACAGTCGTAGAGCATCACGAGGAGTCAGTCTGCCACGCCGCGCCGGGGTCGGCGTGTCGGCCGTCCGCCCGGCGGGACGCCGTCGCCCAGCGGGGCCGCCCGGCCAGGTCCCGGTGCTCCGCCACGCGCTCGTAGCGGCCGTCGCCGGCGAGCAGCGCCGGCACCGCCGCGGCGTGCGTGTCGTCGTGCTCGACGCCGATCCCGCCGCCCGGGCTCAGCAGCGCGGCGGCCCGGGCCACCACCGGGCGGATCACGTCCAGCCCGTCCGCGCCGCCGAACACCGCCTCGTCCGGGTCGTGACCGGCCACCTCCGGCGGCACCACCACCGACCGGGGCACGTACGGCGGGTTGCAGAGCAGCACGTCGACCCGGCCCTCCAGGTCGGCCAGCAACTCCGGGTCGGTGACGTCGGCGACCACCACCTCGACCGGCCGGTCCCCCGCCCCGGCGCGGGCGGCGGCGTTACGACGCAGCCAGGCCAGCGCGGCCGGGGACCGTTCCACCGCCACCACCCGGGCCGCCGGCACCTCCTGCGCCACCGCGAGGGCGATCGCGCCCGAGCCGCTGCACAGGTCGACCACGAGCGGCGCGGCGAGCCGGCGGGCGCGGTCGATCCCCCAACCGGCGAGCAGCTCGGTCTCCGGCCGGGGCACGAACACCCCCGGCCCGACCGCCAGCTCCAGGTGCCGGAACCCGGCCGCGCCGACCAGGTGCTGCAACGGTTCCCGGGCCACCCGCCGGGCGACCAGCGCGTCCAGGCGGTCGCGCTGGGCCGGACCGAACCCGTCGGCCAGCGCCAGCCGGCCGCGCGGCACCGCCAGCACGTACGCGGCCAACTGCTCGGCCTCCGCGCGGGGCGCCTCGACCCCGGCCGCGGCCAGCGCCCGGGCGACCCGGGCCACCACCAGCGAGGCCCGTTCGCGTTCTGTCCCTTCGGACGGGTGTTGCGGGAGTGTGCTCACGCAATAATCATGAAGCGTCGCGGGTCACCTCACGAACGGGTGCGTCCGGGCGCACACGGCAGGGAGGTCGCGAGTGGGCTGGCTCGACCAGGTCGAGGACCAGGTTGACGCCCTCCGACGTGCCCGGGCGTTGCAGGAGGTCAGCCGCTCGGCGGAGGCCTGCGTGCTGCTCGACCGGGTGATCCGCACCACCGACGACCCGTACGCGCGCGCCGACGCGTTGGTGCAACGCCTCTCCGCGCTGATCAATCTCGGTCGGACGGCCGAGTTCACCAGGGCCATCGAGGACGCCTCCGCCGCCGTGCGGGACCTCGCCGAGCCCTACCTGCACGGGCACCTCAACGCCCTCGCCGCGCTCGCCGCCCACCACCAGGGCGCGCTCGACCGGTGCGTCATGCACCTGGTCCGGGCCGCCCGGGCGCTGGGCGCCGACGACACCCCGGACCGGGACACCGCCTGGGGCTGGCACGACCTGGCGATGGCGTACTCGTACCTCAGCTTCCACGGCCACGCCCTCGGCGCGATCGAGCGGGCCCGCGAGGTCGGGCTGAGCGCGGGCATCCCGGAGGAGACGTTCGCCGCGCCGGGGATCCGGCTGCGCAACGCGGTGGCCCTGGACCACAACGGCGACAGCGACGGATGCCTGCGGGTGCTCCGCGACGTGGCCGGCGACCTGGCCCGGTTCCTGCGCGGCGGGCGGGCCGGCAACCTGCGCCCCAGCAGCCTCGCCGCCTACGGCTACGCCGCCGCCCGGCGGGCCGCGCTCGGCGACCGGGTGGAGTCGGCCGGGGACGCCGACCCGAACCGCCTGCTCGGCCACGGCGGCGACAGCGCCCGCGCGCGCGACCTGCGCCAGCTCGGACAGGTCTGCCTGGCGGTCGCCGCCGGCCGGCCGATCGAGGCGGTCACCCGGCTGGACGCGCTGCGGGTCTCCGACGAGACGCTGGGCGCGGCCGAGGCGCCCCGGCTGCGCAGCGTCGCGCTGGCCCGGGCCGGCGACCACGCCGGCGCACACCGGGCCGACCGGCACGCGTTCCGGCTGGCCGCGCGGCGCAGCGACCGCCTGCGGGACGTCTACATCGACGGCATCGCCGCCCGGATCGACCACGAGGAGATGCGCCGCGAGGCGGCCCGGTACGAGGGCGAGGCGCTCACCGACCCGCTCACCGGCCTGCCCAACCGGCGGCGGTTGGAGCGCTACCTCGGCGCGGTGGTGTCCCGGGGCGAGCGGGTGGTGATCGGCGTGTGCGACCTCGACGGGTTCAAGGCGGTCAACACCCGGCACGGCCACCACTCCGGCGACCTGGTGCTGCAACGGATCGCCGGCGTGATCAACCGGGTGATGCGGCGGGGCGACTTCGTCGCCCGCTACGGCGGGGACGAGTTCGTCGTGGTGCTCCCGGACACCGGCATGGCGGAGGCGGTCGAGGTGGCGCGGCGGATCGAGGCGGCCGTCCGCACCGAGGACTGGGAGTCGCTGGTCCCGGGCACCCCGGTCGGCGTGACGATCGGCTTCGCCGAGGTCGACGGCAGCACCACGGTCAGCGTCCGCGAGGCGCTCGGCACCGCGTTCGAGCTGGCCGACCGGGCGATGCTGCGCGCCAAGGACCGGCTCCGCGCCAGCTGAGGCGCAAGGCGGGGCCCCCTGTCAACGCCTCCGGTAGAGGCGGGGCCCCTTGTTGACAAACTCCAGCGGGCCGGGTCAGCGGCGGGCCAGCTCGGTCTCTCCGGCCAGCCGGGCCGCGCGGTCCGCCTCGGCCAGCGCGTCGAGCACCCCGTCCAGCTCGCCGGCCAACGCCAGGTCGAGGTTGTACGCGGTGTAGCCGATCCGGTGGTCGGTGATCCGGTTCTGCGGGAAGTTGTAGGTGCGGATCCGCTCCGACCGGTCCACGGTGCGGACCTGCGCCTTGCGCGCGTCGGAGGCCGCCGCGTCGGCCTGCTCCTGGGCCGCGGCGAGCAGCCGGGCGCGCAGGATCCGCATGGCCTGCTCCCGGTTCTGCAACTGCGACTTCTCGTTCTGGCAGGACACCACGATGCCGGTCGGCACGTGGGTGATCCGGACCGCCGAGTCGGTGGTGTTGACCGATTGGCCGCCGGGGCCGGACGAGCGGAACACGTCGATCCGCAGCTCGTTCGGGTCGATGGTGACGTCGACGTCCTCCGCCTCGGGCAGCACCAGCACACCGGCGGCGCTGGTGTGGATCCGCCCCTGCGACTCGGTGACCGGGACCCGCTGCACCCGGTGCACGCCGCCCTCCCACTTGAGCCGGGACCAGACGCCGTTGCCGCCGTCCGGCACACCCTTGGTCTTGATCGCCAGCGAGACGTCCTTGACGCCGCCGAGGTCGGAGTCCTGGGCGTCGATCACCTCGGTGACCCAGCCGCGCCGCTCGGCGTAGCGGGTGTACATCCGCAGCAGGTCGCCGGCGAACAGCGCGGACTCCTCGCCGCCCTCGCCGGCCTTGATCTCGACGATCACGTCCTTGGCGTCGTGCGGGTCGCGCGGGATGAGCAGCTCCGCCAACCGCTCCTCCAGCGCCGGCAGCGAGGCCGCGATGGTCTCCGCCTCGGCGGCGAACGCCGCGTCCTCGGCGGCCAGCTCACGGGCCGCGGCCAGGTCGGCCCGGGCCTGCTCCAGCTCGCCGGCCGCCTTGTGCAGCGGCACCAGCTCGGCGTACCGGCGGCCGACCCGCCGGGCGGCGCCCTGGTCGGCGTGGATGGCCGGGTCGGCGAGCCGCTTCTCCAGCTCGGCGTACTCGTCGAGGAGGGCGGCCAGGCGCTCACTGCTCATGCTGCGGATGCTCCTTCGGAAGACGCCGGGCGGAAAACGGACGAACGCCCGTGCCCGGCACGGAGCCGGACACGGGCGTCGTCGACGGAGCTACTTGGCCTTCTTGGCCTGAACCTTGGCGTACTTCTGCTGGAACTTCGCGACCCGACCGGCGGTGTCCAGCACGCGCTGCTTACCGGTGTAGAACGGGTGGCAGGCGCTGCAGGTCTCGACGCTGATGGCGCCGCCCTTGGCGGTGCTGCGGGTCGTGAACGTGTTGCCGCAGGAGCAGCGGACCTCGGTGGTCACGTACTCCGGGTGGATGTTGGGCTTCATGTCGCCTCGGTCCTTTCGTCGGTGGTCGCCGGGTCGCCGTCGGTGCTCCCCGTCGTCCGCGACGGGCTCGGGCGTGAACCGGAACCGGTGGCCGATTGACCAGTGTGCCATGGGCGTCGCCCACTCGACACAGCAGGTCCGGCTGCCACAACGCCCGCCCGCCCCACCGCATTCCCACCCCCACACCACCCACGCCCCCCGACCCTCCCCGACCCACCCGCGCCCACCCGCGCCGAGCCGGTCGATCATGAAGTTGGCCGCATTTCCTGTCGCTTTTGTCCCGGCCAACTTCATGATCGACGAGCCGGTGCCGGGGCTCCTCCCCCAGGTCGAGGAGCCCCGGCCCTGGGGTCAGGCCGCGGGGGGCCGGGCCGCGGCGACGGTGGTCACCTGCGCCTCGGCCTTCACTCCGTTCACCGTCACCGTCAGCTGGACCTGGACGCCGGGGCGCAGCGCGGTCAGCTTGCCGGTCACCGGGTCGAAGCGGGCGGCGTGCCAGGGACGGACGCCCACCGCGCTGCCGATGTGCAGGTTCGGCGAGCCGGACCAGTCCGCGCTGACCGGCGCGGCCACCGGCACCTGCCGGCCGCCGGGCTGGGTGAGCGTGGCGGCGACGGCCACCGGGGTCCCCACCCGCACCTCGGCCGGCGCGGTCAGGTCGAGCCGGTCGACGTGGGCGTGCGTCTCCGCCGCCACCCAGCGCGGCCCCTCCGCCAGCGGGTCCCGGCGGGCCCGCTCGGCCTCCCGGGGCGTCACCGGGTCCACCCCGAACTCGGTCCAGCCGGTGAACCCGCCGAGCCCGGCCGGGGTGGAGGGATCCTTGCCCGCGTTGCCGTTGATCACGTACGGCACCCCGTCCACCCGGTCGGCGTGGAACGTGCCGACGTGCCCGTTCACCACCAGCGCGCCCTTGCCGGTGCGGTGCTGGAAGTCGGCCAGCCACTGCTCGACCAGAGCGGCCTCCTTCCGGTCGCCGAGCTGGCTGGCCTTGGCCGGGCTGGGATCACGCGGCGGGTGGTGGAAGAACACCGCGACCGAGCCGACCGACCGGTCGGCGGCCGCCGCGTCGAGCGTCCGGCGCAGCAGCTCCACCTGGTCGAACCCGCCCCCGCGCAGCGACCCGGTGGCCGTGGACAGGGTGACGAAACGGGTCCCGGCGTGGTCGAAGACGCGCGAGGTGTCCCCGAACACGCTCCGGAAGTTGTCGATCGGCGCGCCCATGATCTCGTGGTTGCCCGGCACGTAGTAGTAGGGCACCTGGCCGCCCAGCTCCTCGTCCAGGATCCGCTTGGCCAACGCGAAGTCCGCCGGGTACGCGGTGTCCACGAAGTCGCCGTCGATGATCAGGAAGTCCGGTCGGGCGGCGCGGACCTCGCGCAGCGTGCGGCGGGCCTGGGCGACCAGCTCGCTGTCCGGGTCGGCGGCGACGAACTGGGCGTCGGAGAGCACCGCGAAGCGCCAGGGCGCGCCGTCCACCGTGCCGTCGCGCAGCACCACCCGGTCGGTCCGGTTCGGCTCCGGCGGCGCCTGCACGTCCGGCGGCACCCGGGCCACCAGGTCGTCGATGACCACCTCGCTGCGGTACTGCTTGGCCGGGTCGGTCTCGGCCACGTAGAACCGGCGCACCCGCACCGGGTACTGCACCCCGGGCGGCACCGCGAACTCGACGTACTTCCAGCCGGTCCAGTCCAGGTAGGGGCCGCGGAGCACGAACTGGGTGTCCTGCGCGTCGTGCAGGTGCAGGCTCGGCCACTCGCCGGTGCCGTTGGCCTTGATCCACATTCCGAACGCCTGCGGCTGGCCGGGCACGTCGATCCAGGCCGGCGGGTCGGCGTACGCGGCCCGGGTGCCGGTCGACTGGCTGAAGTCGTACGACATCCGCAGGCCGGTGCCGGTGTGCCCCTCGGCCGGGGCGACCGACCCGGAGGCGCGGGCCTGGCTGAACGTCCAGGACGCGGCGTCGTCGAAGCCGGCCACCGGCACGTCGGTCAGCCCGACGGTCACCGGCAGCACCGTGCTGCGCGCGCCGACGCGGGCGGTGACCAGCGCCGAGCCGGACCCGCCGAGCGCCTTCACGGCCAGGTTGCCGTCGCTCGTGGGGGTGATCGAGAGCAGGGCGTGGTCGTACTCCAACGTCAGGTCGTCGGGCTCGATCGGCGCGGTGTTCCCCTCCGCGTCGTAGCCGACCACGCCGAACAGGCCGGTGTCGCCGGCCCGGTCGAGGCCCACCCGGTCGACGGTGCCGTCGATCCGCTCCAGCGGGCCGAGCACGGTCAGCTCGATCGTGCCCCGGGCCCGGCCCCGGGAGGCGGTGACGGTGCTCCGGCCGGGGACGGTGGCCCGGAACACGCCGTCGCCGTCGACCCGGCCGTGGGTGGCGCGCCAGCGCGGCTCGCCGGCGGCCGGGCCGTACGTCTCGTCGTAGCCGGCGGCGGTGAGCCGGCGGGTGAGGCCGGGGAAGACGCGGTCCGGCCGCCCACCCCGCACCGGGGCGACGCCCGGCGCGGCGGTCGGGTCGCTGGCGGTCTCCAGCCAGTAGCCGGTGAGCCGGCCGCTGCCCTTCGGCGCGTAGACGGCCAGGCCGTTGGGCACCGGGCGCTCGCTGCCGTCGGACGGGCTGTTCTCCACCTGGACCGCCGGCGCGCCCGGCTCGCGGGCCAGCAGGGTGGAGGAGCCGCCGCCGTCGAGGTTGAGCGCGTTCGCCGCGCCCAGCTCGGCCATCATCCGGCCCATCTCGGTCTGGGTGACGCCGCGGCTGTCCACCTGCCGCCCGTCCACGGTCAACATGATCATCTTTCGGCCGTCGGCGGAGAAGCCCACCGAGGTACGCGGGGCCAGCGACTGGTCGGCGACGGTCTGCACCACGCCGTCGCGGACCAGCACGCTGCCGCCGCCCACGGCGGCCCGCAGGTCGCCGCCGTCGGAGGAGCGCGGGCGCCAGGACAGGTCCACCGCGTCGCCGGGGCGCAGCGCGGCGAGCGCGTCGGCGCCGGCCTCCCGCCCGAGCAGCACGGTGCTGCCGGCCGGGATCGGGCCCTCCCCCGCCGCGGTGGCCACGGCGGCCACCCGGCCGCCGGTCAGCGTCACCTCGACCACCCGCGTCGCGCCGTCCACCGCGCGCTGCCGGGGGTACGAGCCCCAGAGCGGGGTGAAGACGCCAACGCCGTCGCGCTGCACCATGTTGTTGAACTGGGTCAGCGACACCGGGCCGGCGGGCAGCGCGGCGGTGCCCTCGAAGCCGACCTGGACGACCCGGCCGATGCCCTGGGCGCTGATCCCCACGGCGTTCGGGTGCCCGGCGATCGGCGACTGCACCAGCTCACCGGAGCGGATGCCGACGCCCTGCGCCGCGCCCGAGTTGTTGATGTCGAAGAAGTCGCCGTTCACCGCCGCCACCGCCCGGGAGCGGTCCACCGCGGCGCGCAGCGGCTCGTCCCGGGTCACCGCGCCGGAGTTCACGTAGTCGACGGTCAGCCCGCCGGACAGGTCGGCGGTGAGCGCGTCGGCGCGCAACCAGCCGGCCGCGTCGTACCGGTCGAAGGAGGTCAGGTCGAGGCCGGGCGCGACCGGCCGGGTGGTCTTGGTGGTCTCCAGGCCGCCGGCCGGTTCCACGCCGGCCAACGCGATGGCGGAATCGGGTCGGGACGACGCGGCAGGTGCGTCCTCGGCCGAAGTGGACACCGGTGGCGCGGCCACGGCGGCGGGCGGTGACACCGGCGCGGCGAGCGTGAGCAGGGGCGTCAGCAGCAGGACGCCGGCGAAACGGGCGGATCGTCTGCGGATTCGCATGGACGACAGTCAACCCGACCATGAACAGAAGTTTCAATACCCCACGGCTTAACCGTAGAAAAACTTCACGCCGTCGGAGCCGGTACGCGAACGAGGGGCACGGCCGTCGGCCGTGCCCCTCGTCGTCGGATCCGTCAGGTCACTCGCCCGGAGTGGACTTCGCGATCTGCATCAGGAACTCGATGTTGGTGCGGGACTGCTTGAGCCGGTCCAGCAGGAGGTCGAGCGCCGCCTGCGAGTCCAGCGAGTGCAGCACCTTGCGGAGCTTGTGGATGATCGCCAGCTCCTCCGGCGCGAGCAGGACCTCCTCCTTGCGCGTACCGGAGGGGTTGATGTCGATCGCCGGGAAGACCCGCTTGTCGGCGATCTTCCGGTCCAGCTTCAGCTCGGCGTTGCCGGTGCCCTTGAACTCCTCGAAGATGACCGTGTCCGCCATGGACCCGGTCTCCACCAGCGCGGTGGCGAGGATGGTCAGCGAGCCGCCGTTCTCGATGTTGCGGGCGGCGCCGAGGAAGCGCTTCGGCGGGTAGAGCGCGGTGGAGTCGATACCACCCGACATGATCCGGCCGCTGGCAGGCGCCGCCAGGTTGTACGACCGACCGAGCCGGGTCACCGAGTCGAGCAGCACGACCACGTCGTGCCCCAGCTCGACCAGGCGCTTCGCCCGCTCGATCGCCAGCTCCGCCACCGTGGTGTGGTCCTGCGGCGGACGGTCGAACGTGGCCGCGATGACCTCGCCCTTCACCGACCGCTGCATGTCGGTGACCTCTTCCGGCCGCTCGTCGACCAGCACCACCATCAGGTGGCACTCCGGGTTGTTGCGGGTGATCGCGTTCGCGATCGCCTGCAGCACCATCGTCTTACCGGCCTTCGGCGGCGACACGATGAGCGCCCGCTGGCCCTTGCCGATCGGCATGACCAGGTCGATCACCCGGGTGGTCAGGATGTGCGGCTCGGTCTCCAGCCGCAGTCGCTCCTGCGGGTAGAGCGGGGTGAGCTTGTAGAACTCCGGCCGGCGCTTCGCCTCGTCCGGCTCCATGCCGTTGATGGTGTCCAGCCGGACCAGCGGGTTGTACTTGTCGCGCCGCTGCTCGCCGTCCCGCGCGGCCCGCACGGCGCCGGTGATGGCGTCACCGCGGCGCAGGCCGTACTTCTTGATCTGGGACATCGAGACGTACACGTCGTTCGGGCCGGCCAGGTAGCCGGTGGTCCGGACGAAGGCGTAGTTGTCGAGCACGTCGATGATGCCGGCGACCGGGACGAGCACGTCGTCCTCGCCGACCTGCGGCTCGCGGCCGCCGCCGTTGTCGCCGACCTCGCCCCGCTCGCCACGGCCGCGTCGACGGTCCCGGAACCGGCTGCGCCGGCCCCGCCGGCCGCCGCCCTCGCCGTCGTCGTCACCGTCGTCGCCCCGCTCCGCGCGCTGACCCCGGTCGTTGCGGTCACGGTCGTTGCGGTCACGGTCGTTGCGCTCGGCGCGGTCGCCCCGATCGTTGCGGTCGCCCCGATCATTGCGGTCGCCGCGCTCGCCCCGGTCGCTGCGCTCGCCCCGCTCGGCCCGCTCGCCCCGGTCGTTGCGCTCGGCCCGCTCGCCCCGGTCGTTGCGGTCGCCCCGCTCGGTGCGGTCGGTCCGCTCGGTGCGGTCGGTCCGCTCGGTGCGGTCGGCCCGCTCGCCGTTGCGCTCGCGGCCCCGGCCGTCGCTGCGCTCGCCACGCTCAGCCCGGTCACCACGCTCGGCCCGGTCACCACGCTCGCCGCGCTCGGCCCGCTCGCCGGTCTCGGCGGGGGGAGCCTCCTCGGCACGCGTCTCGGCCGGCCGCGTCTCGGCGGTGGCGGCGGTGGCCCGGCTGCGACGGCCACGGGTACGACCCTCGGTCGCCTCGGCGGTGGGCGCCTGCTCGGTGGGACGCGCCTCGGCCCGCTCCTCACGGACCTCGGCGTGCACCTCCTCGCGGGCGGGAGCGGCCGCGGCCGCGACCTCGGCCCGCGGTCGAGGGGTTCCGGCGGCGGCGCCGCCCTGCCGCTCGGTGATGGCACTGATCAGCTCGCCCTTGCGCATGCGAGCCGTACCGGAGATGCCGAGCGACGCGGCCAGGCTCTGGAGCTCCGGCAGCAGCATCGCCGACAGGCCGGTGCCGCTGCGCCGACGGCGCGTGGGGGCGGCGGTGGTGGCATCGCCAGCGACGTTGGAAACATCCGACGTCACGTCGGTGGTGTCGCTCAATGGATTCCTTCCCTCGATAGGCCGGGGCTGCCCGGAGTCGTGGAACCAGGTGGCCGGGCGGCCTCGGTGCACCCGCCTCGCAAGGACGCGTCGCGGGAGTCTGTAACACAGCAGCCGGTCGGTTTCCCGACTCACCAAACATCGGTGAGCAGGTCTCGCCGTCTGCGGCGACCTGTGGAAACTGCGGTGCGGCGTGGGCCTTGGGCAGGGGTGACGGGCTGACCGCCGAGAGCTTCGGGGGTGCGCCGAACCGCAGGAAGATCGCATGCTTCGCGGCTGTGCTCGGTCTAGAGCGTAATCAACTCTTCCGACCTGCGGCAACAGGGTCCCGCTCGGCGTGTCAAAGTCTACCCCGGGAAACCCGGGCCCCGCTGACATCTATCGGCAACTCCCAGCGGCGCCATTGTGTTCCCGGGTCGAATCCCGCCGGGACCTCGGACAACGCCAGCACGGTCGGACCGGCCCCACTGACCACGGCCGCCACACCGGCCCCACGCAACGCGCTCACCAGCGCGGCGGTGGCCGGCATCCCCGGCGCCCGCTGGTCCTGGTGCAGGCGGTCGACGGTGGCCGGCAGCAGCAGGGCCGGGTCGGCGGTCAACGCGTGCACCAGCAGGGCCGCCCGACCCGCGTTGGACGCCGCGTCGGTGTGCGGCACGGTGGTCGGCAGCGCGGCCCGGGCCTCCGCGGTCAGGCCCCGCTCGGCGGGCACGAAGACGGTCGGGCGGACGGCCGACGCCACCGGCAGCGAGACCGCCCGGGCGCCGGACGGCTCCGTCCAGGCGATGGTGAAGCCACCGAGCAGGCACGGCGCGACGTTGTCGGGGTGCCCCTCCAGCTCCGCCGCCAGCCGCAGCGCCGCGTCGTCACCGAGCCGCTGCCCACCGTCGGCCACCAGCGCACGGGCCGCCAGCACCCCGGCCACGATGGCGGCCGAGGACGAGCCGAGGCCACGGGCCTGCGGGATCCGGTTGACGCACTCCAGCGCCAGGCCGGCCGGCTGCGCGCCGAGCACGTCGAAGGCGGCCCGCATGGCGGTCACCACCAGGTGCCGCTCGTCCGCCGGCAACTCCCCGGCGCCCTCGCCGGTGACCGTCACCCGCACGCCGCCGTCGGTCACCTCGGCGGTGACGTCGTCGTAGCGACCGAGCGCCAGCCCGAGCGCGTCGAACCCGGGGCCGAGATTGGCGCTGGTCGCGGGCACCCGGACCCGGACCGGGCCGGAGGTGAGAGTGGTCGGCACCGGCTCATGCTAGGGCGTGCCACCGACAGCCGGCCGGATCGCCCGCAGCGTGGGACCCGCGGGTCACCCGGCGCCGCCCGGCGCCTGCGCCGGCACCGGGTCGGCGAGCGAGAGGCGACGCGTCGCGAACCGCCAGCCGATCGCGTAGACGACGGTCACCAGGCCGCAGCCGGCCAGCACGGTCCGCTCGTCCACCCGGTCCACGACCAGCGCCACCACCAGCTGGCTGACCGCGATGGCCAGCGTCGCCAGCATCATGTCGGTGGCGAAGACCCGGCCCCGCAGCTGGTCCGGCACCTCGCCCTGCAGGGCGTAGTTGGACAGCACCCAGTTGCTGCCGCCGCCGAGGTGGGCGAGGAAGACCAGGACCAGGACCAGCGGGAACCAGGACACCGCCGAGGCGCCCAGGTAGGCCAGGCCGTACAGCGACATCGACAGCGCCAGGCCGGTGAGCAGCCAGGCCCGGTTGCTGAGCACCCGGCGCATCAGGATCGGGCCGACCAGCGCGCCGGCGCCCCGGGCGGCGAAGAGCAGGCCCGCGCCGACCGCCCCGACCCCGTAGACGCCGGCCAGCAGCGGGAAGACGGTCAGCACGCCGTTGCCCAGACCGACCGCCGACTTCACCGTGACCAGCGCGAGCACGCGCGGCCGGTGCGCGATGTAGCCCAGCGCCTCGCGGATCGCCGCCCAGGTGCGCGGCACTGTCGCCGCCGGGTCGCGGGGCGCCTGGAGCGGCCGACGGATCAGCGCCGCCAGGCCCGCCGCCCCGGCCAGCGCCGCGGCGGCCACCCAGAAACTGGCGTACGGGCCGGCGGCGGCGCTCAGGATGCCGCCGAGCGAGGCGCCGACCACGGTCATCGTGCCCCAGGCCGAGCCGGCGACCGCGTTGCCGGCGGCCAGGTCCGCCGGATCGAGCACGTTGGGCAGGGCCGCCTGGGCGGCCGGCGAGTAGAACGCTTTGGCCACTGCCACGATCGCGATCGACACCAGCGCCAGCCAGGCCGTCCCGGCGTCGCGGACGCCGAGCAGCAGCAGGATGCCGGCGAGCGCGGCCAGGTTGGCCACCATCATGACCTTGCGGCGGTCGAACCGGTCGGCCACGGTGCCGGCGTACGGGAGCAGCAGCGCGGTGGCGCCGGTGTCCACCGCCAGCACCAGCGCGCCCCAGACGCCGCTGCCGGTCAGCTGCGGCAGCAGCACCAGCAGCGGCACCATGACGAACCAGTCCGCGCCGAACACGACGAGCTCGGCGAGGAACAGGTTGCGGAAGTCGCGGTTGCGGACGAGGACCGAGAGGGTGGGCGACACGCCGGCACCCTATCGGGCCGCCCCCGGAGCGGCAGCGCGACGCAGCAGGTCGGAGACGGTGACGAAGGTGTAGCCCCGGGCCTTCAGCCCGGTGATCATGTCGGGCAGGCCGCGGAGGGCGACCAGCCGCCGCTCGTCACCGACGTCGTGGCCGAGCAGGATGGTGCCGGGCCGGACGTCGGCGACGATCCGCCGGGCGTGCCCGGCCGGGTCGTGCGGGAACTCGCTCTCGACCATCTGGAGCGTCCAGAGCACCAGCCGGTAGTCCAGCCGCGCGGCCGCGTGCAGCACCGACCCGCCCAGGTGCCCCCAGGGTGGACGGAGCAGCCGGGGGGCCGCCCCGGTGGCCGCGGTGATCGCGTCGTGGCTGCGGCTCAGGTCGTCGTGGGCCCTGGTGGCGTCCATCCGGGCGAGGTCGTGGTGGGCCCAGCTGTGGTTGCCCACCTCGTGCCCGCCCATCCGCCCCCGCACCAGCGCGGCGTGCCGCCGGGCCCGCTCGCCGACCAGGAAGAACGTGGCCGGCACCCGGTGCTCGGCCAACGTGTCCAGCACCATCGGCGTCCACTGTGGTCGCGGCCCGTCGTCGAACGT
This sequence comes from Micromonospora sediminicola, assembly GCF_900089585.1. Taxonomy (NCBI): domain Bacteria; kingdom Bacillati; phylum Actinomycetota; class Actinomycetes; order Micromonosporales; family Micromonosporaceae; genus Micromonospora; species Micromonospora sediminicola. The sequence goes on along the minus strand of NZ_FLRH01000003.1, from coordinate 1,587,713 downwards.
CAGCGCGACCAGGGACGTGTCGGTGCGGACGCCCCAGACGACCTGCACCCCGCCCGAGCCGACGTCCTGCCGGCGGTTGCCCAGGGTGGCACTGGCCGGGCCGCCCGCGAGCGGCAGTCGGCGGTCGGCCACCCGGGCGCTCTCCAGCGTCGCGGCGGAGCCGAGCGCGGCTCCGCCGAGCAGCAGCGCGGACCGGCGCAGCAGCGTGCGCCGACCCCACCGGCCCCCGCCGTCGACCATCACGCCCCCGCACCCCGAGTAGGCACCAGCTCACTGAGCGTACCGTCCGAGGTGGCTCACCATGTGCCCCGCGCGGCGGCGGACACGCGTGGATGGGGCCCCCGCTCATCCGGAAGGTGTCGAGCGGGGGCCCCTCCTCTCACTCGGTCGGGGGCAGCGGGGACTGCCGGCTCTTGGGCAGGCGGAGCACCTCGAACTGGTCCGTACCGTCGATCAGCGCGCCCGACGGCCGGGCCGGCGGCACGGCCACCTCGGCCGGGCGCTCCCCGCCGCCGACGCCCACCGGGACCGGCTCCGGGGCGGGCGCCTCGGCCGGCTCGGCCGCCTCGACCTGCTCCGGAGCACCCCGGCGGCGGTCCCGGCGGGCCCGCAGCGAACCCTTGGTCCGCTCCACCATGGTGTAGAGCGTCGGCACCAGGACCAGCGTCAGCAGCGTCGAGCTGAGCAGGCCGCCGATCACCACGACGGCCAGCGGCTTCGAGATGAAGCCACCCTCGCCGGTCAGCCCGAACGCCATCGGCAGCAGCGCGAAGATGGTGGCCACCGCGGTCATCAGGATCGGCCGCAGCCGACGCCGGCCGCCCTCGACCACGGCCTCGGTGACACCCATGCCCTGCGCCCGGTACTGGTTGATCAGGTCGAGCAGCACGATCGCGTTGGTCACCACGATGCCGACCAGCATGAGCACGCCGATCAGCGCCGGCACGCCCAGCGGCGTCCCGGTGGCCAGCAGCAGCGCGATCGCCCCGGTCGCCGCGAACGGCACCGAGATCAGCAGGATCAGCGCCTGGGTCAGGCTCCGGAACGTCGCCACCATGATCAGGAAGACGATCGCGATGGCGGCCAGCACGGCCAGGCCGAGGTCCGCGAACGCGTCCGCCTGGTCGGCGCTCACCCCGCCGATCACGTACGTGGCACCCGGCACGTCCAGCGCGTCCAGTCGCTTCTGCAGCTCCTGGGTGGTCGCGCCGAGGTTCGAGCCGGTGGCGGTGCCGGTGACCGAGACGCTGCGCTCACCGTCGATCCGGGTGACCTGCTGCGGGCCGTCGACCTGGTTGACGTCGGCGATCGCGTCCAGCGTCACCGGGCCCACCCGCAGCGCCCGCAGCTCGGCCACGTTCACCGGCGGCCGGGCCCCGGTGCTCAGCACCACGTCCTGCGCGGCGCCGTCCAGCGTGACCTGGCCGAGCGGCGCGCCCCGGTACGTCTGCGCGACGAGCTGCCCCACGGCCGCCTCGGTGAGACCGGCGCGGGCCGCGGCGGCCCGGTCCACTGTCACCTCCACCCGGGGCACCCGGGTGGCCAGGCCGCTGGTGACGTCCTCCACGCCGGGGGTGTCGGCCATCGCGGCGCGGACCTCCTCCGCCGCCCGGGTCAGCGTCTCCTGGTCGGCGGCCTGCACCACCACCTCGACCTGGTTGGCGGAGGCGTTCTGGCCACCGCCGAAGGTCAGCTCGCCGACCTCCGGGCCGAGCGCGTCGAACTCCTTGCGCAGCACCTGCCGCACGGCCGTGGCGTCGGTGTCGTCGGAGAGCGCCAACGACCAGGAGGCGCTGTCGCTGCCGCCCCCCGCCCACGGGTTGTCCCCGCCGCCGGCGCTGACCTGGTAGGTCTCCACCCCCGACGTACGCTTCAGCACCTCCTCGACTCGGGCGGCGGCCCGGTCGGTGCCGGCGAGTCCGGTGCCGGCCGGCATCTCCTGCCGGATCGCCAGCGTGTCCTGGCCGGAGTCGTCCAGGAAGTTGGTCTCCAGCTTCTGCGCCAGACCGAACGTGCCCAGCAGCACCAGCAGGCCGACCGCCACGGTGGCCCACCGGCTCTTGCGGGAGCGGGTGGCGAAGCCGATCACCGGCAGGTACGCCCGCTGCAACGGGCTGCGCAGCTCCTTCTCCTCGGCGGCCGCGCGGGCGGCGTCGTCGGCCCCGCGCCGCGGGCGCAGGAACCAGTAGGCCAGCACCGGGATGACGGTCAGCGACACCAGCAGCGAGGCAAGCAGGGCCACCGTCACGGTGATCGCGAACGGCGCGAACAGCTGCCCGACGAAGCCGCCGACCAGGGCGATCGGCGCGAACACCGCGACCGTGGTGAGCGTGGACGCGGTCACCGCGCCGGCCACCTCGCGGACCGCGGTCAGGATCGCCGCCCGCTTCTCCTCGCCGTACTCCAGGTGCCGTTTGATGTTCTCCAGCACCACGATCGAGTCGTCCACCACCCGGCCGACCGCGATGGTCAGCGCGCCGAGGGTCAGCAGGTTGAGCGAATAGTCGCCGGCCCAGAGCACGATCAGCGCGACCAGGACCGAGATCGGGATGGAGACCGCGGTGACCACCGTGGACCGCACCGAGAGCAGGAAGACCAGGATCACCACGACGGCCATCAGCAGGCCCAGCAGCCCCTCGGTGGTGAGGCTCTCGATGGACCGCTCGACGAACGGGGCCTGGTCGAACACCACGGTCAGCTCGGCGCCGGAGGCGGCCTCCAACTCGTCCAGCCGGTCCCGGATGTCGTGCGAGATGCCGACCGCGTTGCCGTCCGGGCTGGCGGTGACCGCGATCCCGAGGCTCGGCTTGCCGTTGGTGCGGGTGAAGGACGTCGCCGGGGCGAGCTGCTGCTCCACCCGGGCCACGTCGCCGAGGCGCACCGGCGCCGCTGGCGCCGTGGTGAGCACGATGCCCCGCAGGTCGTCCACGGTGCGGATCGGCGTGCCGACCTGCACCGGCAGCGATCGGTCACCGTCGGCCAGCGCCCCGGCCGGCACGGCCACCCCGTTGGTCTTCAGCGCCTGCGCGATCGCGGTCGGCGCCACCTTGGCGGCGGCCAGCTTCACCGGATCCGGCGTGACGGTCACCACCTGGTCGCGGGCGCCGGTGACGTCCACCGCGCGCACCCCGTCCAGCCCCTCCAGCTCCGGTACGACGGTGGCGCGCAGCTTCTCGGCCAGCGCCCGCTCGTCCCCGTCACCGGTCGCCGCGACCACCACGGCGGGCAGGTCGTCCGTGCTGCCGGCGATCACCTGCGGGTCGACGCCCTCCGGGAGCTGGGCGTCGATCCGGTTGAGCGCGATCTCCATCTTGTTGACCACGTCGTCCAGATCGGTGCCGAACTCGTACTGCACCTGGACCGTGGCCGCGCCCTCCCGGGAGGTCGAGGTGACCTTCTCCAGCCCCGGGATGCCCTGCAGGCTGTTCTCGATCGGCTCGGCGACCTGGGACTCGACGATCTCCGGGGCGGCGCCCGGGTAGGGGGCCACGATGAACGCGGCGGGGAACTCCAGCGACGGCAGCAGCTGCTGCTTCAGCGACGGCACGGCGAACGCCCCGAACGCCGTGGTCACCAACGCGATGAGGGCGATCAGGCCCCGGTTGGCGAGACTGAATCTGGCGAGCAGCGACATGGGCGTTACTCACTCCTGAAGAGGGGTCTACGGGGTGCCCTGAGTCTGCCGTACGCGATCACGCTCCCAGCAGCCGGCCCGGGGCGCCGGAGGGACCCGGCGCCGCGCTCGACGCCGCCGGTCGACGCCGCCGCCGGCCGGTCTACGGACGACTCAGGCGAGGTCGAGGGAGCGGGCGGCGGCGAGGGCGTCGTTGGCGATGGTGACCGGGGCGGGAGCCGTCGAGATGGCCCACTCCGGGTCCTTCAGGCCGTGGCCGGTGACCGTGCAGACCACCCGCGACCCGGCCGGCACCCGGCCGGCGGCGGCCTGCTGGAGCAGGCCGGCCACGCTGGCCGCGCTGCCCAGCTCGACGAAGACCCCGACCTCACGGGCCAGCAGCCGGTAGGCCGACAGGATCTCCCGGTCGGTGACCGCCGAGATCAGACCGTCCGAGGCGTCCCGCGCGTCGATGGCCTTGGTCCAGCTCGCCGGGTTGCCGATCCGGATGGCGGTGGCGATGGTCGACGGCTCGGGCACCACCTGGCCGGTGACGATCGGGGCCGCGCCGGCCGCCTGGAACCCGTACATCCTGGGTGCCTTCGTGGCGTTGCCGTCGCGCAGGTCCTCCGAGTAGCCCATCCAGTAGGCGGAGATGTTGCCGGCGTTGCCCACCGGCAGGCAGTGGATGTCCGGCGCGTCGCCGAGCGCCTCGACGATCTCGAAGGCGGCCGTCTTCTGCCCGTGCAGCCGGTCGATGTTGACGGAGTTGACCAGCGCGACCGGGAAGTCCTGGGCGAGCTTGCCGGCCAGGCCCAGGCAGTCGTCGAAGTTGCCCTGCACCTGGAGCAGCTTGGCGCCGTGCACCAGCGCCTGGGCCAGCTTGCCCAGCGCGATCTTGCCCTGGGGCACCAGCACCGCGCAGGTGATCCCGGCCCGGGCCGCGTACGCGGCGGCCGAGGCGCTGGTGTTGCCGGTGGAGGCGCAGATGATCGCCTTGTCCCCCGCCTCGACGGCCTTGGAGACGGCGAGGGTCATGCCACGGTCCTTGAACGAGCCGGTCGGGTTCGCCCCCTCGACCTTGAGCCACACGTCCGCGCCGACCCGGGCGGAGAGCACCGGCGCCGGCAGCAGCGGCGTGTTCCCCTCGTGCAGGGTGACGACGGGAGTGGCGTCGGTGACCGGCAGACGGTCCCGGTACGCCTCGATGAGTCCCCGCCACATGTCGCGCTCCTCGCCTCTCCGACCCCGGCCGACCGGGACCCGCCAACAGCGTGGACCAGCCTCCCCGACCGGTCACCGGCACACCCCGTCCTAACCATCAGGCGGGACGCCCGGGTTACGCGCCGCCCTCGACCCGCAGCACGCTGGCCACCGAGCGGACGATGTCCAACCCGCGCAGCTCGCGGACGGTGGCGGCGAGCGCCGCGTCCGGCGCCACGTGGGTGACGATCACCAGCTCGGCGTCGCCCCCGGCCGGCCCCTGCCGCACGGTCGCGATGGAGACCTCGTGCCGGGCGAACACCCCGGCCACCGCCGCCAGCACACCCGGCCGGTCGGCCACGTCGAGGCTGATGTGGTAGCGGGTGAGCGCCTCGCCCATCGGCCGCACCGACAGGTCCGCGTACGCCGACTCGCTGGCCGCGTGCACCCCGGCGAGACGGTTGCGGGCCACCGCGACCACGTCGCCGAGCACCGCGCTGGCGGTCGGCGCGCCGCCCGCCCCCCGACCGTAGAACATGAGCTGACCGGCCGCGTCCGCCTCGACGAAGACCGCGTTGAAGGCGTCGCCGACGCCGGCCAGCGGGTGGGTCAGCGGGATCATCGCCGGGTGCACCCGGACGTTCACCGTCTCCCGGCCTGCCTCGTCGACGCCCCGGGCGGCGATGCAGAGCAGCTTGATCGTGCAGCCCATGGCCTTCGCGCTGGCCACGTCCGCGGCGGTCACCTCGGTGATGCCCTCGCGGTGCACGTCGGCGGCGGTGACCCGGGTGTGGAACGCCAGCGAGGCGAGGATGGCGGCCTTGGCGGCGGCGTCGAAGCCCTCCACGTCGGCCGTCGGGTCGGCTTCCGCGTACCCCAGCTCGGTGGCCTCCTCCAACGCCTCGGCGAAGCCGGCGCCGGTGGCGTCCATGGCGGAGAGGATGAAGTTGGTGGTGCCGTTCACGATGCCGGTGACCCGGGTGATCCGGTCGCCGTGCAGCGACTCGCGCAACGGGCGCAGCAGCGGGATCGCCCCCGCGACGCTGGCCTCGTAGTAGAGGTCCGCGCCGCCCTCGGCGGCGGCGTCGTGCAGCGTGGCGCCGTCCTCGGCGAGCAGCGCCTTGTTGGCGGTCACCACGCTCTTGCCCGCGCGCAGCGCCTCGACCAGCCAGCCCCGGGCCGGCTCGATGCCGCCGACGACCTCGACCACCACGTCCACGTCGTCCCGCTTGACCAGCCCGAGCGGGTCGGTGGTGAACAGCGCCGGGTCGACCGGCAGGTCACCCCGGTCCCGGCCGAGCCGGCGTACGGCGATGCCGGCGATCTCCAGCGGGGCGCCGATCCGGGCGGCGAGATCGGCGGACTGCTCGTGCAGCAGCCGCACGACGTCGCTGCCGACCGTGCCGCAGCCGAGCAGCGCCAAGCGAACCGGTGAGGTCATCCCACATCCAATGCGAGCAGGTCGTCTTCGGTCTCCCGGCGGACGATCAGCCGGGCCCGACCGTCGCGGACCGCGACGACCGGGGGCCGCGGGACATGGTTGTAGTTGCTGGCCATGCTCCGGCAGTAGGCCCCGGTGCCGGGCACCGCGACAAGATCTCCGGGCTGCACGTCGGCGGGCAGGAATTCATCCTTCACCACGATGTCCCCGGACTCACAGTGCTTTCCCACCACGCGGGCGAGCATCGGCTCCGCCGCCGACGTGCGGTTCGCCACCGTGGCCGAGTAGGAGGCGTCGTAGAGCGCGGTCCGGATGTTGTCGCTCATCCCCCCGTCGACGCTCACGTAGGTGCGGATGCCGTCGACGTCCTTGACCGTGCCCACCTGGTAGAGCGTGAACACGGCGGGCCCGACGATGGCGCGGCCCGGCTCGACCGACAGGTGCGGCACGGCCAGGTTCTCCGCCGCGCACTCGCCGTCGACGATCTTGCGCAGCCGCTTGGCCAGGTCGTGCGGCGACGCCGGGTCGTCCTGCGTGGTGTACGCGATACCGAAGCCGCCGCCCAGGTCCAGCTCCGGCAGCTCCACGCCGCGGGCGTCGCGGATCTGCGCCTGCAGCGCGAGCACGCGGCGGGCGGAGACCTCGAAGCCGCTGGCGTCGAAGATCTGCGAGCCGATGTGCGAGTGCAGCCCCCGCAGCTCCAGCACGTCCTCGTCGAGGATCTTGAAGGCGGCCGCGGCCGCCGCGCCGCCGGCGAGGGAGAAGCCGAACTTCTGGTCCTCGTGCGCGGTGGCGATGAACTCGTGGGTGTGCGCCTCCACGCCGACCGTGACCCGGACCAGCACCCGCGGGCGTACCCCGCGCTCGCGGGCCAGCTCGGAGAGCCGGTCGATCTCGGCGAACGAGTCGACGATGATCCGGCCGACCCCGGCGTCCACCGCCCGGGTCAGCTCGGCCACCGACTTGTTGTTGCCGTGGAAGCCGATCCGCTCCGCCGGCATCCCGGCCGAGAGCGCGGTGGCCAGCTCCCCGCCGGTGCAGACGTCGAGGAACATGCCCTCCTCGGCGATCATCCGGACCACGGCGCGGCAGAGGAACGCCTTGCCGGCGTAGTAGACGTCCGCGTCCGGGAACGCGGCGCGGAACTCGCGGCAGCGCTCGCGCAGGTCGTCCTCGTCCAGCACGTACGCCGGGGTGCCGAACTCGGCGGCGAGGTCGCGGACGTCCAGGCCCGCGACCGTCAGCGCGCCGGCCGGGCCGCGCGCCACGTGACGCGGCCAGAGCTGCGGCACCAGGGCGTTGACGTCGACCGGGGTACGCAACCAGGCCGGACTGCGGTTGCCGATGTCGCCGTGCAGGGCACCGGCTTCGTGCGCTCGCATGCGGGGTTACATCCTCTCCGGGGCGGAGACGCCGAGCAGGTGGAGGCCGTTGGCGATGACCGTCCGGGTGGCGTCGTTGAGCCAGAGCCGGGCCCGGTGCAGGTCGGTGACCTCCTCGTCGCCGCGCGGCAGGATCCGGCAGTTGTCGTAGAACCGGTGGTAGGCCCCGGCGAGCCGCTCCAGGTAGCGGGCCACCAGGTGCGGCCCGCGCAGCTCGGCCGCCGAGGCGACCACGGCCGGAAACTCGGCGAGCGCCTTGAGCAGGTCGTTCTCCTTCTCGTGCACGAGCAGCTCGGCCCGGAAGTCGGCGGCGTCACCCCGGGTCAGCCCCGCCTCGGCCGCGTTGCGGCCGACGCTGGCGGTCCGGGCGGCCACGTACTGGACGTAGTAGACCGGGTTGTCGCGGGTGGCCCGGGTCCACAGTTCCACGTCGATGTCGATCGGCGAGTCGCTGGAGTAACGGGCCAACGCGTAGCGGGAGGCGTCCACGCCGATCGCGTCGACCAGGTCCTCCAGGGTGACCACGGTGCCGGCCCGCTTGCTCATCCGCACCGGTGCGCCGTCGCGGAGCAGGTTGACCAGCTGGCCGATGAGGATCTCCAGATTGCGCGCCGGGTCGTCGCCGAAGCAGGCGGCCATCGCCTTCATCCGGCCGATGTAGCCGTGGTGGTCGGCGCCCAGCATGATCACGACCCGCTCGAAGCCGCGCTCCCGCTTGTCCAGGTAGTAGGCGCAGTCGGCGGCGAAGTAGGTCCACTCACCGTTGGACTTGCGCAGCACCCGGTCCTTGTCGTCACCGAAGTCGGTGGTGCGCAGCCAGGTGGCGCCCTCGGACTCGAAGACGTGCCCCTGCTCACGCAGCCGGAGCAGCGCCTTCTCCAGCTCGCCCCGGTCGTGCAGGTCCTTCTCGTTGAAGTAGGTGTCGAACTCCACCCCGAAGTCGCGCAGCGAGGACTTGATCTCGCTGAACATCAGCTGGACGCCCTCGACCCGGAACACCTCCTGGGCGGCGTCCTCGGGCAGGTCCAGCACGTCAGGCCGGCGCTTGACGACCTCCGCCGCGATCTCGGCGATGTACGCGCCGCCGTAGCCGTCCTCCGGCGCCGGCTCGCCCTTGGCCGCGGCCAGCAGCGAGCGGGCGAACCGGTCGATCTGCGAGCCGGCGTCGTTGAAATAGTATTCGGTGCCGACGTCGGCCCCGGTGGCCCGGAGCAGGCGGCTGAGCGCGTCACCGACGGCCGCCCAGCGGACCCCGCCGATGTGCACCGGGCCGGTCGGGTTGGCCGAGACGAACTCCAGGTTGATCCGCTGCCCGGCCAGGGTGTCGGAGCGCCCGTACGCCGGGCCGGCCTCGACGATCACCTTGGCCAGCTGGCCGGCGGCGCCCGCGTCGAGCCGGATGTTCAGGAAACCCGGGCCGGCGATCTCCACCGACTTGACCCCCGGCGCCCGGCCCAGCTGGTCGGCCAGGGCCGACGCCAGCTCCCGCGGGGGGACGCCCACCTTCTTGCTGAGCTGCAACGCCAGCGTCGAGGCGTAGTCGCCGTGATCGGGGTTACGGGGTCGCTCGACGGTGGTCTGCGCGGGCAGCGCGGCACGGTCCAGGCCCCGCTCGTCGAAGACGGCGTGGGCTGCGGCGAGGACGACCTCGGCGAGTTCTGCGGGAGTCACTGAACCATGTTATCGGGGGTAGACTCGGGCACCGCGGAGGCGACCCAGCATGTGAACCGGCCCCGCGGTCCCCCTGACCGACCGACCTGACGAGGCACGATGAGCATCAGCACCCCGGGCGGCCCGGAGCGCCGTCCCACCGTGGTCAGCACCGGCAAGAAGCCGGCCGCAGGCCGTCCGGCGGCCGGCGACAAGCCCGCCGCGAAGGCCGGCGCGGGCAAGGCCGGGGGCGGCAAGGGCACGCCACGGCCGGGCGCCGGGGGCAAGGGCCGCAAGCCGGTCACCCCGGTGAAGGTGAGCCAGGGTCGCTCGTGGGGTCCGATCGCCCTGTTCGTCGCGGTCGGCGTGCTGGCCGTCGGCATCATCGGCATCGGCGCCTGGGCCGTCTACCAGGGCGCCCAGCCGTGGCAGAAGCGGGCGGACGCCATCAACGGCATGGTCGACTTCCGCAAGAAGGACAAGGACCTGGTCAAGGGCGGCAACCACCAGCCCGGCGCGATCAAGTACGACGTCTCCCCGCCGGTCGCCGGCCCGCACAACCAGGCCTGGCAGAACTGCATGGGCGACGTCTACGACGCCCCGATCGCCAACGAGCACGCGGTGCACAGCCTGGAGCACGGCACCGTCTGGATCACCTACCGCCCGGACCTGCCCGCCGACCAGGTGGAGAAGCTCAAGAGCAAGGTGCAGGGCAAGGAGAAGCTGATGCTCAGCCCGTACGAGGGGCTGGACAAGCCGATCTCGTTGCAGGCCTGGGGCTTCCAGCTCAAGGTCGACAACGCCGACGACAGCCGGATCGACGACTTCATCAAGACGCTGCGGGTGAACGCCTCGATCGAGGGCCCGAACGCCCTCTGCGACCAGGGCGTCACCGCCACCGGCACCACCCCGCGGGACAACCTGCAGAACAACATGCCCGAGCAGCCGACCCAGTAAGGACGCCGCGATGACCGCTCCGGTGACCACCGACAGCGAGCTCGACGAGGCACCGGCCACCGACGAGGGCGGCCGGCCGGCGGTACGCCGCTACGGCCTGCTTGCCGTGGCCGCCGCCATCGTGGTCGGGCTCCTGCTCGGGTACGCCGGCGGCCTGCTCACGCCGACGCTCACCCGCCCGGGGGACAACTCGGCCGAGGCCGGTTTCGCCCGGGACATGACCGCGCACCACAACCAGGCGGTGGCCATGGGCCTGCTGGCGTTCCGCCAGGGGCAGGACGCGGAGGTCCGCCAGGTCGGCGTCGACATCGCCACCGGCCAGCAGGGCGAGATCGGCACCATGCAGACGTGGCTGCGCTCCTGGAAGCTGGACCCGACCGGTGACCAGCCGGCGATGGCGTGGATGCCGGACGGGGCCGGGCTGGTGAAGAACGGGCTGATGCCCGGCATGGCCACCCCCGAGGAGATGGCGAAGCTGAAGGCGGCGACCGGACGCGAGTTCGACCTGCTCTTCCTGAACATGATGATCCGGCACCACATCGGCGGCGTGCACATGATCGACGGCATCCTGGCCGAGGGGCACGACGACGACGTGCTCGCGGTCGCCCAGACCATGAAGAACACGCAGCAGAACGACCTGACCAACCTCAGCGCCGCGCTGAAGCGCCTGGGCGGCACCCCGTAACAGACGCGAAAGGCCGGCACCCCGGTTTCGGGGTGCCGGCCTTCGGTGTCACTTGGTCCAGTGCTGGTTCACGATGTCGGTGGCCTGCTTCTCCCACTGCGCGTAGGCGTCCGGGTAGGCGGAGACCTGGACGGTCTGGGCGGCGTCGGTCAGGGGCATCTTGTCCCAGCCGTCGACCTGCTTCAGGCCCTTGAGGAAGGCCAGGGTGGAGTACTCGGGGTCGGTGATCTGCTCCGGCGTGCCCCAACCGGAGGAGGGGCGCTGCTGGAACAGGCCCAGCGAGTCGTGGTCGTTGCGGTCGCCGAGGTGGCCGAGGTTTTCCAGCTTCGACTCCTGCAGGGCGGTGGCGATCGAGATGACCGCGGCCCGCTCGGGCAGGCCGGCCTTCTTCGTGGCGGCGATGATCGCCTTGGCGTTGGCGGTCTGCTCGTCGTTCAGGGTGATGGTCGACTGCTCGCCCTGCACGGACGCGACCGCGACGGGCTTGGCGGCGGCGTGGGCGGGGGTGTCGGTGTGGGCGGCGACCGGACCGGCGAACACGCCACCGGTGAAGGCCAGACCAGCGATACCGAGGATGCTCTTGCGCAGGATCGTGTTCATCAGGGGGCTCCATTCGGGGGTCAACACACCCGGGGGGGTGTGGGCACCGTCAGGCGCTCGAGAAGTCTTGAAGGGGGATCCGGCACGCTCGTGGAACCGGGGGGCCAGCTCACGGGGCCGGGGATGTCCGGCTGGCTCGCGGGGCGGGGGGGCTGCACGCGGCGCCGGCATGATGTGTAACGACCGGCGGCCTGCCGTCATTCCGCCGGGGGCGGGGGCGGCTCGGGGGTGTTCGCCTGCTCGGTCGTTCACCCGTCTACAACGCCGCCCCGCCCACGCCGATTCCGCGCCCGGGGTGCCGCCCACCACCACCGAACCGGACACCCCACTCGCATCCCAGGCGCCCGGGTGAAAGCCCCCCGGGTGCATCCGGACACCCGCAGACACCCGTGACGTTCCACCCAGCGGCCGCCAACCCGGCCAGTGGAACACCATGGGGGCATCCCGGCCGCGGAGACACCCATGACGATCCACCCAGCGGCCGCCAACCCCGTCGGTGGAACGCCGTGGGTGTATCCCGGCCATGGAGACACCCATGACGTTCCACCCAGCGCCCGCCAGCCCCGTCGGTGGAACGTCATGGGTGCATCCCGGTCCGGGAGACACCCATGACGCGCCACCCAGCGAATGCCAACCCGGCCAGTGGAACGCCATGGGTGCATCCCGGCCCGGGAGACACCCATCCCGTTTCACCCAGCGCACGGCAGCCCCACGAGTGGAACGCCACGGGTGTGTCCCGGCCGGGAGACACCAGCCCCGCTTCACCACCGACCGCCAACCTCGCCGGTGGAACAACCCAGGTGCATTGCGGCCGCCCACCAACCGGCTGCCCGCTGCCCGCCGTGCATGCCGGGCAGCGGGGTGACCAAGGAAGTTGGGTCGGCTGAGGCCCTCGGCGCCGACACAAACCCCTTGATCACCGGGAACGACGCGCGCGGTATGTCGGATATGCCGCTTTGTAACGTTTTGGGGTTAACAGGTCATTGTGGTGCTCTGAGAAGTTTCTCCATACATATCGTGACCAGTTGCGATTCGGGCTCGTTGCGCAGGACGTGGGGGTTGCACTCAGAGACGCAGGGCGGTCGGTGACCAGCTGGTGCCGACGCCACACCATCGGCGGTGACGGGGCGGTGGCAGCCGTCCGTCGCGGACTGCGGCAGGGCGAGCCGGGAACGCTCAGCCGCGAACAGGAACTCGAACTGATCGACGTACTGCGGGGGGTCCACCCCGACGAGTTCGGCATCGACGAGGAGCTCTGGACGCGCCAGAGCCTGACCACTCTCGTCGAGCGTCGGTTCGGGCTGAGCATGGACACCGGCCTCGTCGGGGCGTACCTGCGGGCCTGGGGTCTGGGGCCGCGCGAACCGCGCGAGCGCGCCTGCGGTCTCTGCGTCGGCGCGGTCGAACGCTGGGTACGCAGCGAGTACCCGGCGATCACCCGGGCGGCCCAGGAGCACGCCGCGGAGGTCTACTGGATCGGCCGGGTGCGCCTGCGGGGCACCATGCCGGCCGCGGACGTCGTGTCGGCGGTGTCGTCCCGGGGACGGGTACGGTTCATGGTCACCACGCCCTCGGTGGACCCGCCGCTGCCCCGGGACTTCGTCCTGCGGTTGAGCGGGGCCGAGGAGCGTACGGTGCACCTCATCGTGGACGGCTCCTGGCCGCGCAACGAGTGGCCCCGGCGGCTGCCCCGTCGGATCGTGCTGCACCCGCTGCCGAGCTGCGGTCGCGCCGTCGCCGCCGCCTGACCGGCGAAGATCGACTCGCGGGATACCGATTCGGTGATCCGGGGAGGGGTTTGCTACTCTTCTCGGGTCGCTGAGCCCCCGTAGCTCAGGGGATAGAGCACCGCCCTCCGGAGGCGGGGGCGCAGGTTCGAATCCTGCCGGGGGCACCAGACACGTCGAGGCCCGGGCCAGAGTGCCCGGGCTTTCGCGTGTGGTCAGCCCGCCTCGCGCCGCGCCTTCGCCCGCCGCTTGCCCTCGTGCATCGCCTGGACCCGGGCCACCGGGATGGTGCGCCCCTCGGCGACCAGGTCGGCCGGCAGCCGCTGCGGGGCGGGCAGCGCCTCCGCCCACGGGTCCCGCTCCCCCAGCAGGCCGGGCACGGTCCGCACGGTGAAGTCGGCCGGCGTCGCCGACTCCAGGTCGGCCCAACCGACCGGGTACGACACCGGCGTGCCGGGCCGGATCCGAGGGCTGTAGGCGGCCACCACCGTCGCCCCGTACGCCCGGGTGGAGTCGACGAAGACGCGGCCGCTGCGGTCGGCCACGATGAACGCGGTGGTGGCCAGCGCCGGGTCGAGCCGTTCGGTGCGGGCCGCGAGCGCCCGGGTCGCGGCGGCGGCCTCCTCGGCCGTGGTGGCCGGATCCACCGGCACGATCACGTGCAGGCCCTTGGCCCCGCTGGTCTTCACCGCGCCGGCCAGGCCGGCGTCGGTGAGCGCCTGCCGCACCAGCAGCGCGACCCGGACCGCCGCCGGGTAGGAGTCGCCCTCCGGCGGGTCCAGGTCGAGCACCAGATGGGTGGGGTGCTCGGGCTGACCGGCGTGGGCCAGCGTCGGGTGGTATTCCACCGCCCGCTGGTTGGCGAACCAGAGCAGCGTCCGCCGGTCGTCACAGAGGGCGTACGCGATGCGCCGGTGCGACGCCTCCGCCCAGACGTCGGTGCGGCGCACCCAGTCCGGCGTGTACTTCGGCAGGTTCTTCTGCATGAACGGCTCCTGCCCGGGCCGCACCCGCAGCACCGACAGCGGCCGGTCCCGCAGCTCCGGCAGGATCCGCCCGTGCACCGCGTCGAGGTAGTCGACCAGGTCACGCTTGGTCGCGCCCGCCCCGTCGAACAGCGGCTGGTCCAGGTTGGTCAGCGACACCCCGGCCCGGGTCTCGTCAGCGGCGGCCATCCGCCCACCTTCCCGGGCCGGGCCCGTCTCGGCAACCCCGACACGGTCGCCGGCGGTCAGACCCAGAACGTGTCGTGTCGCAGGAAGAACTCGGCCCGTTCCTCCTCGCTGCGGTCGGCGAGGTCGCGCAGCCCTTCGAAGTAGCCTTCCCGGGGCGCGCCGGGGGCGAAGTGCAGCAGCATCGACGCGGGCTCGCCGGACTCGTTGCGGAACGCGTGCACCCCGCCCTCGGGGACGTGCACGAAGTCGCCGGGCTCCGCGTCGATCCAGCGGCGGCCGTCGTAGATGCGCACGGTGCCGGCGAGGATGAAGAAGGACTCCGAGATGGACCGGTGGAAGTGCGGGGCCGGGCCCGACGGTTGCGGACCCATCTCCCAACGGTAGAGCCCGAACTGGCCGTTGGTGGTCGCCCCGGTGGCGAGGTAGCCGGCCGAGCCGCCGCCGGTGTGGACCAGCTCCGGCGGGTGCCCGGCCGTTCGGAACGTCGCGGTCGTCTCGCCCCGGTCCCCGGTGTAACGCGGCGGTGGATACGTCACGGTCCCTCCTCTGCCGGTGGAATCCCGACCGTACGTCCGTTTCCCTCGGGCCGCCGCCCCGTCCCGCGCGCTTTGTCACCGGGCCTCCGGCCTGTGACGATGAGGGCGTGCGTGAGGAACAGGCGAACCGGTGTGGGCCCGGCGCGGCGGACCAGGCCCGGGCCTGCACCGTGCGGGAGGCGTTGGACCGGGTCGGCGGCAAGTGGAGCATCGGCATCCTGATCGCCGCCTCGACCGGTCCGGTCCGCTTCACCGAGCTGGAGCGGCGGGTGGAGGGGATCAGCCGGCGGATGCTCACGCTGACCCTGCGCAACCTGGAGCGCGACGGCCTGCTCGTCCGGCACGTGCACCCCACCGTGCCGCCGAAGGTCGAGTACACCGCCACCCCGATGGCCCGGGAGCTGTACGAGTCGCTGGTCGCCCTCACCCGCTGGGCCGAGCGGCACCGGGAGGCGATCAGCGCGGCCCGGACGGCGTACGACCGGGAGCACGGCACGCCGGCAGGCTGAGTCAGGCCCGGACCCGCTCGGCCCACTCGATGTGGTGGTCGAAGAGCCAGGCCTGCGCGGCGCCGCCGTTGCGCGCCAGGAGGCGGGCGAACACCGGCATGCCCAGGTCCCGGACCAGGCGTCCGACCGGGCCGGCCACCTTGGCGGTGCTGGTCCGCCGCCCCTGCGCGACCACCCGCTCCACCCGAGCGCGGCGCAGCCGCTCGTACGCCGCGAACGCGGCCGGCACGTCCGGCAGGTCGCGCAGGCAGCGGGCGAGCTGGACGGCATCCTCGAAGGCCATCGCCGCGCCCTGCCCCGAGGAGGGCGCGGCGGTGTGCGCGGCGTCGCCGATCACGACCATGCGGTCCCGGTGCCAGACCGGCACCGAGGGCAGGTCGTACGTGGGCCAGCCGTACTCGATCCGCGAGGTGTGGTCGAGGATCGCCGCCGCCGGCCCGGGGTCGTCGGCGAGCAGCGCGTGCAGCCGGGAGCGGGCCTCCTCCTGGCCGACCGCGGCGAGCTGCTCGCGGCTCTGCTCTTCCGGCTGCGGCGGGTTGGCGAACCACCACACCTCGTCCTCCCCCACCACGATCCAGCAGAAGAAGCAGCGTCGGCCGAACATCATCTGCATGGTGCCGCGCTCGTCGGGCAGGCGCAGCCCGCGGGCGAACCCGCCGGCGTTGAGCAGTGGCACCCGGCGCGGCGCGGGGGCGGCCGGGTCGATGAGCGTGCGGACCCGGGACCGCAGTCCGTCGGCGCCGACCAGCAGGTCGCCGTGGTCGGTACGACCGTCGGCGAACCGGGCGGTCACCCCGCCCCCGGTCGGCGTGGCACCGGTCAGCCGGGATCCGTGGACGAACTCGACGCCCCGGCTCAGCGCCTCGTCCCGCAGCGCGCGGTAGAGGTCGGAGCGGCCGACCGTGCGGCTGCCCGCCGCGTCGAACGCGGCGAGCCGGCGCCCCCGGTGGTTGTGCATGACCATCCGCGGCGTGGGATGCCCGAGCCCGGCGACCAGGTCGTCGAGCCCGACGGCGCGCAGCGCGTCCAGCCCGTTGACCGAGAGCGTGAGGAACGCGCCCACCCCGACGGCGTCCCGCTCGTACGCCTCGTGGACGACCGCGTCGATCCCGGCGCGCAGGAGTGCCATGGCGGCGACGGGACCGGCCAGTCCCGCACCGACGACGAGCGCTTTAGTCATGTGATGACTATACATAGAATGACTAACAGAGAACAGGGTCACCTAGGGTGGGCACATGACGGCTCGTCGCTCGCCGCTGGCGATGATGGTGCTGGCCCTCCTGGTCGAGGAGCCGATGCACGCGTACCGGATGCAGCAGCTCGTCCGGGAGCGGGAGAAGCAGGACGTGGTCAACGTCGCGCAGCGCAACAGCATCTACCAGGCCATCGAGCGGCTGCGCCGGGACGAGCTGATCCGGGTGGCGGAGACGACGCGCGCGGAGGGCCGGCCGGAACGGACCGTGTACGCGCTCACCCCGGCCGGTCGCCGCGCCCTCGACGCCTGGCTCGCCGAGGCGCTCGCCACCCCCGCGCGGGAGTTCCCCGAGTTCCCCGCCGCGCTGTCCTTCCTGCCCATCCTGCCGCCGGAGGAGGCGGCCCGGCGGCTCGACCAGCGGGCCGACGCGATCGAGGCGCGGCTGCGCGAACGCGAGGCGGCGCTGGGCGCGGTCGACCTGCCCCGACTCTTCCTGGTCGAGGACGAGTACCAGCTCGCCCTGCTCCGCACCGAACGGGACTGGGTACGCGGCCTGGTGGCCGACCTGCGGTCGGGCGCGCTCACCTGGTCGGGCGACTGGCTCGCCGACCGGACCGGAGCGCCGGCCACCTGACCTGCGGCGACGCGGCGCTGTGGCGAAGACCACGTCTTCCGTCTGACCGATCGGTCAGGTGCTGACCGATCGGTCAGGCATGCTGGAGGACATGGCACGCGCGACCCCCGCCACCCACGACGAGCTGCTCACCGCGGCGGCCCGTCGGTTCGCCGTCACCGGCTACAAGGGCACCTCGTTGCAGGACATCGCCCGCGAGGTGGGCTGCTCCAAGGCCACCGTGCTCTATCACTTCGCCAGCAAGGACGCCCTGCTCTGCGAGCTGATGGCCCCGGCCATCGTGATGCTGGAGGAACTCGACGCCCGCCTCGCCGGGCGCACCGGCGCGGACGCCCAGCGGGTCGCCGCGGAGGGCTTCGTCGACCTGGCGGTCCGCTTCCGCCGGGAGATCGCGCTGCTCCGGGGCGAGTTCCCGGACCTGCTCCAGCAGCCGGCGTTCGCGCACATCCAGCAGATCTCCGAACGGCTGGTCGCCGCCTTCGCCGGCTTCTCCGACCGGCCGGCGGCCCGGGTCGCCGCGCTGGTCGTCCTCGCCGGCATCGCCGAGACCTGCGGCGAGTTCCTGGACATCCCCGACGAGGAGCTGCGACCCGCGCTGCTCGCCGTGGCGCACCGCGCGCTCGAACCCACCACCTGATTGCACTGTCCAACCCGAGGACGAAGGAAGGTCCATGGCGACCCTGCTGTACCGGCTCGGCCGGGCATCCCTGCGCCGACGGCGACTCGTCGCCGTCGTCTGGCTCGTCGTACTCGTCGGTCTCGGCCTGGCCGCGGCCACGCTGAAGGGCCCGACGGCGAGCAACTTCACCATGCCGGGCACCGAGTCGCAGAAGGCGATCGACCTGCTCGCCGACCGCTTCCCCGCGGCCAGCGGCGCGACCGGCACCATCGCGGTGAAGGCGCCCCAGGACGGCGCGCTCACCACCCCGGCCGGTCAGGCGGTGGTCGGACAGCTCACCCAGGAGGCGGCCACGCTGCCCGGCGTGGTCGGCGCGGTCGACCCGTACCAGGCCCGGGCGCTCACGCCCGACGGCCGGTATGCGCTGATCCAGGTGCAGTTCGCCGGCCGGGCGGACGACGTCACGGCCGAGCAGCGCGACGCGTACGAGAAGGTCGGCGCGCAGGCCGAGGCGCAGGGCTGGCAGGTCGCCCCCGGTGGCGAGGTGCTCAACGCCGAGCCGGAGGTCGGCTCGACGGAGGCCATCGGCGTGCTGGTCGCGGCGGTCGTCCTGATCATTACGTTCGGCTCGCTGGTCGCGGCCGGGATGACCATGCTGAACGCGCTGATCGGCGTCGGCGTCGGCATGGCCGGCCTGTTCGCGCTCAGCGGCGCGGTCGAGCTGACCAGCACCGCCCCGATCCTGGCGTTGATGCTCGGCCTCGCGGTGGGCATCGACTACTCGCTCTTCATCACCTCCCGGCACCGGCAGAACCTGCTCGACGGGCTCTCCCCCGAGGAGGCCGTCGGCCGGGCGGTCGGCACCGCCGGCTCCGCCGTGGTCTTCGCCGGCGCGACCGTCGTGGTGGCCCTGGCCGGCCTGGCCGTGGTGGGCATCCCGTTCCTCACCGTGATGGGCCTGGCCGCCGCCGGCACCGTCACCGTGGCCGTGCTGGTGGCGATCACCCTGGCCCCGGCGCTGCTCGGCTTCGCCGGCCGCAAGGTGCTGCCGCGCAAGCTGCGCAACCGGGAGGCGGTCGCGGATCCGGGCACCGGCTCGGAGGACCGGTCCGGCTTCGGGTTCCGCTGGGCGCACTGGGTGACCCGGTTCCGCATCCCGGTGATCCTGGTCGGCCTGCTCGGCCTCGGGCTGCTCGCGATCCCCGCCCAGGACATGCGCCTGGCCCTGCCGGACGCGTCCGCCGCCGCCGAGGGCACCCCGGCCCGGGTCAGCAACGACCTGATCCAGGAGGGCTTCGGCCCCGGCTTCACCGGCCGGCTCGCGGTCGTCGTGACGGCCGACTCCCCGCAGGCCACCCAGGCGGCCGTGCCGCAGGTCACCGCGCTGATCCAGAAGACCGACGGGGTGCTGGCGGTGGCCCCGCCGCAGCTCGACCCGTCCGGCCGTACCGCGCTGCTGGGCGTGATCCCGAAGACCGGGCCGACCGACGAGGCGACCGAGACGGTCGTGCACGACATCCGCGAGCAGGTCGGCGGCATCCAGAACGCGGAGGTGCTGCTCACCGGCGTCACCGCGATCGGCATCGACGTGTCGGAGAAGCTCTCCGACGCGCTGCCGGTCTACCTGCTGCTGGTGGTGGGCCTGTCCGTGCTGCTGCTGATGCTGGTGTTCCGGTCGATCCTGGTGCCGGTGAAGGCGGCGCTGGGCTTCCTGCTCACCGTGGCGGCCACGTTCGGCATCACGGTCGCGGTGTTCCAGCAGGGCCACCTGGCCGACCTGGTCGGTCTGGACACCCCGGCCCCGCTGGTCAGCTTCCTGCCGATCCTGCTCATCGGCATCCTGTTCGGCCTGGCCATGGACTACGAGGTCTTCCTGGTCTCGCGGATGCGCGAGGACTACGTGCACGGCGACACCGCGCGCCAGGCCACCATCAACGGGATGGGGCACGGCGCCCGGGTGGTCACCGCCGCCGCGCTCATCATGATCTCGGTGTTCGGCGGCTTCGTCTTCCTGGAGGACCCGATCATCAAGTCGATGGGCTTCGCGCTCGCGATCGGCGTCGCCATCGACGCGTTCGTGGTCCGGATGACCATCGTCCCGGCGGTCATGTCGCTGCTGAACAACGCCGCCTGGTGGCTGCCGCGCTGGCTGAACCGGATCCTGCCCAACGTGGACGTCGAGGGCGAGGGCCTGCGCGCCCACCTCGCCGAGCGCGAGCCCGCCGAGGTGAGGTGAAAGGAGGGGCCCCCTGTTAACGCCTGGCGCATAACAGGGGGCCCCTCCTAACGCCCCACCTCACACACCGGCCGGGTACGTCTCCA
This sequence comes from Micromonospora sediminicola, assembly GCF_900089585.1. Lineage (NCBI taxonomy): Bacteria > Bacillati > Actinomycetota > Actinomycetes > Micromonosporales > Micromonosporaceae > Micromonospora > Micromonospora sediminicola. The sequence goes on along the minus strand of NZ_FLRH01000003.1, from coordinate 1,567,465 downwards.
TCTCGCCCGGCGTCACCAGCGCCGGCAGCGGGTGCAGCGCGGTCGTCTCGTCGCACCAGACGAACGCGTCGTACCGCTCACCGAGCCGGGTCGGCACGTAGTTGCCCCAGGACTCGAAGCTCGGGTCGTACACCACGCCGATGGCCCGGTGGTCGACCTCGCCGGTCACCCACTCCGGCTGGTCCTCCCCGCCGAAGACCAGCACCGCCCGGTCCGGCATCAGCTCGTGCAGCCGGCGCTCGACCGACCCCTCGCGGGCCGGCGGCACCACCATCGTCTCGGCCGGCGAACCCCAGCGCGGGGCGGCGACCACGGTGCCCCGGTAGCTGCCGAAGCCGATCAGCGCCACCGCGTCCCGGCCGTGCCGTTCCCGCGCGAGCTGACCGATGTTCACCATGCCGTCCGCCGCCATCTCGGTGGCCCGGGCGTCCCCGACGTGCGTGTTGTGGGCCCAGACGACGCCGCGCGCGTCCGGGCCGTAGCGGTCGAGCAGCCGGTCCAGCGTGTCCGCCATGTGGATGTCCCGGACGTTCCACGACTCCGGCCCGCCGCCGACCATGGCCCGGTAGTAGCGCTCCGCGCCGGCCACCACCTCCGCGTTCTGCCAGGCCGAGAAGCGGTCCGGGCCGTCCGCGGCGGCCTGTTCCCGGGTACGCGCCAGCAGCCGGACCACCTCCTCCTCGCAGCGTGCGGAGACGAACCGGCTGGCCATCCCGTACTCCTCGACCTGCTTGCCGTACGGCTCGAAGCAGCGGTAGGCCTCCTGGGCCGCCTCCAGCGACGCCGGGTCCTCCTCGCCCAGGTAGTCGAAGATGGCCTGCATCGATTCCCAGAGGGAGTAGACGTCGAGGCCGTGGAATCCCGCCCGTTCCCCCTCCGACCGCTCCAGGTTCCAGGCCCGCAGCCAGCGGCAGAAGCGGGCCACCTCGGCGTTCGCCCACATCCAGGTGGGCCAGCGTTCGAACCGTTCCAGCGCGACCAGCGGGTCGGCCAGTCCGCCCGGCGCACCCACCACGGACCGGTGCACCCGGTCGCAGTCCGGCCAGTCCCCCTCCACCGCCACGAAGTCGAACCCCTGCTCGGCGATGAGGCGCCGGGTCACCTGCTCCCGCAACCGGTAGTAGTCGTAGGTGCCGTGCGTCGCCTCGCCGATCATCACGATGCGGGCGTCCCGGACGCGTTCCAGCAACGGGTCGAAGTCGCTCGGCGCGCCGAGCCGCTGTACCAGCATGCCCGCGGCTACCCGGGACCGGTCGGGGCAAACCGGCGTCCCGGGGCATGCCACCCCGCCCAGCGGGTAGCCGCGCGGCATGACCGTCAGCGGCGCGCAGTTGCAGGAGTTCCTGGCCGGGCTCGACTACCCGGTCTCCCGGGAGGACCTGGTCCGGTGGGCCCAGGAGAACGGCGCCAGCACCGAGACGCTCCAGACGCTGCGGACGCTGCCGGCCGAGGAGTTCGGCACGCCGGCGGAGCTGGGCGAGGCGCTCGTCGTCGTGACCCGTTGAGCGGGAGCCCGCCTCTCACCGCACCGTGACCGCGACGGTGTGGTGGCCGGTGGCGCCGTCGGGGAACGGTGGGCGGCGGTCCTCGGGCTGCGGCGCGCCGGTGCCGTCGGTGGCGCGTACCCGCAGGCGGTGCGGGCCGGCCGGGGCGGACCAGGCGAACCGCCACTGGACCCAGGTGTCGGAGGAGGCGGTGGGCAGCAGCTCCGCCGTCCGCCACGGGCCGTCGTCCACCGAGACCTCCACCGCCGCGATGCCCCGGTGCTGGGCCCACGCCACGCCGGCCACAGTTACCGGACCGGCGGGAAGTCGGGCGAACGGCGCGGGCCGGTCGATCCGCGACGCCGTCTTCACCGGCGCCTCCCGGGCCCAGCCCCGCCGCACCCAGTACGCGTCGAACGCGTCGAAGGTGGTCACCTCCAGCTCGGTGACCCATTTGCACGCCCCGGCGTAGCCGTACAGGCCGGGGGTGAGCATCCGGACCGGGAAGCCGTGCGCGAACGGCAGCGGTGCGCCGTCCATGCCCACCGCGAGCATGGCGTCCCGTCCGTCGAGGAGGGTGGCGATCGGCGTACCGATGGTCATCCCCTCGTCGGAGCGGGCCACCAGCTGGTCCGCGCCGGCCCGGATGCCGGCGGCGCGCAGCAGCGGGGCCAGCGGCGCGCCGAGCCACCGGGTGGTCCCCACGTACGGGCCACCGACCTCGTTGGACACACAGCTCAGCGTGACGTCGCGCTCGATCAGCCCTCGGTCGAGCAGGTCGGCGAAGGTCAGCTCGACCGGCCGCTCCACCATTCCGTGCAGCCGCAGTCGCCAGGCGTCCACGTCCAGCCGCGGCACGGTCAGCGCGGTGTCCACCCGGTAGAAGTCCGCGGTCGGGGTGCGGAACCCCGGCCCCACCCCGGCGGGCAGCGGACGGGCCGGCGAGGCCGGGGCGGGTAGCCGGACGGCGTCCCGGGCGCGGGTGGCGTCGGCCAGGTTCAGCCGGCGCAGCGCGACCGTGCCGGCCCCGGCCAGGGCGGTCCCGACCGCCACCAGCGCGGAGTTGCGCAGCACCGCCCGCCGCGTCGCCGCCCGGCGGCGGGAACGGACCGCGCCCGCACCGGTCGGGTCCGAACCGGCCGCGCCCGAACCGGCCGCGTCGGCCCCGGACGCGTCGGCCCCGGACGCGCCCGCACCGGACGCGTCGGCCCCGGACGCCGCCCGGCCCACCCCCACGGGGTCGGGTGCGGCGCCCGGGGCGGCCGGCAGGCCGGGCAGCGGCAGCCAGCGCAGGAGGGCGGCGGCCACGGCGGCGCCGGCCAGGGCCGGCAGGGCGTCGGCCGGGCGGGCGTCGGGGCGGCTCAGGGCGGCGGCGGCGCCGGCGATCCCGAGCACCGCCGGACCGAGCAGGCCCAGCGTCGGGCGACGGCGGGCGGCGACGCCGGTCAGCGCGGCCAGCACGATCACCGCCACCGCGATCCCGCCCAGGAGCAGCGGCTTGTCGTAGGTGCCGAGGGTGCGCACCGCCCACTCCTTGACCGGGGTCGGCGCGCCGTCCACGACGGCGCCGCCGACCGCGACCAGGGGTGCCGCCTGTGGCCGGACGGCGGTGGCGAGCAGTTCCGCGACCGCCACCCCGGCGGCCGCCGCGAGCAGCCCCGTCCCGGCGGCCGCCGAGGTGCGGCGGATCATCGGTTCCTCCCCTCACCGGCCGGTCCGGGTCAGGACTTCGGCATCAGCACGGAGTCGACGATGTAGACGGTGGCGTTGGCGGTCTGCACGTTGCCGCAGACGACCGTCGAGGCGCCGTTCACGGTGAACTCGGTACCGCTGCCGGCGACCGTCACCTCGCCGCCCTGGAGCGTCTTGTGCGTGCCGGCGAGCTGGTCCGGGCTGAGTCGCCCCTCCACCACGTGGTAGGTCAGCACGTCGGTGAGCATCTTCTTGTCGGCGAGGACCTTGTCCAGATCGGCCTTGGGCAGCTTGCCGAAGGCGTCGTTGGTCGGCGCGAAGACCGTCACCCCGGGGGCGCTGTTCAGCGAGTCGACCAGTCCGGCCTGCTTGACGGCGGTGACCAGCGTGCTCAGCACCGGGTTGCCGGACGCCGCGGTCGCCACCGGCACCTTGGCCATGGCCGCGAAACTGCCGGGGTTCGACGCGTCGGTCGGCACCGCGGCACAGCCGGGTCCGAACTGACCGTCGGCCATCGCCGGGGCGCTGCTGGCCGGCGCGGAACTCATCGGGGCGCTGCCGGCCGGCGCGGCGGCGCCGCTGTCCTCGCCGTCCCCGCCGCAGGCGGCGAGTCCGAGGCCGAGCATGGCGGCGAGGGCGACGGCGGTGAGCTTCACAGGGCGCATCGGGTGAATCCCTTCAAGTGGTGAACTGTCGGTCTGGAAGGGATTCGGCGCGGATCGCCGCGCGGATGGGTCCGGTACGGAAAAGATCAGGTGAGCGCGAACGCCACCAGCGGCGTCGTGCTCGGCCGCGTCGACCCGCCCGCCGGCTCCTCGGTCACCCCGAAGGACCCCTTGCCGCGTACGCCCACCAGCAGCCGGGTGCCGGCGCCCTGCCCGGACGGCAGCACCCCGGCCGAGGTGGCGGTGGCGCCCTCGATCAGCCAGAGCTGGTAGGCCCGCCCCGGCGCCGGCGCTGCCAGCCCCTCCAGCAGCGCCACCCCCTCGTCCCGGCTCGCCGACGCGACCACTGCCACCCGGCCACCGGCCGGCGCGGTGGCGCCGCGGACGACCGCGTCCGGGGCGGCCAGCACCGCCCGGATCCGGCCCGCCTCGTCCCGGGCCGCGCCGGCCTCGGTGCGCGCGTCGCGTACCCGCTGCTCCTGGGCCACCCAGGTGGCCGCGCCCGCGCCGCCGGCCAGCAGCACGGCGGCGGCCGCGACGGCCAGCCGGCGCCGCCAGGTCCCGGCCCGGGGCGGCTCCGCGCGACCCGCCCGGCCGGGCCGCTCCTGCGGGGTGCGCCGGATCTCCGCCAGCACCGCCGCGCGCAACGTGGGCGGCGGCACCGACCAGGTCGGGTCGGCCAGCCGCGCGACCGTCTCGCGCAGTTCGGCCAGTTCCAGCGCGCAGCTCTCGCAGTTCTCCAGGTGCCGGGTGAACGCGGCCCGCTCGACGTCGTCCACCGCGTCGAGCACGTACGCCCCAGCGAGCGCGTGGATGTCGGTCATCGGCTCAGCTCCACTCCCAGGCAGTCGCGGAGACGGATCAGCCCGTCCCGCATGCGGGTCTTGACGGTCGGCAGCGCGGCATCCAGCAGGCCGGCCACCTCGCGGTAGCTGTGTCCGCCGTAGTAGGCCAGCGTGATCGCCTCGCGCTGCACCTCGGTCAGCACGTCCAGGCAGCGCCGCACCTGCTGCCGCTCCAGCCGCGCCGCCGCCTCCTCGGCCACCTCGTCGTACGGCGTCTCCCGGGAACCGGCGGCGACCCGACGGGCGCGTTCGGCACCCGCCTGTTCCGACCGCACCCGGTCCACCGCGCGGCGGTGGGCGATGGTGAGGACCCAGGCGGTCGCCGAGCCCCGGGCCGGGTCGAAGCGCGCGGCGGTGCGCCACACCTCCACCAGCACCTCCTGGGCCACCTCCTCGGCCTGGGCCGGATCCCGCAGCACCCGCCGGGCCAGGCCGTAGACCCGGGGCGAGACGATGCCGTAGAGCCGTTCGAACGCGGCCTCGTCGCCGCGCGCCACCGCCCGCAACAGGTCGTCGGCCTCGACCCCCGGGTCCGGGGCGGCCGGGGACAGCGCGTGCAGCCTCGACCGCCCCGGCACGTCACCGGCGCTGTCGCCGTGGGTCATCCGGTCCCGCCTTCCGTCCGCTCCGTCTGCCAGCACGGTAGGCATTCGGAGCCGGGGCCGTCCCGGATGGGCGGGGTTTCCCGCTCCGGCCGCTGTCGCTCGCGTGCAGCAGCCGGAACAGCACCAACCACTGCTCGGGCCAGACCAGCCCGACCGGGGTGTCCGGCGCGACCCGGGCGGCGCGCAGCGCCCCGTCCACCCGACGGCCGGGATGAGCGGTGCGCAGCGACGCCGCGAGCGAGCCGCCGACGCCGCCGAACCCCAGCTCCACCATCCGCCGGTACGCGGGCAGCGCGTCCGGCGCGAGCAGCGGCACGGTGCGGCGCTCCAGGCGCAGGATGCCACCGTCCACGGCCGGCACCGGCCGGAACGCGTTCCGAGGTACCCGCCCGGCCAGCCGCCAGTGGTGCTCCGGCCAGGTGGACACCGTCAGCCGGCTCCACCGGCCGTGGTCACCGGCGCGCTTGCGGGCGTAGTCGAGCTGGGTGAGCAGGGTCGCGGCCCGCAGTCCGGGCGCGGCGAGACACCACCGGACCACCGCCGCGGTCAGTGACCAGGGGATGTTGCCGGCGACCGAGAACGGCTGGTCGGGCGGGGACGCGGCCAGGAAGTCGGCCGCCCGGATCTCGACGTGCGGCAGCGGCGCGCAGGTCGCCGCCAGTTCCGGCAGCACGGTCGGGTCGACCTCGTAGGCGACCAGCCGGCCGCAGCGCGCGGCGAGCGGCCGGGTCAGCTGTCCACGTCCGGCGCCCACCTCCAGCAGCAGGTCGTCCGGTTCGGGCCGGACCGCCCGGACCATCCGCGCGACGGCGGCCGGGTCGGCGAGGAAGTTCTGGGACAGTACGCGACGGGACCGGTCGCGTGCGGTGGGTCGGCGGGGCGCCACGGGTTCGTCCTGTCTGTCGCCGGACGGCGACGGGTACGGACCGCTGCGCGGGTGTCCACGTCGGAGCTGGCGGGCCTCGCGGACGTGCCGGAGGCCGTCGGCTCAGGTCGAGCCGGCGTGGATCGGTCGGGCGGTCCGAGCGGATCGGGACTCGGACGACCCTGGAGAGTGGTCGGGACGCGGACCGGCCGGACCACCACGCCAGCTCGGCGAGGTGGGGTGGTCCGTGACCGCCTGACGCCGTCACCTCGGCGAGGTGGCGCGATCGGACGGGCCTGACGCCGCCACCTCGCCGAGGTGGCGGGACCGGCAGGTGCCCGAGCCGGGGAGGGCTCGGGGGGCCGGTGGTGGGGTCAGGCGCGGCGGTGGGCGTCCCGGCCGGCCAGGGCCGGGCGCCGGACCCGCGGGCGGGCGACCAGGAGGAGCCCCCACGCGGCCGGCGCGGCGGCCACGTCGATCAGGGCATGCGTGAACATGCCGGCCAGGCTAACGGCGGGTCGTCCCGCCCGCGACGGGATTTTCAGAGGTCGACCGTGCGGCCCTGGGCCCGGGCGGTCTCCGCCGCGTCGAGCACCGCCACCACCTCGCGACCGAAGCGCACGTCGCAGCGGTGGTCCCGGGTGCCCGCGTCGACCTCCTCCAGCAGCTGGTCCAGCGCGGTGCCGAACGCCTGGAGCACGCTGCCGTCACCGGGCGGGACGGTCTCGGTGCCGTTCTCGCCGAAGAAGACGAAGTCCCGGGCGACCGCCTCGGCCGGCGCGTCCAGGGTGAGCGAGAGCGAGCTGGTCGCGCCGCCGTCGTGGGTGAGCAGCAGGTGCACCAGACCACTCGGCCCGTCCATCGCGGCGACCCGGGTGACCCGACCGAGCACCGGCAGGATCAGCGACAGCGCGTGCGGGCCGATGTCCCAGAGCGCACCCCGGTCCCGCCGCCACTGCGAGTCGCCGTACGGGTTCCCGGGCTGGTAGATCGAGGCGAACATGGTGGCCCGCGCGTGCTGCCAGCCGCCGGCGGCGGCGGTCGAGGCGAGGAAGCCGGTGACGTTCGGGTGGAAGCGCTGGGTGAAGAAGACCACCGAGGCCACCCCCGACGCCTGGGCGGCGGCGACCACCCGGTCGGCGTCGGCCAGGCCGAGCGCGAGCGGCTTGTCCAGCAGCAGGTGCCGCCCGGCGGTGGCGGCCCGGACGGCGATGTCGGCCTGCACGTCGGGCGGGAGCGCCACGGCGACCGCGTCGCAGGCGTCGAGCAACGCGTCGACCTCGGTGAAGGCCGGCACGCCGTGCCGGGTGGCCAGCTCCTCCGCCTTCGCCGGGTTGCGCCCCCACACGCCGGCCAGTCGCGCCCGCGGATGCGCGTCGATGGCCGCGGCGTGCGTCTCCGCCGCCCAGTGACCGGTGCCGAACAACCCGAACCGCACCCCGACCCCCTGCCGTCGTCGTCGGCCCCCGGCGTACGCCCGGGGCCGTGATCCACGCTAGTCGCCCGACCCGCCCGGCGCGCCCCGACCCGGCGGGAGAGCCGCTACTACACGGATTAGTAGACTGGGCCGGTGAACGACACAGCGTCGATGACCAGCGCCGCGGCCTCCGCCTCGCCGGTGGACGGGATCCTCGCCACGATCCCGATCGTGCTCTCGCTGGTGGTCGCGGTCTGGGCCCTGGTGGCCGCCGTGCGCCGACAGCCGCCGGACCGGCTCCAGTTCATCGGCCTGGCCGTGCTGGAGGTGGCGCTGCTCGCGCTGACCGTGGTGGCGCTCGTCGCGCTCGGCGGGGGCGACCGGCCGGGCGAGCCGGGCGCGTTCTTCGGCTATCTGGTGACGCTGGTCTGCCTGCCGCCGCTGGCCTGGGTGCTGGCCCGGATGGAGCCGACCCGGTGGGGCTCCGCGATCGTCTGCGCGATCTGCCTGGTGACGCCGGTCGTCGTGGTCCGGCTGCAGCAGACCTGGGAGGTCGTCGGTGGCTGAGACCCGGGCGCCGGAACGCGCCACCAACCGGGGGCCGGGCCGGCTGCTGATCGCGGTCTACATCCTGTTCGCCATCGCCGCGACCTCACGGGCCGGGCTGCAGATCGCCACGAAGTTCGACGAGGCGCCGGTGGCGTACCTGCTCTCCGCGCTGGCCGCGCTGATCTACATCGTGGCGGCGGTCGGGCTGGCCCGCGCCGGGCACGCCGGCCGCCGGGTGGCGCTGGCCTGCTGCTCGGTCGAGCTGGTCGGGGTCCTCGCGGTCGGCGTGCTGAGCATCGCCGACCCCGAGCTGTTCCCGGACGAGACGGTGTGGTCGGACTTCGGCAGCGGCTACGGCTACATCCCGCTGGTGCTGCCGGCGCTCGGCCTGTTCTGGCTCTGGCGCACCCGGCGCGACCCCGCCTGAGCGGGGCCGCGCCGGGCAGCGGTCAGTCCTTCGGGCCGCCGGCGACGTAGATGACCTGGCCGGAGACGAACGACGCGCCCTCGCTGGCCAGGAACGAGATGGTGTGCGCGACGTCCTCCGGACGGCCGGGACGGCGTACCGGGATCTCGGCGGCGGCGTGCTGCTGGAGCGCCTCGAAGTCGACCTTCATCCGTGCTGCCGTGGCCGCGGTCATGTCGGTGACGATGAAGCCCGGCGCGACGGCGTTGACGGTCACCCCGAACGGACCCAGCTCGATCGCCAGCGTCTTGGTGAAGCCCTGGAGGCCGGCCTTGGCGGCCGAGTAGTTCGCCTGCCCCCGGTTGCCCAGCGCCGAGGTGCTGGAGAGGTTGACGATCCGGCCCCACTTGCGCTCGACCATGTGCTTCTGCGCGGCCTGGCTGAACAGGAAGGCGCCGCGCAGGTGCACGCCCATGACCGTGTCCCAGTCGACGTCGGTCATCTTGAACAGCAGGTTGTCCCGGAGCACGCCGGCGTTGTTGACGAGCACGGTCGGGGCGCCCAGTTCGGCGGCGATCCGTTCCACGGCGGCCTCGACCTGGGCCCGGTCGGAGACGTCGGCGCCGACGCCGAGGGCCCGGCCACCGGCCGAGCCGATGGCGTCAACGGTCTCCTTGGTGGCGGACTCGTCGATGTCGACCACGGCGACAGCCATGCCGTCGGCCGCCAGCCGGCGGGCGGTGGCCGCGCCGATGCCGCGCGCGGCTCCGGTCACGATGGCGACGCGGGGCTCCTCCGACATGATTACCTCCCGGTAACTTGGGGTCGATCGAAGGAGCCTAACCCGCGCGCGCCGCGATCAGAGGTCCCGGCCCCGACAGAGCCGGATCCAGCGGTAGCCGTGGCCGGCGAGCTTGAGCCGGTCGAGCTTGCCGACGTCCTCGTAGTTGCGGTCGGTCAGCACGTCGATCGGCAGGTCCGCCTCCGGGGCCAGCGTGCTCAGGTCGATCTCCACGTCCTCGGTGCCGAGGTTGTGCAGGAAGACCATGGTCCCGGTACGCCCGTCGGCGCGGTGCGCGAGCACGCCGGGCGGCATCGGCACGTCGATGTGGGCGGTGCTGCCGGAGCCGATCTCCGGCGCCTCCCGCAGCGTGCGGATCATCCGCTCGAACCAGCCCAGCAGCGAACGCGGGTCCTTGCGCTGGACGGTGACGTTGACCTGCTGGTAGCCGAAGTCCCCCTTGTCGATCACCGGGCGGACCAGCTTCTCCGGCTCGGCGGTGGAGAAGCCGGCGTTCTCCTTGTACGACCACTGCATCGGGGTGCGGATCGCGTCCCGGCCGTCCAGTGCCAGGTCCTCCCCCATTCCGATCTCCTCGCCGTAGCGCAGCACCGGCGTGCCGCGCAGCGAGAACTGGAGCGCGTACGCCAGTTCGATGTGCCGCCGGTCGTTGCCGAGCATCGGGGCGAGGCGGCGGCGGATGCCCCGGCCGTAGAGCTGCATGTTCTCGTCCGGCCCGAACTTCGCCAGCACGTCCTTGCGCTGGTCGGCGGTGAGGCGGGACAGGTCGATCTCGTCGTGGTTGCGCAGGAACGTCGCCCACTGGCCGCCGGTGGGCAGCTTCGGGGTGTCGCGCAGCGCGTCGATGATCGCCTCCGGGTCCTCCCGGGCGAGGGCGAGCATCAGCCGGCCGTTGAGCATGAAGTCGAAGAGCATGTGGATCCGGTTGCCCGAGCCGCTGCCGTCGCCGAAGTAGACCGGCAACTGGTCCGGCTCGACGTTCGCCTCGGCCAGCAGGACCGCGTCACCCCGGCGCCACTGCACGTGCTGACGCAGGTCGGTGAGGAAGTCGAAGTCCTTGGGCGCGTTCGGGTTGCCCGGCTCGGTCTTCTCGATGATGAACGGCACGGCGTCCATCCGGAAGCCGGAGACGCCGAGCTGGAGCCAGAACGAGGTGATCTTCTTGATCTCCGCGCGGACCTTCGGGTTCTCGATGTTGAGGTCCGGCTGGAACTTGTAGAAGCGGTGGTAGTACCAGGCCTTGGCGGTGCGGTCGTAGGTCCACGTCTCGTGCTGCTCGCCCGGGAACACCATGCCCTGGTGCCGGTCGTCCGGCTCGTGGTCGGCCCAGACGTACCAGTCGCGGTAGGGCGAGTCCGGTGAGGACCGGGCGGACTGGAACCAGGGGTGCTGGTCCGAGGTGTGGTTGACCACCAGGTCGATGATCACCCGGATGCCGTGGTTCTGCGCCTGGTGCAGCAGCTCGGCGAAGTCGCCCAGGGTGCCGAGGCGCGGATCGACGTTGTAGAAGTCGGTCGCGTCGTACCCGTCGTCCTTGTTCGGCGAGGGGTGGATCGGGTTCAGCCAGAGGCAGGTCACTCCCAGCCGGGCCAGGTAGTCCAGTCGCCCGATCAGGCCCTGGAAGTCACCCACCCCGTCGCCGTCGGAGTCCGCGTACGTGTCCACGTCGAGGCAGTAGACGACCGCCTCCTGATACCACCTGTCACCCATGCGGCAACTACTTCTCCGAACGCCCGATCCGGCAAACCCGGTACGGTGCCCCCATGAGCGAGGATGCCTCGGACTGGTCCGCCGGTGTCTGGCTGAACCCGCCGGAGCGCGCCGAGCCGGTCGACGGTGGCCTGCTGGTGGAGCCGCGCGGCGGCAGCGACTTCTGGCGGCGCACCAGCTACGGCTTCGTGCACGACGACGGCTCGGCGCTGCTCGCGCCGTTCCCGCTGGACAGCGCCGTCGAGGTCTCCTTCCGGCTGGACTACGGCGCGCAGTTCGACCAGGCCGGCGTGCTGGTCCGGGTGGACGAGCGGCGGTGGACCAAGGCCGGCGTCGAGGTGAGCGACGGCGCCCCGCAGGTCGGCGCCGTGGTGACGGACGAGTTCTCCGACTGGTCGGTGGCGCCGGTGCCGGACTGGTCGGGGCGGGACGTGACGGTGCGGGTGAGCCGGGCCGGGGACGCGCTGACCGTACGGGCCCGGGTGGCGGACGAGCCGTGGCGACTGGTCCGGGTCGCACCGCTCGACCCGGCCGCCGAGGCGTCGGCCGGGCCGTACTGCTGCTCCCCCAGCCGGGGCGGCCTGGTGGTCCGCTTCACCGGCTGGCGGCGCGGACCGGCGGACGCGGCACTGCATCCGGAGAGCTGAGCCACAGGTGTGAGCGGGGCCGGGCCGGGTACTACCCCCGGATCTCCGGCAACCCTGTGGAAGGACCACCATGGCCCTGGCCCAAGACGTCGACCCGAACCAGTTCACCGGGCTGACCGGCTGGGTGGCCAGCGTGATCGACTCGTTCGGCGCGGTCGGCGTGGCCCTGCTGGTGGCGTTGGAGAGCATCATCCCACCGATCCCGAGCGAGATCGTGTTGGCGATGGCCGGCTATCTCTCCGCCGAGGGCCGGTTCAACGTTCTGCTGATCGTGTTCGCCGCGACGGTCGGCTCGCTGCTCGGCGCGCTGGTGCTCTACTGGCTCGGCGCGGCGCTCGGCGAGGACCGCCTGAAGCGGTGGCTGGACCACATCCCGCTGGTCGACCTGGAGGACCTGGAGAAGGCCGACCGGTGGTTCGAGCGGCACGGCCGCTGGGCGGTGCTGATCGGCCGGGTGGTGCCGGTGGTCCGCAGCCTGGTCTCGATCCCGGCCGGCGCGAACCGCATGCCGTTGGGCGAGTTCATCCTGCTCACCACGCTGGGCAGTGGGGTGTGGAACGCGTTGATCGTCGGCGCCGGCTTCGCCCTGGGTTCGCGGTGGGAGGACGTCGACCGGTACAGCCAGTGGTTCAACTACGCGATCTTCGCCGTGTTCGGCGTCATGATCGTGAGCTGGGCGGTGAAGAAGGTACGCCGGCGGCGCGCCCGGCGGCAGTCGGTGACCGCCGGGCGCTGACCGCCCGCCTCAGCGACGGAACGTGAACCAGTTGACGTTGACGAAGTCGGACGGCTGGCCGCTGCTGAAGGTCAGGTAGACCGTGTGCCGCCCGGTCACCGCGCCCACGTTGCCGGGCACCGAGCGCCAGGTCTGCCAGCCACCGGTGTTCCCGACCGCGAAGCTGCCGATCGGCGGCGCGGTCGGGCTGTCCACCCGGACCTCGACCAGGCCGCTCACGCCGGCCGCCGCGCCGGAGGCGACCCGGGCCACGAAGTCGCGCGGCGGGGTCGAGCCGAAGTCGACGTTGTCGTAGCGGGCCCAGTCACCGTTGGCCAGCCAGCCGATGTCCTGGCCGCCCTCGGCGCACGTCTCCACCTGCACGCCGTTCTGCGCGTTGAACAACTCGGCCTGGATGGTGGCGTAGGCGTCCCGCACCCCGCCGGGCGGCGGGGTGGTCGGGGTCGGCGACGGGTTGCCCCCGCCGCCGCGGGTGTAGACCGCCACGTAGTCGACGAGCATGGACCGGCCGGACACGGTGGCCGCGGTCGGCGTGGCCGAGCCGGCCACCCCGTCCGGGAAGCCGCCGCCCATGGCCACGTTGAGCAGCAGGAAGTAGCCGGCGTGGTTGGTCATCTGCCCCCAGTACGGCTCGCCGACCTGGTTCTGCCCGACGGTGTGGAAGAGCTGGCCGTCGACGTACCAGCGCAGTTGCTGCGGGCTCACCGAGGCGTCCCACTCGAACCGGTAGGTGTGGAACGCCGACTGGCAGGTGCTGCCGGGGCAGGCCCGGGACGCGCCGATGCCGTTGAACTCGCCGCACGGGCCGCCCGGCGCGACCCCGCAGTGCAGCACGCCCCAGACCGAGTTGATCCCGTTGACGTTCTCCATCACGTCGAACTCGCCGATGCCCGGCCAGTTCTGGTAGTTGCCCCGGTAGGGGGAACCGAGCGCCCAGAACGCCGGCCAGTAGCCGGCCGCCGCCGCGCCGGTGACGTTGGGCATCTGGATCCGGCCCTCCAGGGCCAGCACGCCGCCGGACGGCGGCTTGAAGTTGGCCCGTACCGTCTCGATCCGGGCCGAGGTCCAGCGGCCGGCGGCGTCCCGCAGCGGCGTGATGCGCAGGTTGCCCGACCCGTCGTGGGCCAGGTTGGCGGTGCTGGAGGTGTAGGTCTGGATCTCGCCGGTACCCCAGTTGGCCGGCCCGCCCGGATAGCTGGTGCCGGTGTCGACGATCCAGTTGGCGGACGAGGGCAGCGTGTTGGCGGCGCCGGTGAAGTCGTCGCTCCAGACCAGGCTCCATCCGGAGGGTGGGGCCGGCACGGCCGCCTGCGCGGTCATCGAGATGCCGGCGAGCGCGGTGGTGGCGGCGAGCACGGCGGCGGCCAGGGCGAGCCGGCGGCGTGGCCGGGGCACGGTGGTGGGGGCGGCCGGGGCCGCCGGAATCGGGTCCATGTCGGGGTGCCTCTCTGCGGGGACGGGGCGGAGAGCGCTCTCTGAGAGCGATTTCTACGCGCCCGTCCCCGCACTTGTCAACGCTTGTCGATGGGTTCCGGAACCGGGCGACGCAGCACCGCCTGCTCCACAACGGTCCACGCGGTGGTGGTGACCAGGTAGAGCACGGCCGCGAGCGGCACCACCAGCGCCACCAGCACGGTCCCGAACGGCAGCAGCGGCACCAGCCGGCCGAGCACCGCCGCGCCGGGACCCTCGGCCGGCGCGCCGGCCACCGTGCCGGTGGCGGCGGCCGCCCGGCGCGCCCGCCGGGAGGACCACCAGGCCAACGCCAGCAGGACCGCCAGCAGCACCCCGAACACGACCGGCACCGGCCCGGCCAGTCCGTCGCCGAGGTGCCACCCCAGCGGTACGCCGGCCAACCGCTCCCCCAGCAGTTCCGGCGCGCCGTCACCGGTGGCGAAGAGGCGGTACATGACCAGGAAGAACGGCGCCTGCAACAGCGCCGGCAGGCAACCGGCGACCGGGCTGGCGCCGGCCCGCCGGTAGAGCGCGAACAGCTCGCTCTGCAGGCGGGTGGGGTCGTCGGCGTACCGGCGCTGGAGATCGCGGACCTCCGGCGCGAGTGCGGCGCGACGCCGCTCCCCGCGGACCTGGGCCACGGTGAGCGGCGAGATCAGCAGCCGGATCCCGGCGGTGAACAGGACGATGGCGGCGGCCGTCGCGGCGTCGCCGGCGAGCGGGACGAGCGCGTCGGCGAGCCAGGTGACGACGACCGCGGCGGCCGAGGCCGCGGCGTGCAACGGTGCGAAGGCGAGCATGGGAAGACCCCTCGGCGACGATTCCGGGTGTCCCGGGGCGGCGACGTGCCGCGGCGGGACGGACGACGACGGAATCGGCCGCGAAAGCCGGGACGGAGGAACCGGTGGACGTCACGCGGGTGGCTGCCCGCCCGGGCCCGGCTACGCGGCCGAGGGGCGGAGCCCGGGTGCGCGCGGGCGCGGACGACCCGGCGCGTCCGGGTCGACCTGCCGAGGCACTCCGCGGCGGCGGGCGCGGGCCCGCAGGGCGGCGGCCCAGCGCGTGCCGGGCGGCGCGGGCAGCGCGCGCACCCGCAGCGCGAGCAGGGTGGCCAGCAGCAGCGCGGCGACCACCGCCGCACCGGCGAGCAGCGCGACCGGCCGGTCCGCCACCAGGGTGAGGGCATAGGCCCACGCCCCCGTCAGCACCGCCGGCATCCCCGCCACGCGCCCACCGTAGCCGGCCGTGTCACGCCCGGCGGCCCGCTCGGCGAGAAGGCCCGCGCCGGAGCCCGCACCCGAACGGGCGAAACGGGCCGACACGCCGACCGGTGCGTTTCCGGGCGACGACACCGTGGGTAACAGGGCCTCGACCACGCGGCACGGTGCCGCGGCCGGTCCGGAGGAAGCGGTGGTGACGATGGGCGGCTCAGTGGCGGAGCGGGAACGGAACGCCGCGCCGGGCGGAACGGACCTGCTGACGGTCGGTGTCGAGGAGGAGTTCCTGCTGGCCGACCCGCACACCGGCGCCGCCGTACCCGCCGTCGACCTGGTGATGGAGCAGGTGCCGGCCGAGCTGCGGGGGCAGGTGGAGCGCGAGTTCCAGACCAGCCAGATCGAGATCGGCAGCCCGCCCGGGCTGGAGCTGTCCTCGATCCGGCACTCGCTGGCGATGCTCCGCACCGAGCTGGCCGACGCCGCCGAGCGGGCCGGCGTACGGCTGCTGGCCATCGGCACCGGTCCGGTCGACGGCCCGGTGCCGCCGGTGGTGGACAAGCCCCGCTTCGACCGGATGATCGAACGGTTCCGGCTGCTGGTGCCCGGCCCCGGCAACAACGGCATGCACGTGCACGTCGGCATCCCGGACCCGGACACCGGCGTCCACGTGCTCAACCACGTCCGCCCCTGGCTGCCGATCCTGCACGCGGTCACCGCCAACTCCCCGTTCTCCCGGGGAGAGGACACCGGCTACGCGAGCTGGCGCTCGGTCGAGTGGGAACGCTGGCCGTCGGTCGCGCCCACCCCCTTCCTGGAGTCGCACGAGCACTACGAGCGCCTGATCCGCCAGCTCATCGCCAGCGGCGTGATGCTGGACGAGGGGATGCTCTACTGGTACGCCCGGCTCTCCGCGAAGTACCCGACCGTGGAGATCAGGATCGGCGACGTCTGCCCCTCCGTGGACGACGCGGTGCTGGTCGCGGCGCTGGTCCGGGCGCTCGTGGCGACCGCGCTGACCGACATCGCGGCCGGCCGGCCGGCCGTCAACACCGACCACCACCTGCTGGTCGCGGCGCACTGGCGGGCCGCCCACGACGGGCTGGAGGGCGAGGGCGTCGACCTGACCGACGGCGAGCTGCGCCCGGCCTGGGAGCTGCTGGACCGGCTGGTCGACCGGCTCCGCCCGGAACTGGAGCGGCACGGCGACCTCGAGCGGGTCACCGACCTGCTCGGCGGCCTGCGCCGGCACGGCAGCGGCGCGGCGCGGCAGCGGGCGGTGTTCGCGCGTACCGGCCGGCTGGTCGACGTGGTCGCGGACGTGGCCCGGCAGACCCGTGGCTGAGCTGCCCGCCGGCCGGGGCCCGGCGTGACAGGATGAGCGACGTGGCGGAGCGGATGATCGTCGTCGGCGGGGACGCCGCCGGCATGTCGGCGGCCTCCCAGGCGCGACGCCGTCGTGACCGCACGGACCTGGAGATCGTCGCCTTCGAGCGGGGTCACTTCACGTCCTACTCGGCCTGCCGCATCCCCTACTGGATCAGCGGCCTGGTGCCGGAACGCGACCAGCTCGTGGCCCGCGCCCCGGAAGCCTTCCGCGACGACTTCGACATCGACGTCCGGATGCGGCACGAGGTCACCGCCATCGACCTCGACCGTCGCGAGGTGGTCGCGCGCGACCTGGACGGCGACCGCGAGGTCCGCGTCGGTTTCGACACCCTGGTATACGCCACCGGCGCCCGACCGGTGCAGCCGGAGTGGGCGCGCGACGACGTGGCCGGCGTCTTCGGCGTGCAGACGCTCGACGACGGCGCCGCACTGCTCGACTGGCTCGAACGCGAGCCCCGGCCCCGGCACGCGGTGGTGGTCGGCGGCGGCTACGTCGGCGTGGAGATGGCCGAGGCGCTGGTGCAGCGCGGGCTCTCGGTGCAGCTGGTCGAGCAGGCCGCGCAGCCGATGTCGACGGTCGACCCGGACATGGGCGAGCTGGTGGCCGAGGCGATGCGGGGCACCGGCATCGGCATCCGCACCGGGATGAAGGTCACCGGCCTGGATGAACGGGACGGGCGGATCGCCGCGGTGGTCACCACCGAGGGACCGATCCCGGCCGACGTCGTGGTGCTGGGTCTGGGCGTACGCCCGAACACCGCGCTCGCCGAGGCCGCCGGCCTGCCGCTCGGCCCGTCCGGCGCGATCCGGGTGGACCGCCGGATGCGGGTGCCCGGCGTGCCCGGCGTCTGGGCGGCCGGCGACTGCGTGGAGAGCCTGCACCGGGTCAGCGGCATGCCGGTGCACGTCCCTCTCGGCACCCACGCCAACAAGCAGGGCCGGGTGGTCGGGATCAACATCGGCGGCGGGTACGCCACCTTCCCCGGCGTGATCGGCACCGCCGTGACGAAGGTGTGCGACCTGGAGGTCGGGCGCACCGGGCTGCGCGAGCAGGACGCGGTCAAGGCCGGCTTCGAGTTCGTCACCGTGCTGGCCGAGTCGACGAACCGGGCCGGCTACTACCCGGGCGCGGAGAAGATGACCGTGAAGCTGATCGCCGAGCGACCCAGCGGGCGGCTGCTCGGAGCGCAGATCGTCGGCCGGTCCGAGGCGGCCAAGCGGATCGACGCGCTCGCCGTGGCGCTCTGGAACGGCATGACGGTGGACGAGATGACCGCGCTCGACCTGGGCTACGCCCCGCCGTACGCCCCGGTCTGGGACCCGGTGCTGATCGCCGCCCGCAAGGCCGTCGACGCCCTGGCCGGCACCGGCCGGTGAGCGTCGGACCTGTCGGGCAGGTCGAACTGCGCACATTCGATGTTCCGGGCGGCGCGGGCGGTCGCCCGGGTTGTCCGCGAGGGCGGACACGACCAGGATGGCCGGATGCGGTGGGAGATCCCGGACGGGCTGCGCTGGGTCGAACGGACCGAGGTCGGCCGGGCCTGGCTGGCGGAGCTGCCCGGTCGGCTGGCGGACTGCGTCGCGCGGTGGGAGCTGACGCTCGGCCCGCCGTTCGCGTACGCGTTCGCGTCACTGGCCCTGCCGGCCGAGCTGCCGGACGGCACGCGGGCGGTGCTGAAGCTCCAGTACCCGGACGACGACAGCGTCCACGAGGCCACCGCGCTGGCGCACTGGGCCGGTCGGGGCGCGATCCGGCTGCTCGCCCACGACGCCGGTCGCCGGGCGCTGCTGGTCGAGCGGTGCGACCCGGGCACGCCGCTGCACACGCTGCCGGTCGACGCCGCGCTCGACGTCGCGGTCGGCCTGCTGCCCCGGCTCGGGGTGCCGGCCGGGCCGCCGTTCACCTCGCTCGCCGAGGAGGCGGCCGGCTGGGCGGAGCGGATGCCGGGGAACTGGCGGCGGGCCAACCGCCCGTACGAGCGGCGGCTGCTGGACGCCGCGCTCGGGCTGTTGGCCGAGCTGGCGCCGGACCAGGGCGAGCAGGTGCTGGTCAACCAGGACCTGCACGCCGGCAACGTGCTGGCCGCCGGCCGCGAGCCGTGGCTGGTCATCGACCCGAAGCCGCTGGTCGGCGAGCGGGAGTTCGCGGTGGTGCCGCTGGTGCGCGGCGCGGAGCTGGGTCACTCCCCGGCGCTGGTGCGGCACCGGCTCGACCGGCTCAGCGCCGAACTGGGCCTGGACCGGGAGCGGGTGCGCGGGTGGGCGGTCGGCCAGACGTTGGCCTGGAGCATCGGCGGCGACCAGGTCTTCCCCGGCCAGGTCGAGACGGTCCGCTGGCTGCTGGGCGAGGGGTGACTCAGCCCGCCTGGCAGGTGGGGCACCAGTAGAGGTTGCGGCCGGCCAGCGTGCCCCGGCGTACCTCGGTACCGCAGACGTGGCAGGGCGCGCCGGGACGGCGGTAGACGTAGACCTCGCCGCCGTGCCGGTCGACGCGGGGCGCCCGGCCCGTCGCCTCCGGCAGGTGCGCGTCGCGCACGGTGTCGATCCGGCCCCGCTCGACCGCGCGGGTCATCAGGGTCACCAGGTCCACCCAGAGGTCCGCCCAACCGGCCGGCGTCAGGTCCCGTCCCGGCAGCAGCGGCGGCAGGGCGGCGCGGAACAGCGCCTCGGTCACGAAGATCAGGCCGGTGCCGGCCACCACGGACTGGTCCAGCAGCAGCGCGGCCAGCGGGGTGGGGCTGCGCCGGATCCGCGCGTACGCCCGGTCCGGGTCGGCGTCGGCGCGCAGCGGGTCGGGGCCGAGCCGCCCGCGCAGCGCCGCCACCTCGGGCGGGGTGAGCAGCTCGCAGGCGGTGGGTCCGCGCAGTTCCAGCCAGTGCCGGTCGCTGCGCAGGCGCAGCCGCACCTGCCCGACCGCCGGCGGTGGCGCCCCCGACCCGTCGGCGAACTTCCCGTACAGCCCGAGGTGCACGTGCAGCGTCAGCTCGCCGGCGTAGTGGTGCAGCAGGTGCTTGCCGTACGCCTCGGTGCCGTCGAGGACGGTGCCGCTGAGGCGGGCGGCGCCCTCGGCGAAGCGCCCCTGCGGGCTGTCGACGTGCACCTTGTCGCCGGCGAACAGCTCGGCGTGCCGGGTGGCGAGGCGGTGGATGGTGTGTCCCTCTGGCACGACCGCCAAGGTTAGCCAGCCGGGTCGGACCCGGCCACGGGACGTCATTGAATCGACGACTGTCGAATGCCAGACTGGTCAAGTTAGCGCCCGGGAGCCGGTGCGAGCCGCTCGATCCGGGGAGGGACGCGCGGGGTGGTGCGCCACCCGGCGCCGGGCAGCCTCTCCCCCACCCGTCCCGCTGGTCGCGCCACGGTGCAGGGCCGCGCCGAGGAGATCGCGCCGCGGGCCGTGACCGTCTCCCGTCCGGCGCCGGCCCGGCCCGGCGCCCGCAGTCCCAGGAGAACCCCATGGTTCGTACGTTCGGCGCGGCCCTGGCCGCCGCACTCGCCCTGACCGGCCTGGCCGCACCGGCCGGCACCCTCCGCTCGCCCGCCCCCACGGCGGCGACGCCCACGCCCGCCCCGACGCTGACCTGCCCACCCGCGCTGCCGGTCAGCGGCCAGGTCACCGGGGCCACCACCAGCAGTCTCACCATCACCTACTGGATGGTGCTCAGCCCACCCTGCGGCTACGACCCCCCGCTGCTCGTCAGCCTCTTCGCCAGCCGCGAGGACGCCACGCAGTGGCGCGATCCGGTGGCCGAGGCCGTCACGGGCCTGGACCGCTCGGGGTCGGTGACCGTCGGCGGGTTGACACCGGGCACCGCCTACTGGTTCCGGTTCGGCGACACCAAGGGCGTGCGGGATCCGTACGTGATCGGCGGGCCGGCGCGGACCCTGTCGTTCTGCGCCGCGACGGCCACGGTCGACAGCAGCTGGGGCGGCGGCTTCGTCGCCACGGTCACCGTGCGCAACAACGGGACCGCGCAGATGTCGGGCTGGCTCACCTCCTGGCGGTGGTCCGGTGACGAACGCGTCCAGTCGGTCTGGGGCGGAGTCGCGGAGGGCGTCGGCCCGGACGTCACGGTCCGCAACGCCTCCTGGAACGGGACGCTGCCCCCGGGCGGCTCGACGACGTTCGGCCTGCTCGTGGCGACCAGCGCGGCGCCCGGCGCCATCACGCCGGACTGCCGCGGGTGACCCGGGGCGCGCGGAGCGGGCGACGGGTGTCGATTTCCGCGCGCCTGGGTACCTCTTCCCTGTCATGCGCGGCCTCCGCGCCTGGATCAGGAGGTGCCATCGTGAAGATCCTGTCCCGCCGGAACCCTCCGGCGTCGAATACCGATGTGAACGGCGACGGCGTGGTGGACGCCCGCGACGGGAACACCGCCGCGGACGCGCCGACCGACCGGCCGGTGGTGACCGACCGGGACGCCACGCAGACCACGTACCGCAGCGGCGCGACCGCCACCGAGGCGGAGCGGGCCGCCGAGGCCGACCGGGTCGCGGACGCCGACCGGGTCGACGTCGCGGAGCGGACCGGCGAGCCGGAGCGGCGGGCGGCGCAGCGGGCCGCCGCGGCGCGCGCGGTGACCCGACGCTCGTCGGGCCCGACCGCGACGCCCGTCGACCCGGACCCCACCAGGGACCGCACCGTCGACCTGGACGGTGACGGGCGTCCCGACCGCCCCGTCGACCCGACCGTGGCCGGCCCCGTGGCCCGCCCCGTCGACACCGACGGCGACGGCCGTCCCGACCGCGAGCCCGACCCGGCGCTGACGAAGAAGCCGCGAGCCAGCCTCCTCGCCACGCTCGGCCTGATCGTCTCCGTGGTCGGCGCGCTGTTCGTGCTCTCCGGCACGCTGGCCGGCTACGGCATCGGGCTGGGCGCGGTCGGCGCGGTGCTGGCCGTCCTGGGGCTGATCGCCACCCGGCGCCGGCACGTGGCCGGGAAGACCGACGCGCTGATCGGCGTGGCGGTCGGCATCGCCGCCGTGGTGCTCGGCGTCGTGGCGATGACCGGCCAGTTCGACTGGCCGACGACCGACGGCGAGTGGGTGGGCCGGCTGCGCGAGTGGCTCGACTCACAGTTTGCCGATCGGTTCTGACGGGCACATTTCCGATCGCCGGCAGCGCCGGCAGCCCGACCAGCTCCGGTGGTTCACCGGCCGGGCACAACCTCTTTCGGGGGCGGCGGTTCGCCGCCCCCGAAGTTGTGTCCGGGGTACGAGCGGCCAGCGTGAGCTGTCGACGCAACGTTCCGTCGTGCCGAGCGGTCCAGACGCAACGATCCGCTGCTCGACGCACGTTATCGCGGTGGATGTCGTCGTACCGGGGCGCATAACGTTGGACCACGGCGCCAGCCCGTGGGCCGACCGTGGCCGGGCGCGCCCGACCCTGGGAGCACGACATGACGATGGACGCCACCCGCCAGCGCTTCCTCATGTGCCGGCCGACGTACTTCGCCGTCGACTACGCGATCAACCCGTGGATGGACCCGACCGCCCCGGTCGACGCCGACCTGGCGATCCGGCAGTGGGAGCAGCTCCGCCGGACCTACCTCGACCTGGGTCACGACGTCGAGCTGATCGACCCGGTCGCCGGGCTGCCGGACATGGTCTTCGCCGCCAACGGCGGCACCGTGATCGACGACAGGGCGATGGCGGTGCAGTTCCGCGACCCGCAGCGCGCCGACGAGGCGCCTGCCTACCGGGCCTGGTTCGAGGCCGCCGGCTTCGAGATGTACGACCCGAAGCACGTCAACGAGGGCGAGGGCGACGTCCTGCTGGTCGGCGACCACCTGCTCGCCGGCACCGGGTTCCGCACCGCGCACGCCTCGCACGCGCAGCTCCAGGAGGTCTTCGGCTATCCGGTGATCACCATGCAGCTGGTGGACCCGCGCTTCTACCACCTGGACACCGCGCTCACCGTGCTCGACGAGCGGACCGTGGCGTACCTGCCGGAGGCGTTCTCCCCGGGCAGCCGGGCGGTGCTGCGCCGGCTCTTCCCGGACGCGATCCACGCCACCATGGCCGACGCCGAGGTGCTGGGCCTGAACGCGGTCAGCGACGGCCGGCACGTGGTGCTGCCCGCGCAGGCCACCGACCTGGCCGCGAAGCTGCGCGACCGGGGCTACGAGACCATCGGGATCGACCTGTCCGAGCTGCGCAAGGCCGGCGGCGGACCGAAGTGCTGCACGTTGCGACTCCGTCAGGGAAAGGCGAGCAAGTGATCATCGACGACATGCTGCGGACTCCGTCCGCGGTCCGGGACGCGGAGCGTCACACGGCGCACAACTACCACCCGCTGCCCGTGGTGATCTCGTCGGCCGAGGGCGCCTGGCTGACCGACGTGGACGGCCGCCGCTACCTGGACTGCCTGGCCGGCTACTCCGCGCTGAACTTCGGCCACCGGCACCCGAAGCTGATCGAGGCCGCGCACGCGCAGCTCGACCGGCTCACGCTGACCAGCCGGGCGTTCATCCACGACCAGTTCGCCGACTTCTGCCGGGAACTCGCCGCGCTCTGCGGCAAGGATCTGGTGCTGCCGATGAACACCGGCGCCGAGGCGGTGGAGACCGGCATCAAGGTCGCCCGCAAGTGGGGCTACCAGGTCAAGGGCGTGGCCCCGGGCCAGGCCAACATCGTGGTGGCGGAGGGCAACTTCCACGGCCGCACCACCACCATCGTCAGCTTCTCCACCGACGAGGACGCGCGGGCCGACTTCGGGCCGTACACGCCGGGCTTCACCGTGGTCCCCTACGGCGACCTGGACGCGCTCACCGCGGCGATCGACGAGAACACGGTGGCCGTGCTGCTGGAGCCGATCCAGGGCGAGCAGGGCGTCGTGGTGCCGCCGGAGGGTTACCTGCCGGGTGTGCGCCAGCTCTGCACCGACCGGAACGTGCTCTTCATCGCCGACGAGATCCAGTCCGGCCTGGGCCGCACCGGCCACACCTTCGCCTGCGAGCACGAGGGCGTCGTCCCGGACATGTACCTGCTGGGCAAGGCGCTCGGCGGCGGCATCGTGCCGGTCTCCGCGGTGGCCGCGAACGCCGACGTGCTCGGCGTGCTCAAGCCGGGCCAGCACGGCTCCACGTTCGGCGGCAACCCGCTGGCCTGCGCGGTCGCCACCGAGGTGGTCCGCCTGCTCGCCACCGGCGAGTTCCAGCGGCGCTCGGCCGAGCTGGGCGAGCGGCTGCGGACCGGTCTGGAGGCGCTGCTCGGCAAGGGCCTCGTCGCCGTGCGCGTCCGCGGCCTCTGGGCCGGCGTCGACATCGACCCGGCGCTGATGAGCGGCCGGGAGGCCTGCGAGCGGCTGATGGAGCGGGGGGTGCTGGCCAAGGACACCCACGGCTCGACCATCCGGCTCGCCCCGCCGCTGGTGATCACCGAGGACGAGATCGACCACGCGGTGGCGCAGCTCGCCGCCGTGCTGGCCGGCTGACGCCGTACGCGACAGGGCGCCGGGACCGCGACGGTCCCGGCGCCCTCGCGTTTTCGCCGGTCAGGGGCGCGGCAGCCGCATCGCCATGGTCGGCGCCTCGGCCATCACCGAGTTCGGGGTGTAGGTCGCGTCGCTGGCCATCTCGCCGGCACGGCCGACCTGCACGCCCGGGTAGAGCTCGATCAGGTCGCCCTCGCCCAGCACCCGGGACTGCTGCGGCGGCAGCGGGATCCGCTCCGTCTCGACCATGGATCCGCCCGGTCGTACGCCGGAGCCGTTCGTGCTGGTGTCGGTGACCACCACCTCGCCGCCCCGACCCAGCGCGAACTGGACGTGGCTGCGGCTGATCCAGCGCCGGGCCTCGTCGTTGAGCCACTGGCCGAGCGTCACCCCGCCCGGTCCGTCCGGCGCCCGCCCGACCGCCACCGGCTCGGTCTCGGTGAGCGCGAAGCGCCGCCGCACCAGCCCGCCGATCCGCACCGCCAGCACCTCGCTGCGCGGACGCGGTCCGCCGTCGGAGAGTCGGGCGCCGTGCCGCGGACACGTCGGCACGCCGGTGCGCAGCGTGGGCGGCGGCTGCTCGGCCGGGGCACGGTCCACCGCGGCCAGGTCGGCGAACGCGCCGCCACCCCCGCCGCCGCCGAACAGGGCGCACCCCGGCTCGGGGCAGCGCCACTGCCGGGAGAGCACCTTGACCCCGGCCGGCGAGCGGCTGCCCGTGGTCGGGTCCTGGCCGCCGCCGACGTGCGCGATGAAGACCGGGCCACCGGCGCCGGGCACCGGGGCGAGCACCCGGCCGGCCTGGCCGAGCCACGGGTAGCGGCCGACGAGCCCGTCCAACCGGGCCCGGGTGAGCACCGGCAGGCCGAGCAGGTCGGCCACCTCCAACATCCGGTCACCGGGCT
Source organism: Micromonospora sediminicola (assembly GCF_900089585.1). Taxonomy (NCBI): domain Bacteria; kingdom Bacillati; phylum Actinomycetota; class Actinomycetes; order Micromonosporales; family Micromonosporaceae; genus Micromonospora; species Micromonospora sediminicola. The sequence continues at coordinate 1,542,645 of NZ_FLRH01000003.1, read as the reverse complement.
GGTCGAGCACCTCCACCAGGCCGTCGTCGGCCCAGCGGCGGACCACCATCCGCTCGTTGGAGGTCAGGTCCGCGTCGGACAGCAGCGCCCGGTGCACGATCGCGTAGACCGGGACGCTGTCCTCGCCGATCTGCCGGGACAGGGCGTCGATCACCATGCCGAGCCGCAGCAGGCTGGCCGGCCGGCCACCGTCCAGGTTCTGCCAGCGGATGACCTCGGCCAGGTCGACCACGGCCCGGGCCAGCGAGGGGTCGGTGCAGACCCGCCCCTCGATGGCGTCCAGCACCTTGCTGATCTCGAATCTCATGCCGCGCTCCGCACGATGTCGTCGCCTGACCCGCCCGGGGCGATCCGCCCCGTTGGGCCGCGCGCCACCACCGGGGCGCGCCCTCCACCTGGCGACGACCCTACCGGCCGCTCCCGACGGCGGCCCGGTGCCGCCCGCCCGGAAGGGGCGCACGCCACGGCAGGGGACGTCCCCCCGACGCCCCCTGCCGTGTCTCCCCCCGACTCAGCCCGCCCGCAGTGGGCGGCCCGCGTCGTGCAGGTGCGCCAACGCCTGCCGGTACGACTCGATCAGTCCGGTCTCCGCGTAAGGGATGCCCTGCTCGGCGCAGTACGCCCGGACGAGCGGCCGGGCCCGGCGCAGGTTGGCGCGGGGCATGTTCGGGAACAGGTGGTGCTCGATCTGGTAGTTCAGGCCGCCCAGCGCCAGGTCGACGACGCGGCCACCGCGCACGTTGCGGGACGTGAGCACCTGCTTGCGCAGGTAGTCGAGGTCGTCCTCGGCGGTCGGCATCGGCATGCCCTTGTGGTTGGGGGCGAACGCGCACCCCATGTAGAGGCCCCACAGCCCCTGGTGCACGGCGGCGAAGACCAGCGCCTTGCCCGGGGACATCGCCGCCAGGAGCAGGCCGACGTAACCGACGCCGTGCGCCGCCAGCAGCAGCCCCTCCACCGCCCGGTGCCGCACCGGGACGCGCCACCGGCCGTCCGGCTCCCGGCCGGTCAGCGCCCGGACGCTCGCCACGTGCAGCGCCAACCCTTCCAGCAGCAGCAGCGGGAAGAACAGCCACGCCTGCCGGCGGGCCATCCACCGGCCCAGGCCCCGGGTGGCCCGCGCCTGCTCGTGCGTCCAGACCAGCGCGCCGGCGCCCACGTCCGGGTCCTCGTCGGTGTGGTTCGGGTTGGCGTGGTGCCGGTTGTGCTTGTCCACCCACCAGCCGTAGCTGAGCCCGACCGCCAGGTTGCCGGCGACCAGGCCGGCCACCTCGCTCGGGCCGCGCCGGCGGAACATCTGCCGGTGCCCCGCGTCGTGGCCGAGGAACGCCACCTGGGTGGTGGCCACCGCCATCCCGACCGCCAGCGCCGGCTGCCACCAGGAGTCCCCGACCGCCGCCACCAGCGCCCAGCCGGCCAGGAAGGCGCCCAGGGTGAGGACGATGCGGACGGCGTACCGGCCGGGCCGCCGGTGGAACAGACCCGCCTCGGCGACCCGGCGGGACAGGCGCGCGTAGTCGCTGCCCCGCCGGGTGCCCGGTGCCACCGCCGTCGAAGTGCTCATGCGTGTATCGCCCCCCGGTGCCGCGAGCCGCGCACGCCGCGCGACTCTCCGTCACCAATCCTCCCGACCCGAACACCCAGAGTTAATCCCGCACACCCCCCGATCCCCGGTGGTGCTACCCCCACCCGTCCCGTCGGGGGGTCAGGTCAGGCGGCCGACCAGGGTGCGCAGGCGGGCCAGGTCGCGGCGGCGGCGCTCGTAGGTGGCGGCCAGGGCGATCAGCAGCACGCCACCCAGGCCGAGGAAGATCCAGCGGGGCAGCAGATCCCAGCCCCGGGCCAGCTCGTGCAGCGCCAACGGCACCAGCGTGGCCGCGCCCAGCACGACCGGGGCCTGCCAGCGCCGGACCGCCCCGCCGAGCACGACACCGAGCGCCACCACCCCGAGCGCCAGGCGTCGCCACGGCTGCGGCTCCCCGGACGCCAGCACCGAGACGAGGCTGGGCAGCAACGCCGCGCCGAGTCCCGGGCCGAGCGCCAGCCAACTGGTCAGCCCCGGCCGGTGCCGCAGCGCCACCAGGCCGGCGGCGAGCGCGAGCACCGCCGCCGGCACGGTGTACGCCTCCAGCACCGTCACCCCGCCGGCGCCGAGCAGCAGCCAGCCGCCGAACAGTTCACTTGCGGTCGCGCCGCCCGCCAGCGCCCGCCGCCCGGCCGGCGTCTCGCCCCCACGCAGCACCCGCAGCCCGACGACCGCCCCCCACAGCACGCACACCGCCGCCGCGTGGCGCAGCGTGCCGACGGTGAGCAGCAGCGCGAGCAGCGCCACCGCCTGGGCCGCCGCCTCCAGCGCCGGCGCACCGGCCCGAGCCACCCCGCCGGGCGAGGCGGCCCGCTCCCCCGGCCGGCCACCCGCACCGCCCGCAGGCACCCCGAACGCGCCGCCGCGCAGCGATGGCACCGCGTGCAGGGTCACCGCCGCGACGGCCAGGACCGCGAACCCGGCGGTACGCGGCGGCAGCCCGGCCGCGAGCGACGCGGTGAGCGCGAAGCCGGTGGCCGAGGCGACCGCGCCCAGCCAGCCGGCGAGCCGGACCGCGACCGGGCGCCCCGTCACCCCGACCACGGCGCCGGACACCACCAGCGCGCCCAGCCCGGCGAGCGTCCCGGCGCGGGTGGCCAGCAGGCCACCGAAGCCGGTCGCCACCAGGACCGTCCCCAGTGGCGTCAGCACCGCCGGCAGCGCCGGACGCGGGCCGGTCGACGCGGCGACCAGCAGCGCGCCGAGCCCGGTCCCGAACGCCAGCGCCGGCACCACCGGCCATGGCGCCCCCGCCGCCGACAGCAGCACCGGCAGGGCCACCGCGCCGAACGGCGACGCGGCCAGCGCCGGCAGCCGCCGGCGTCCGCCCGGCGACGCGACCCGGGTGTACCCCGCCGCGGCGACACCCAGGAGCAGCAGCGCCAGCCCGGCCCGGGCCGCCTGCGCCGGCGCCGCCGTGGCGGCAGGCACCCCGGACCAGGGTCGGACCGGCAGGTCCACCAGCACGGCCAGCGCCACCGGCGCGGCGACCAGCAGCGCGAGCCCGGCCAGCGCGAAGCCCACCGTGCGGGGGGCGGGTGCCGGCCGGGCCCCGCCACCGGCGGCCAACGCCAGCAGCGCACCCGCCACGGCGTAGAGCCCCACCGGCTCCGCGCCCGCCCCGACCAGCGGCCCGAGACCGACCGCGGCGAGCGTCACGGCCAGCCCCGCCGAGGCGTACCCGCTCAGGTCGGGCCAGGTGCGGCGGGCCGCCAGGACGGCGAGCACCGGCACCACGACGGCGGCGGTCCCGCCCCGCAGCTGCCACCAGGGCGGCGCGCCCAGGCCGAGCAGCCCGACGACCACCCCGGCCGGTACGGCGACCAGCGCCACGGCCAACGCGACGCCGGCGACGACCGGCTGCGCGCCCCGCCCGCGCCGGCCGAGCGCGGCCACCGTCACGCCGAGCGCGGCCGAGACGGCGAGCACCGCGCCCGCCCCGGCCGGCGCGGCGCAGCCCACCAGCAGCGCGTGCCCGAGCAGCACCGCGCCGGTCGACGCGGCGACGGGGACGACGACCCGGCCCGGGCGCGGGCGGGCCACGGCGGCCAGCAGCAGCGCGGCGGCCGCCACCAGGTCGACCACCAGCACCAGCGGCCACGGCGTCGCGGCCACGGCCGGCACGGCCAGCGCGGTCAGCCCGGCGGCGACCGCCCCCACCAGCGGCCGGGCGGCCCGGGGCGTCAGCAGCGCGACCGCGCCGGCGGTGAGCAGCAAGGCCGGCGGCAGCTGCCAGCCCCAGGACGGGGCCGGCGCGGTCCGGCCGCCCTGCCAGGCCGGGAGGGCGACGGCCGCGCTCGCGGCGGCCACCAGCCCGGTGAGCACGACGGTGACCTGGCCCAGCCCGGCGGTCACCGCGAGCGCGCCCACCCGAGGGCCGGTCCGCAGTCCCGCCGGCAACGCCCGGACCGCTCCGGCCAGTACCGCCACCGCGAGCCCGGCCGCGAGCAACAGCATCCCGGGACGCAGCTCGGCCACCGGCCGCAGCAGCGCGGCCGCGAGCACCGGCACCAGCAGGCCGGCGGCCACCGCCCGCCAGAGCCGCCCGCCGGCCGCGACCGCACCGGCGAGCAGGGCCAGCGCGACCACCAGCAGCGGGCCGCCGGCCAGCAGCGGCGTGCCGGCCGCCCGGCCGAGGGCCAGCGGCACCAGCGCGCAGCCGGCCGCCAGGGCCAACGCCGCGCCGTGCCCGACCCAGCCGAGCACCTCGCCGGCCGGCACCGCCCCGGCGGCCGGTCCCCCACCGGCGCGGGCCCGGCGACGCAGGGCGACCACCACCACGAGGTCGCCCAGCGCCAGCGCGGTCAGCACCAGCGCCCAACCCGCCGCGCCCGGCCGGGCCGCCGCCACGGCCAGCGGCAGCACCGGCTGCGCGGCCAGCCACGCCGCGAACCACGGCCCGGTGAGGCGGCTGAGCCGCCCGTACCCGGCGGCCACCAGCGCACCGGCCGCCGCCACCAGCGCGGCGTACCGGCTGCCCGGCCAGCCGGCCACCCCGAACAGGTTCACCGACCAGGCGGCGTACCCGTCCAGGAGCACCAGGAGCAGACCCACCGCGGCGATCGTCTCGGCGGTGCCGCGCAGCCCGCGTGCCCGGGCCACCAGCGGCGCGGCGAGGGCGACCACGGTGACCGCGAGCAGGATCAGCGCCCGACCCGCCACCCCGAACGCGGCCCACGCGACCGCGGTGAAGACCACCGCGGCGGTGCCGAGCAACAGTCCACCCAGGACGAAGAGCAGGCTCTGCACGGCCCGGGTGGAGGTCTCCGCGCCGCCGGGGCGGGCCGGCGCGACGGGCGGCAGCGGTCGTACCGGCGGCGGTCCGGCGACGGCCGGCGCCGGCGCGGCGACCGGACGCGGCGCGGGGATCTCCAGGCGGATCCGGGCGGCCAGCGCCGCCCTGGTCTGACGGACCGTGGAGAGCCGGCCGGCGAGATCCTGGTACGCGGCCCGGGCCGCCTCGACCCGCGGGGTCAGCGCGGCGATCTCCCGGTCCAGCCGGACCACCTCGGCGGCGGGCGGGTAGGGCGGGCGGCCGCAGCCGCGGCATCCGGCGACGAGGTCGGCCGGGGCGCCGCAACCGGGACAGGGGTAGCCGGTGTTCTCCACCCCGCCAGCTTCGTCGTCCCCGGGGCGGGCGGACAGAGTAGGCGTACCTAGGGACGGGTCTGCTCGCGCACCCAGGCGGTGTAGTCGGGGTTGCCGCTGTCCTCGCGGCTGACCAGGATCTCCGGCACCTCGTACGGGTGGTTGGCGCGGAGCTGGTCGACCAGCGCGTCCACCCGGTCCGGCGCGGTTTTGAACCGCACCGACCACTCGGCGGTGGTCTGGATCGCCGACTGCCACCAGTAGGTGCTGTCCACCGGCCCGCCGACCTGGGCACACGCCGCCAGCCGGCCGGCGACGGCGGCAGCCGCCAGGACGTCCGCCACACCGCGGGCGTCCACCACCGTCGTCACCACGCAGATCTGCTCCACCAGCGCACCCTACGCGGACGACCGCACCGCCGCCGCGAACCGCGCGGAAATCCGGTCAGGCGTCGGCCGTGCCGTCCCGGTTGGCCGCGACCCACCGGTCGATGCGGCCCCACCAGTCGAACAGCCAGTCGACGCGTTCCTGCTTGCCGGCCGGGATCTCCTCCGGTGGGACGGACCAGAACCGCATCACGATCCGCTTGTCCATCGGCAGCTCACGCCACACGTCCGCGACCGTGAGCATCTGGTCGAGCCCGGTGTGCGCCACGAAGATCACCCCGGCGTCCGGCGCGGCGTCGAGCGCGGCGAGCAGCCCGCCCGGCTGCGGCGCGAGCACGTGCTGCATGCGCTCGGCGCGCAGCGCCATCCGCTCCAGGCCGAGCGACCGCAGCCGGGCGATGGCGCGCAGCCGGCGCGACGGGGTGAAGTTGCCGCCCTCGGGAAAGATGACGAAGGCGTCGTCGTCGTCCAGGCCGGTGGCCAGGTGGCCGATCTGCTGGACCGCCGAGTCCCGGCCGTCCGCGCCGGGCGCGATGAAGCGGTTGGGCAGCCGGTTGAGCAGCACGTCGATGGCCGGGTCCCACTGGAGGCTCTCCTTGAGCACGATCCGGGGTTCCCGGTGGAACCAGTTCACCAGCGCGTGGATCAGGATGAACGAGTCGCCGGGCCCGGCGTGCCGGCAGAGCACCAGCTCGGGCCGGCCGGGCAGCGCGGTGTCCGGGTCGGTGCCGACCACGTCGATGCTCAGCCGCAGCGTCCACCGGGCCTGCCAGAACAGCACCCGCAGGAAGCGGCCGGCGACCACGTAGTGGGCCCGTTGGAAGGCCGGCGACCGCTTGTACGCGCCGAAGCCGGAGGCCACCCAGAGCAGGAAGAGGGCGAGCAGCGCGGCGGCGTCCCAGACCAGGTAGACGGCACCGATCCAGAGCAGTCGCAGCGGGCGCAGCCGCCCCGGCACCAGCGGCGACGCGGCCAGCGCCAGCAGCGCCCAGACCGGGAGCGTGGTCACCACGGCGACGGCGAGCAGCACCACGCCGGGTGCGAGCAGCAACCGGCGTAGCCAGCGGGGTGGCAGCGGCATCAACGCTCCAGCGCGGTGTCCAGGTAGCGGCGCGAGGCGGTGTACGCCCGGCTGATCCGCCGCCCCACGGCCGCCATGTCCCGGTACGCCCACGGGCTGTCGTCGCGCGGGTCCAGACCGCCGGTCGGCAGCACGTGCACCGCGACGCCGTCGGGCAGCGCCGCCATCTCGCGGGCGAACCGGTGCCGGCGGGCGATCTCGAACGCGACCTGGGCGATCTCCCAGGGCCGGCGCGGCGGGCTCAGCTCGCGGTCGATCCGGCCCACCTGGAGCACGAAGATCTGCGTCGCGCCGGCGGCCACCGCCTCGCCGACCGGGATCGAGTTGACCACCCCACCGTCGATGTAGTGCTGCCCGGCGATCTGGGTGGGTGGCAGCAGCCCCGGCACCGAGGCGGACGCGAGCACGGCCGGCACCAGCGGGCCCTCACTGAACCAGTGCTCGGCGGCGCGCTCGATGTTCGCGGCGCAGCAGCGGAACGGCACGGCCAGGTCGGCGAACGTGGTGCCCTCGCCCAGCTCGCTCTCCAGCAGGCGGCGCAGCGGGCGGGGCGAGTGCAGGTGGGTGCGCGCGGCGAAGCGGCGCAGCTGCCGGGCGACCGAGTCGCCGTACACCTCGCTGGCCTCCGGGGATGCCCAGAGGCGGACCAGCCGGTCGGTCACCGCCTCGGTCGGGTCGGCGGCCACCAGCGCGCCGTTGACCGCGCCGATCGAGGTGCCGAGCACCAGGTCGGGTCGGATTCGGTGGCGGAACAGGGCCCGCAGCATGCCCACCTCGACGGCGCCGAGCACTCCCCCGCCGCCGAGCACGAACGCCACCGGACCACCTGCCATGCCGTTCATCCTGGCACGCGGCCCACAGCCCGGCCCGTCGGTGGCGGCGGGGCCGACCACGGTCGTCACGGACGGTCAGCGGCGGCGCGCGGGCCGCGATCCGGGATCGGACGGCCGTTGACAGGTCGGACACATTCCCGCAACCTGGTAGCGCTCCCGAGCCCAGGCAGGTGCGAGGTGATGGCGACACTGCAGGCCGGCCGTCTGCTGGCCCGGCGGTACCGGCTCATCGACCGGATCGGCGCCGGCGGCATGTCGGTGATCTGGCGCGCCCGCGACGAGGTGCTCGACCGGGTGGTCGCGGTCAAGGTCCTCGCCCCCTCGCTCGCCGCGGACGCCCGGTTCCGGGACATGGTGCGCGAGGAGGCCCGCTCCGCCGCCCAGCTCGACCACCCGCACGTCACCGCCGTGCACGACTACGGCGAGACGGTGGCCCCGGACGGCTCGATCACCTCGTTCGTGGTGATGGAGCTGCTCAGCGGCGAGGAGCTGGAGCACCGGCTGACCGAGGGGCCGTTGCCCTGGCCGACGGCGGTGGAGACGGGCGCCCAGGTGGCCGAGGCGCTCGCCGCGGCGCACCGGCTCGGCATCGTGCACCGGGACGTCACCCCGGCGAACGTGATGATGACCGGCAACGGCGCCAAGGTGCTCGACTTCGGCATCGCCACCCGGGTCGGCGCGCCGGACGAGGACGAGGACGGCGGCACGTTCGGCACCCCGGCGTACGTGGCGCCGGAGCGGCTGGACGGCGCCCCGGCCCAGCCGGCCACCGACGTCTACTCGCTGGGCGTGCTGCTGTTCGAGACGCTGACCGGCCAGCCGCCGTACCCGGCGGACACCTGGGAGCAGCTGAGCGCCGCGCTGGCGGACAGCCCGGCGCCCACCCTGGACGGCGTGCCGGGGCTGCCCCGGCCGGTCGCGGAGATCTGCCTGCGCTGCCTGGACCGGGACCCGCGCCGCCGGCCGACCGCGCACCGGGTGGCGGCCGTGCTCCGCGACCAGCTGCTGCCCGCCGACCCGCAGGCCGCCACCATGCTGGCACCGACGATGACCCTGCCCGCGCTGCCCGCTCCCCCGCACGCGACGACGGCGACCGCGGCGACGCCGGGTCCCGCGCCGGACCGGCGACGCGCGCTCGCGTGGGCGGGGGCCGGCGTGGCGGTGGTCGCCGCCGCCGCGCTGCTGGTGCCCGCGCTCACCCCGGACCGGCCGAGCCAGCCCGGGGTGCTGCCGACCACCGCGCCGGTGCGGGTGCCGTCCACCGCGCCGGAGGAGACGGCCGGCACCCCGTCCACCGAGCCGACGCCGCCGGCCGCCACCGTCGGGCCGACCGCTCCGGCCGCCGACCCGGCCGACGCGGCCGAACGGGTCGACGGGCTGATCGCGGCCGGGCTGGCGGAGGGGCAGATCCGCGACGACGTCGGCGTCGACCTGCGCAACCTGCTGCGCAACGCGATCGCCGCCGACGAGGGCGAGGTGACCGCCGCCGTGGACCGGCTCCGCGGCAAGATCGCCGAGCGCCGGCGTGAGGGCAGCATCAGTCCCGGGTACGCGCGGCAGCTCGACGCCGCCGCCGCGCGGCTGTTGGCCGGGCCGACCTGACCGGTCAGCCGGCGACGACCGGGGTGACCGCGCGCGGGCGGTCCGTGGTGGCCCGCGCGGCCAGGAAGCCCCGGTACACCGCCTCGTGGTCGGCGGCCATCCGTTCCACCGAGAAGTTCTCCGCGACGTGCGCGATGCAGTCCGCCGGGTCCAAGTCGGCTGCCGCCCGCAGGGCCGCCGGCAGCTCGTCGGCGTGGTCGCAGACCAGCCCGGTGACGCCCGGTCGGACCAGTTCCGGCACCGCGCCCCGGCCCAGCGCGACCACCGGCGTACCGGTCGCCATCGCCTCCACCATCACCATGCCGAACGGCTCCGCCCACTGGATCGGCATGATCAGGCAGCGGGCGTCGAGCAGCAGCCGGAGCGTGGCCTCGCGCTCCGCGTTCACCACCAGCGTGACGTCGGAGTCCAGCATCGGCTCGACCACCTGTTCCAGGTAGCGACGCTCGGCCGGCTCGTGGCACTTGCCGGCCAGGGTGAGCGGCAGCCCGGCCGCGCGGCAGGCCCGGATCGCCACGTCCGGGCCCTTGTCCGGGCTGAACCGGGCGAGCCAGAGCACCGGCCCGGCCCCCGGCGACCGCTTGCGCGGGATGTCCCGCAGCGGCATCGCGTTGTGCACCGTGCCGACCCACGGCAGGCCCGGGTTGGCCCGACGCTGGGCGTGCGAGATCGCGATCAGGCCCACGCCCCGGTCGGTGTTGCTGAGCACCGTGCCGTACTCGCCGACCGGGTTGCCGTGCACCGTGGCCACGGTGGGGACGCGGCGGCGGCCGGCCACCATCGGGCCGATGGTGGTGTGGTCGTGCACCAGGTCGAAGTCGGCCGGGTCCACCAGGCGGTCGACGTGGGCCAGGTGGGCCAGCTCGGGCAGCGACTCGCCGAGCCGGTCGTACTGCAACTCCGCGCAGGTGGAGACGAAACGGGCGTTCGTGCCGTGCTCCGTGCCCGCGCCGAACAACGTCACCGCGTGCCCCCGGTCGATCAGCGCGTCGACCAGCCCGGCCACCAGCGTCTCCAGCCCGCCGTACCCGGGCGGCGGCACCGAGAGCCACGGCGGCACCACCATCGCGATCCGGAGAGGTCCGGTCCACGCGCGGTCCGGCTGGTTCACGGCCACGAGCCCTCCCCGTTGGTCCCCGGCGTACCCGATCGGCGGCGGGTTCCCGACCCGACCGGCGCTAAACGGCGGCGCGGCCGGCCATCGGCCGACGTCGACGGCGGGCGGTCGACGTTCAGTCGGTCACCACGATCCCGACGTGCACCTCCCGTACGCCGGGCAGGGCCCAGGCCGCCCGTTCCGCCTCCTCCCGCTGCCACCAGGCGCGCACCACGCCGGCGAGCACCACGGTGTCGCCCTCGACCCGGGCGTCGACGCGTTCGGTCCCGGTGCGCCGGACGAGCAGGCGGCGCAGGTCACGGCGGTTCTGCTCGTCGCTGGGCGGAGTCGGCGGGCGCACCTCGACCAGGTTGGTCACCCCGCGTACGCCCCGCAGCCGGCGCAGCTCGCGTTCGGCGGTCCGACGCTGGAAGCCGTACTCCACCTCGCCGCGGAGCATGACCCAGCCGTCGGCGACGGTCACGTCCAGCCGCTCGGCCGGCACGAAGCTGTCCCACTCCAGCGCCCGGCTGGCCGCGATCGCGATGTCGGCGTCGGTACGCCGGTCCGCCACGGGCAGGTCGACGTCGAGCTCGCTGGCGACGGCACGCACCCCGCGTACCCGGTGCGCGCAGCGCTCGGCCGCCCAGCGCCGGGCGTAGCTGTCCACCTGGCCGGTGAGCGTGACCACGCCCTCGGCGACGGTCACGCCGATCTCGGTGGGCCGGGTCTGCGCGTCCCAGTCCAGCTCGGCGAGGACGTCCCGCTGGATCTCCTGGTCGGTGCGCGCGGCGACGGTGGTGGTCATGCCCCGAGGGTGCCGCCGGTGGGGGTGAGCCCGGGTCACCCGGACCGGGTGAGGCACGAAAAAGGGCGGCGGGTGACGGAGCCAACCCCCTTGGCTCCGTCACCCGCCGCCCGGGAGGGAGGCAGGTGTTACGGACTATGACGTCTCGGCGAGCGTCACGGTTGCCGTCTCGGCCGATCCGTTTCGCTTGTACTGGACCTCGACCCGGTCACCGACCTTGCCGGCCTGCACGGCGCCGACCAGATCGTTGGAGTCGTTGACCACCGTGTCGCCGAACTTGGTGATCACGTCGCCCCGCTGGAGCCCCGCCTTCTCGGCGGCGCTGCCGGGCGTGACGGCGGCGACCAGGGCGCCGCCGTCCTCGGCGGCGTTCACGCTGACCCCGAGCGAGGGGTGGCTGACCTTCTCGCCCCGCTGGAGCTTCTCGGCCACGTCCTTGGCCTTGTTGCTCGGGATGGCGAAGCCGACGCCGATGTTGCCGTTGCTGCCCTGCCCGGCGGTGGCGATCGCGGTGTTGATCCCGATCACCTCGCCCCGGGTGTTGACCAGCGCGCCGCCGGAGTTGCCCGGGTTGATCGGCGCGTCGGTCTGCAGCAGCCCGGAGATCGAGCTGGCGCCCTGCTGCGGGTTCTGCTGCTGGCCGCCCTCACCTGCGGCGATGGTGCGGTCGCGGGCGCTCAGGATGCCGGCGGTCACCGAGCCCTGGAGGCCGAGCGGGCTGCCCAGGGCGAGCACCTGGTCGCCGACCTGCATGGCGTCGCTGTCGCCGAACTTCGCCGCCTTCAGGTTGCTCACGCCGCTGGCCTGGACCACCGCGAGGTCGGTCTTCGGGTCGGTCCCGACGATCTTCGCCGAGGCGGTCTTGCCGTCGGCGAAGACCACCTTGACGGTGTCCCCGCCGGCGGAGGCGACCACGTGGTTGTTGGTCAGCACGTACCCGTCGGCGCTGAGGATCACCCCGGAGCCCTCACCGCTGTTCGTCATGATCGTGACGATGCTGTCCTGGACCGCAGCCGCGATCTTGGGCAGGTCGGCGCTGTTGATCACCGGGGCGGCGGAGTAGGTGCGGGTGACGCCGCCGCCGTCGTCGAGCGCGAGGGCCAGCGCGCCGCCGGCCACGCCCGAACCGAGCATCAGGGCCAGCGCCAGCGCGCCCGCGCCGACGAACTTGCCGGCCCGGCTCGGCCGCGCCGGCTGCTGCGGGCCCCACGGCGGGACCGGCTGCCCGGCCTGGTGCGGGTACTGCTGGTGCGGCTGGGCCTGGTAGGTCGGCACCGGGCCGGCGGAGTGCGGCGACGACGGGTAGCCGGCGCCGCCCTGCTGCGCCCAACCGCCCTGGTGCTGGCCCCCGTACCACGGGTAGGTCTGCTGCGACTGCCCGGAGACCGGGTACGGCGGGGCGGACGGCGTCGCGGTGGACGGCCCGTACGGGTGGCCCGGCGAGCCGGCGTGGGCAGGCTGCCCGCCGTGGGCGGCCGGGTCGGCCTGGACACCGGAGGCGACCGGCGCGTCCGGGCCGGGCCGGGTCGCCCACCCCGACGGAGTCGGCGTGTCGGGAGAGCCGGCGTGGGCGACGGTTCCGGCGGCCGGGGAGTCGGCCGGAACCGGCGCGGCGGCCGGGGTAGTGGTGGTGGAGTCCGACGTCCCGCTCTCGACGCGGGGCAGCTCGGCGGTGTGGTGCGACGGCTCGGCGTCGGCGGGGGCCGGCGACCGCTGCGGATCGGTCTCGTGCTCGGTCATGACACCAGCTTTCCCCGTGGCACTGTCACCAGCCTGGAATCCGCCTGAATGTTTTCTGTAAGTCACTCGCCCGGCTCCGGCGACTCCGGCAGCAGCGGCAGCTTCACCCGGAACGTGGCGCCCCCGCCCGGCGTCTCGGCCGCCTCGACCGTGCCGTGGTGCGCCGCCACCAGCGCGGCGACGATCGCCAGGCCGAGCCCGGTGCTGGTCGGCCCGCCGGCCCGCCGGGTCCGGGCGGCGTCCACCCGGTAGAACCGCTCGAAGACCCGTTCGGCCTGCTCCGGGGTCAGGCCGGGCCCGGTGTCCGCGACCTCCACCACGGCGACGTTGCCGGTTTCCGCCCGCAGCCGCAGCGTCACCGCGGCGTCCGACGGCGTGTGGGTGAGCGCGTTGGTCATCAGGTTGCCGATCACCTGACGCAGCCGGGCGTCGTCGCCGAGCACCACCAGCGGGCCGGAACCCGGTTCCCGCTCCAGCTCGATGCGCCGGTCCGGGTCCACCACCCGGGCCGCCTCCACCGCGTCCGAGGCCAGCACCGGCAGCTCCACCGGGGCCAGCGCGATCGGCCGCTCCCGGTCCATCCGGGCCAGCAGCAGCAGGTCCTCGACCAGCAACCCCATCCGGGACGCCTCGTCCTCGATCCGGCGCAGCAGGTCCGCGGTCTGCTCCGGCTCCCGCGCCGCGCCCTGCCGGTACAGCTCGGCGAAGCCCCGGATGGTGGTCAGCGGGGTACGCAGCTCGTGCGAGGCGTCGGCGATGAACTGCCGCATCCGCTCCTCGGAGCGGCGGGCCCGCCCCTCCGACGCCTGCGCCGAGGCGGCCGCGTCCCGGGCGCCCATCTCGGCGCTGCGCGCCGCCGCCTCGGAGGCGGCCCGCGCGGTGAACGCGGCCTCGATCTGGGCCAGCATCGCGTTCAATGCCCGGGAGAGCCGGCCCAGCTCGGAGGTCGGGCAGGCCCGCCCCTCCTCCGGGTCGGGCACCCGCCGGGTCAGGTCGCCGCCGGCGATGGCCGCCGCGGTCCGCTCGATCTCCACCAGCGGCTTCAGGCTGGTCCGCACGATGCCCGCGCCCACCGACGCCAGGATGATCATCACCGCTCCACCGACCAGCAGGTCTATCCAGAGCAGCTGCCGGACGGAGAGATCGACGTCGTCGAGGTTCTGGCCGACCACCCGGTACGAGTCCTCGCCGTCCTGCCGCACCATCAACCGCCACCGGACCCGCTTGTCGGCGCCGTCGTCGGTGAACGCTTCCCCGTTGGCGTGCTCGTCGTACCAGCTCTGCTGGCCGATGCCCGCCGGCAGGTCCTGGTCGTCGAGCGCGCGGTCGCGTGCCACCTTGCCCTGCCGGACGGTGCTGTTCCACTGCGCGACCAGGTAGTCGGTCGGAAGCGTGCTCAGGTTCTCCTGGCTGACCGTCACACCGCGGTCGAGCTGGTCGTCCAACTCGCCGTCGATCCGGCCCACCAGATAGTCGTGCAGGAAGTACGCGGTGGAGACGCTGATGACCAGCAGTGCCCCGCCGACCAGTGCCAGCACGGCGGTGACCAGCTTGAGCCGGAGCGGGATCCCGCGCAGCCAGCCCTTCGCGTCGTGGACGGCGCTCACGCCGCCGGCTTGCGGAGCACGTAACCCACCCCGCGCAGGGTGTGGATCAGCCGGGGCTGGGTGTTGTCGACCTTGCGCCGCAGGTAGGAGATGTAGGACTCGACGATGTTGTCGTCACCGCGGAAGTCGTAGTTCCAGACGTGGTCGAGGATCTGCGCCTTGCTGAGCACCCGGTTGGCGTTGAGCATCAGGTAGCGCAGCAGCTTGAACTCGGTCGGCGACAGCTGCACCCGCTGGCCGGCCCGGTGCACCTCGTGCGTCTCCTCGTCCAGCTCCAGGTCGGCGAAGGTGAGCCGGGACGGCGCGTGCTCGCCGGTCGCGGTGCGCCGCAGCACGGCCCGGATCCGGGCGGTCAACTCCTCCAGGCTGAACGGCTTGGTGACGTAGTCGTCGCCGCCCAGGGTCAGCCCACGGATCTTGTCGTCGGTGGCGTCGCGCGCGGTCAGGAACACCACCGGGGTACGCGTGCCGCCCTCGCGGAGCATCCGGATGACCTCGAAGCCGTCCAGGTCGGGCAGCATCACGTCGAGTACGACCAGGTCGGGCCGGTGGTCCTTGGCGGCGTGCAGCGCGGCGCTGCCGCTGGTCGCCGTCGCCACGTCGAAGCCGGCGAAGCGCAGGCTCGCGGAGAGCAGTTCGAGGATGTTGGGATCGTCCTCGACGACGAGCAGTCGGGCCTCGGTCTGGGTAGCCGCCATGGCTCCCATCATCCGTGCTCCGGCTGCGGTCGCGCTGGGCGCCACCTGGAAACAACCTGTGAGCTCAGCGGAGCAGTCGTCGCAGCCCGTCGAGCGCGCCGTCGAGCACCCGGATCGCGGTGCGGAGCTGGTTGTCGCTGAGCCGCCCGGCCCGGACCAGGGCGCCCACCTCGACCGTGAACGCGGCCAGCCGCCTGTCGAACTCGGCGAGCAACGGCGACTCGGCCGGGCCGGGTGGGCTCCCGCTGCCGCCCGGGCGCGGGGGCGGGGGCGGCGGTGTCCAGCGGCCCTGCCGGGTCTGCCGGGCCACCTCGCGCAGCTCCCGCTTCAGGTCGCGCACCGAACCGCGTACCTCGGTGCGGATCTCGCCGGCGAGCGCCGAGAGGTCCTCGACGGAGGCGCTGATGTCGGCCTCCAGCGTGGCCAGCTCGTCGGCCCGCTGCCGCAGCTCGGCCCGGCCCGCGTCGGTGATCTCGTAGACCTTGCGCCCACCCACGGCGGTGTGGGTCACCAGACCCTCCACCTCCAGCCGCTGGAGCCGGGGATAGATGGTGCCGGCGCTGGGCGCGTAGAGGCCGAGGAAGCGCTCCTCCAGCAGGCGGATCAGCTCGTAGCCGTGCTTGGGCCCGTCGTCGAGGAGCTTGAGCAGGTAGAGCCGGAGCCGCCCGTGACTGAACACGGCGGTCACGGCAGGTCCTCCACGTCGTCGGCGTCCGCGACCGGGCGGGCCAGCAGCGCGATGCTGCCGGACGTCGCGGACGCCCAGAGCTTACCGGCGCCCCCGCCGAGCACCCCGTGGCTGTCCTTGACCGCGCCGAAGCCGTGCTGGCCGCCGCAGATCTGCGGGAAGCCGCTGGTGATCCGGCCGGAGGTGGTGTGCAGGTGCACGCTGAGGTCGCTGTCCTCGCGGACCCGCACGGTGATGCTGCCGGAGATGGCGCTGAGCCGGATCTCACTGCCGCGCGGGTTGTCCAGGTCGCAGGTGATCGAGCCGGACACCGCGTGGGCGCGGACCCGCTCGGGTGCGCTGTCGGCCAGGATCAGCTCGCCGGAGACCGTCTCCAGGTCGAGGTCACCGCCGATGCCGAGCGCCTCGACGGGGCCGGAGACGACCTTGGCGGTGGTGCGGCCGCGCAGCCCCATCAGGGTGACCTGGCCGGAGGTGACGTCGACCCGGGTGTCGCGACGCAGTCCGGAGGCGACCAGCGCGCCGTCGACCAGGTGCAGGTCGGCAAGCGCCTCGGCCGGCACCGCCACGGACACCTCGGCGCGGTAGCGGCGGCGGAGCTGCCCCAGCCACCAGAGCACGCCCGGCCAGCGGGTGGTCCGCTCGTGCCGGACGGTCAACCGGCCGTCGCGCAGCTCGACCACGAGTGGGCGGCGGCTGATCCGGGTGACGTCGACCCGGGCCGGGCCGTCGGTGGCCACCACGTTGAGCCGGCCGCTGACCAGCCGGACCTCGAGCCGGGTGACCGGCTCGTCCAGGGTGAGCCGCTGCGGGCTGTCGACCGTCCAGCTGGCCATGGTTCCTCCCCTCGTCGCGCGCCGCCCCGGCACGCCCGATGACGACAGAACCATAACGCGATACATCGCGACTGAACAAGTCCCTATCGCGACCGTATCGCGTCTCCCCTCACCCTTCCCCCGTTGACCAAGGAGTTCGCGTCGACGTCCGGCAGGACCGCCGACGCAAACTCCTTGATCAACGGGACGAGTCCCCGCACCGGGAGGCCCGGAGCGTCAGCCCGAGGCCGGCCCCAGCCGTCCACCGTCCGGGGCCGCGAGGCTCCGCTCACGCTGAGGACGCCGAGATCTTGGTACGAGAGGGCCCTCATAGGGGCCGTTTCGTACCAAGATCTGCGGACGTTCTGAGAGGTGGAAGATCGATCCCTTTGGGTGGAAGGGTTCCGGGGGGGGTGAAGCCCGAACCGCTGTCGGCGGGAGGGCGGGCGCGGGGCGGGGCGGGGCGGTGCGGTGCGGTGCGGTGACGCGGCGGCGGGGTGGTCAGGCGACCAGGTCGAGGTCCGGCCCGGCCACGCCCGACGGCGACGGCGACGGCACGACGCCCGGGGAGGACGAAACGTCGGCCCGGGACACGACATCGATGAGGGAGCGGGACCGGGGTGCCGACAAGAGCGGATACCCGGTCGGGCCACCGAGCACGGGGGCGGGACGGGTCACCCGGGTCCGGGTGGTCGGCGCCGGGTGGACGGCGGCCTCGGCGGCTCGGGCCAGCAACCGCCGGTCCGCCCCGTCGGCCGGGTGCAGGGCGGCCGTCACCGTCACCGCCACGGTCAGGTCCCGGGCCGCCAGCACCCGGCGCACCGACGCCCAGAGCGTCTCCTCGCCCAGGAACGCGGGCAGCGTGCTCGGGTCGCCGGCGTGCCGGTAGGCGAGGCCGAGCGGCACCACGGGCGCCCCGGCGGCGACCGCGGCCTCGAACATCGCCGGTCGGAAGCCCCGGGCGGGGCGGCAGTCCGTCGCCGTGCCGCACCAGGTCGTGCCCTCCGGGAACACCGCCACCGGGTGCCCGGCGCGCAGCGCCCCGGCCACCCGGGCGACCGTGGCCGGCAGCTCGCGCGGTCGGGACCGGTCCACGAAGACCGTACCCGCCGCGGCGGCCAGCGCGCCGACCAGCGGCCAGCCCCGGACCTCGCGCTTGGCCAGCATCCGGGCCGGCGCGACGGCGAGCACCGCGAGGATGTCCAGCCAGGAGACGTGGTTGGCGACCAGCAGCGCGCGGCGGCGCGGCGGCCGGCCCCGGACCGTCAGCCGGACGCCGAGGGCGCGCAGCGTTCCCCGGGCCCAGCGTCGCAGCGCCGCCTGCCGGTCGGCCGCCGGCAGCAACGGCAGCACCGCCGCCAGGCCGGCCCCGGCCAGCACCATCCCGAGTACGCCGAGCAGCCGCCCGACCCGGCACGCCCAGGACACGTCCGGCGCGGCGGGCGGCGGCAGGCAGTCCGGCCCGCAGCCCGAGGCGGGCCGCCAGAGCCCCTCGCCGGTCACGAGCCGACCTCGCCGAGGAAGTGCTTCAGGTAGCGCGGATTCATCCGGTCCAGCGAGAAGAGCACGTAGAAGTCGGCGCAGCCGAAGTCCGGGTCGTACGCGGGCTCGCCACCGACCCACGCGCCGAGCCGCAGGTAGCCGCGGAGCAGCGGCGGCACGAGCGCGCGGCGTTCGGCGGGGGTGAGCGTGGCGGGGTCGACCGCCGCCGGCGCCTCGGCGAGCCAGGGCCGGCGCGGGGTGACCCGCAGCGGCGGCGGGGCGAGGTGCCGCGCCCGCACCCGCGCCCACACCTCGGCGGCGGCGGTCCCGCCGTCGGCGACCGGCACCGAGGCGCAGCCGCCGAGCCAGCGCGAGCCACGCAGGTGCAGGTAGCGGCAGATCCCGGCCCACATCAGGTTGATCACCGCCCCGGTGCGGTGGTCCGGGTGCACGCAGGAGCGCCCCGCCTCGACCAGGTCGTCGCGGAGCGGGGCCAGCGGGGCCAGGTCGAACTCGCCGTCGGCGTACCGCCGGTCGGTGCGTCCGGGCGGCAGCAGCCGGTAGGTGCCGACCACCTCCCCGGTGCCCTCGCGGAGCACCACCAGGTGGTCGCAGTGGGCGTCGAACTCGTCGGCGTCGAGCCCGGCGGACCCCGGCGGCAGGGTGGCGCCGAGTTCGCCGGCGAACACCTCGTGGCGCAGGCGTTGCGCGGCCGCGACCAGGGTCGGGTCGTCGGCGATCAGCAGGGTGTAACCGCTGGTCGTGAGCGGTGCGCCAGCGGCGTGCAGAACGGCCATGGGTCCTGTGTAAGGGCCCCGGGTTGCCGCCCCCGGGGTGAGGGATGTCGATCCGGTGAACGCCCGTCGGCGGCGGCGTGCGCGAACCGGTGACGGCGGGTGTGCGAGGCTGCCGGGCGACCGCCGACGACGGCGCCGGCGGCGCACGGAACCCGGAGGTGCACATGCTCGTCGAGGCCCGCTTCCACGGACCGGACGGCTCGGGCAACGGCGGCTGGAGCGCCGGGATCTTCGCCGCGCTGATCGACGACCGGGGGCCGGTGGAGGTCACCCTGCGCCGGCCGCCGCCGCTGGACACCCCACTGACCGCCGGCGACGGCGAGGTGCGCGACCCGGAGGGCCGGCTGGTCGCCCAGGTACGCCGGGTCGAGCCGGTCGACGCGGTCGTGCCGCCGGTGGACCGGGCGACGGCCGAGCAGGCCGCGCGGGCGTACCCCGGTCTGGTGGACCACCCGTTCCCCGGCTGCTACGTCTGCGGGCCGACGCGCCCGGACGGGCTGCGGATCTTCCCCGGCCGGCTGCCCGACGGGCGGACCGCCGCGCCGTTCCGCGCGCCGGCCGAGGTGGTGCCGGCGACGGTCTGGGCGGCGCTCGACTGCCCGGGCGGCTGGGCGGTGCTCTCCGCCGGCCGCCCGTACGTGTTGGGGCGGATCGCCGCGCAGGTCACCGCGCTGCCGGGGCCCGGCGACGAGTGCGTGGTGACCGGCCTCGCGGTGGGCGGCGAGGGGCGGAAGGCCGAGGTGCACAGCAGCCTGTACGGGCCGGACGGCACCCTGCTCGGCCGGGCCCGTGCCACCTGGGTCGCGGTGCCGGCGGGCTGATCTCCTCCCTGAGGAGGACGGCGCGTACGCATCCCGCCTGATTGACCCCCTTGCGCCGGGTTGGAAGGCTGTGCGGGGCGCCCCCGCAACGGCGCCCCCACCGGCGTGCGTCCAGCGCGCCGGGGCAGGAGAGGAGAATGATGTCCGACGGGCAGCCACGCCCCAGTGCCGCGACCGGCCAGATCATCGTGTCCGGCCTGACCAAGCAATACAAGAACGTCCGGGCGGTCGACAACCTGTCGTTCACCGTCGAGCCGGGCCGGGTCACCGGCTTCCTCGGCCCGAACGGCGCCGGTAAGACGACCACCCTGCGCATGTTGCTCAACCTGGTCACGCCGACCGCCGGCACGGCCACCATCGGCGGCCACCGGTACGCCGACCTGACCGACCCGCTGCGCACGGTGGGCGCGGTGCTGGAGGCGTCCAGCGCGCACAAGGGCCGCACCGGCATCAACCACCTGCGGGTGATCTGCGCGGCGGCCGGGCTGCCGAAGGAGCGGGCGGACGAGGCGCTCGCCCTGGTCGGGCTCTCCCCGGCGGCGAAGCGCAAGTTCAAGGGCTACTCGCTGGGCATGAAGCAGCGGCTCGGGATCGCCGCCGCGATGCTCGGCAACCCGCAGGTGCTGATCCTGGACGAGCCGGCCAACGGCCTCGACCCGGAGGGCATCCGCTGGATGCGCGGCTTCCTCAAGGGGCTGGCCGCCGAGGGTCGTACCGTGCTGGTCTCCAGCCACCTGCTCTCCGAGATGCAGCTGCTCGCCGACGACGTGGTGATCATCGCGGCCGGCAAGCTGGTCCGGCAGGGTCCGGTCGAGCAGGTGATGGGCTCGATGACGCACGGCGCCCGGGTGCGGGTGCGCACCCCGCAGGCGGACGAGCTGGCCGCGGCGCTGCGCGAGCAGTCCGCCACGGTCGACGCCGACCCGCACGGCGCGCTCCTGGTCGGTGGCGTGGACGCGCCGACCGTGGGCCGCGTCGCGCTGGCGGCAAAGGTGGAGCTGCACGAGCTGACCACCGAGCGCCCCGACCTCGAAGGGGTCTTCCTGGAGCTGACGGCCGGAAAGGCGGAGATCCGATGACGCTGGTCCGATCCGAACTGCTCAAGATCCGCACCACCAGCACCTGGTGGATCTTCGCGCTGATCAGCGTGCCGCTGTGGGGGCTCTCGCTGCTCTTCAACTGGCTGCAGACCGACGCGCTGACCAGCGGCAACGTCGGCGACGTGCCGGCCGACCAGGCCGACCAGGTGCAGGCGGTCTCCAGCGCCGACAGCATCGCGGCCAACCTCTACACCAACGGGCAGTTCTTCGGGCTGCTCATCGTGATGCTGCTCGGCATCGTGGTGGTGACCAGCGAGTTCTTCCACCAGACGGTGACCACCACGTTCCTCACCGCGCCGCACCGCACCGCGGTGATGCTGGCCAAGCTGGCCGCCGCCGGCGTGCTGGCGCTGCTGTTCTGGATCGGCACCACGGTGCTCAACCTGATCTTCGCGCCGCTGATCCTGAACGCCACGGACGTCGGCGCGCAGTTCGGCAGCGGGGCGGTCTGGCGCGCGGTGGCCCTCAACGGGCTGGCCTACCTGCTCTGGTCGGTGCTCGGCGTCGGGCTCGGCGTGCTGATCCGGAGCCAGATCGGCGCCACCGTGACCGGCATCCTGCTCTACCTGGGTGGCACCATCGGCGCGGCCATCGCCATCGGCCTGCTCGCGCAGCGGTTCGGCGACTGGATCAACCAGCTCCAGCTGCTGGTGCCGTCGCTGGCCTCCGGCCTGATGGTCAGCGGCGCCGAGATCCCCGGCAACCCGCCCCGGTGGGCGGGCGCCGCGGTGCTCATCGGGTACGCGGTGGTGACCGGCGCGATCGGCGTGCTGACGATCCGCCGGCGCGACATCTCCTGAGTCGCCACGCACCCCGGCCCCGGCCGGTGACCCCGTGTCACCGGCCGGGGCCGCCGTCGTCTAGCAGGAGTCGCCGAATCACGCAGCGTTTGCCGAACTTCTGGCATCTTCTGTGAAACGGGCCACCAGCCGGAGGCGAGAATGCCTGCGGCAATCGCACGGCGTAGCCTGGGATCCGTCTTCCGTGCCCCGGCGAAGCGGGCACGGGAGCCACCGCGTGACATTCACAACCGCGTGAAAGAGGCGATTAGCGGCCGTGTCGACCCAGCAGACATCGCAGGAGAACCCACTGGCGGGTTTCGGCCCGAACGAGTGGATCGTCGAGGAGATGTACCAGCGCTACCTCGCCGACCCCTCGAGCGTCGATTCGGCCTGGCACGACTTCTTCGCCGACTACCGGCCGGCACCGGGCGCCGCCACACCGCGCCCGGAGGCGCCGGCCAAGCCGGCCGCCAAGCCCGAGCCCGCGGAGCAGCAGGAGGCCGCCGCCACGGTCACCGAGCAGCCCGCCCCCGCCAAGGCCGCCCCCGCCGCTCCGGCCAAGCCGGCCGCCAAGCCCGCCGCCAAGCCGGCGGCGAAGGCGCCCGAGCCGGCCCCAGCGAAGAAGGCCGCCCCGGCCAAGCCGGCCGCGAAGGCGCCGACCGCGAGCGCCGCCGGCACCACCCCGCTGCGCGGCGTGGCCGCCAAGATCGTCCAGAACATGGACGCCTCGCTCTCCGTCCCCACCGCCACCAGCGTGCGCGCGGTCCCGGCCAAGCTGCTGGTCGACAACCGCATCGTGATCAACAACCACCTGGCCCGCGGCCGCGGCGGCAAGGTCAGCTTCACCCACCTGATCGGGTACGCGATGGTCCGGGCGCTGGTCGAGCATCCGGAGATGAACAACTCCTTCGCCGAGGTCGACGGCAAGCCGGCGATGGTCCGCCCGGAGCACGTCAACCTGGGCATCGCCATCGACCTGGTCAAGCCGGACGGCTCCCGCAACCTGGTCGTGCCGTCCATCAAGGCCTGCGAGCAGATGGACTTCCGGCAGTTCTGGCAGGCGTACGAGGACGTGGTCCGGCGCGCCCGCCGCAACGAGCTGACCATGGAGGACTACTCCGGCACCACCATCTCGCTGACCAACCCGGGCGGCATCGGCACGGTGCACTCGATCCCGCGCCTGATGCAGGGCCAGAGCGCCATCATCGGCGTCGGCGCGATGGAATACCCGGCGCCCTACCAGGGCATGAGCGAGGCCACCCTGGCCGAGAACGCGGTCAGCAAGGTCATCACGCTGACCAGCACCTACGACCACCGGATCATCCAGGGCGCGCAGTCCGGCGAGTTCCTCAAGGTGATGCACGAGCTGATGCTCGGCGAGCGCGGCTTCTACGACGAGATCTTCACCTCGCTGCGGATCCCGTACGAGCCGGTGCGCTGGATGCGCGACGTGGCCGTCGACAGCGAGGGCCAGATCAACAAGACCGCGCGGGTGCACGAGCTGATCCACGCGTACCGGGTGCGTGGCCACCTGATGGCCGACACCGACCCGCTCGAGTTCAAGATCCGCAAGCACCCCGACCTGGACGTGCTCCAGCACGGGCTGACGCTGTGGGACCTCGACCGGGTCTTCCCGGTCAACGGCTTCGCCGGCCAGCAGCGGATGAAGCTGCGCTCGATTCTCGGCGTGCTGCGTGACTCCTACTGCCGCCGGGTCGGCATCGAGTACATGCACATCCAGGACCCGGAGGAGCGGCGCTGGATCCAGGAGCGGGTCGAGCGCAAGTACGAGAAGCCCAGCACCGACGAGCAGAAGCACGTGCTCAACCGGCTCAACGCCGCCGAGGCGTTCGAGACCTTCCTGCAGACCAAGTACGTCGGCCAGAAGCGTTTCTCGCTGGAGGGCGGCGAGTCGCTGATCCCGCTGCTCGGCGAGGTGCTGGAGTCCTCCGCCGAGGCGGGGCTGGACGAGGTCGTCATCGGCATGGCCCACCGGGGCCGGCTCAACGTGCTGGCCAACATCGTCGGCAAGCCGTACGAGAAGATCTTCTCCGAGTTCGAGGGGCACCTCGACCCGCGCTCCACGCAGGGCTCGGGCGACGTGAAGTACCACCTCGGCCAGAACGGCAAGTTCACCACCCCGGACGGCGAGCACGCGGTCAAGGTGTCGGTCGTGGCGAACCCGTCGCACCTGGAGGCCGTCGACCCGGTGCTGGAGGGCATCGTCCGGGCCAAGCAGGACCGGATCGACCTCAAGCTGGAGGGCTACACCGTGCTGCCGCTGGCGGTGCACGGCGACGCCGCCTTCGCCGGCCAGGGCGTGGTCGCCGAGACGCTCAACCTGTCCCAGCTGCGCGGCTACCGCACCGGCGGCACCGTGCACGTGGTGGTCAACAACCAGGTCGGTTTCACCACCGCCCCGGAGTACAGCCGGTCCAGCCTCTACAGCACCGACGTGGCCCGGATGATCCAGGCGCCGATCTTCCACGTGAACGGCGACGACCCGGAGGCCGTGGTCCGGGTGGCCCGGCTCGCCTTCGAGTACCGGCAGGCGTTCAACAAGGACGTCGTGATCGACATGGTCTGCTACCGCCGGCGCGGGCACAACGAGGGCGACGACCCGTCGATGTCCAACCCGGAGATGTACAAGATCATCGACTCGAAGCGGTCGGTCCGGAAGCTCTACACCGAGGAGCTGATCGGGCGCGGTGACATCACCGTGGAGGACGCCGAGGAGCTGCTGCGCGACTACCAGGGGCAGCTGGAGCGGGTCTTCAAGGCCACCCGGGACGCCGCCACCAGCCCGCGCCAGCTCAGCCGCCCGAAGCGGGAGGACGAGCCGGAGCCGCAGGTCGACACCGCCACCGACGCCGCCGTGGTCAAGGCGATCGGCGAGGCGCACGTCAACCTGCCGGAGGGCTTCACCCCGCACAAGCGGATCCAGCAGCTGCTGGAGCGGCGCCGGAAGATGTCCGTCGAGGGCGGCATCGACTGGGGCTTCGGCGAGATCATCGCGTTCGGCTCGCTGCTGCACGACGGCGTGACGGTCCGGCTCGCCGGGCAGGACTCGCGCCGGGGCACGTTCGTCCAGCGGCACGCGTCGGTGGTCGACTCGAAGACCGGCGACGACTACCTGCCGCTGAAGTCGCTCACCGCCGACGGCGAGCGGTCCCGCTTCTTCGTCCACGACTCGCTGCTCTCCGAATACGCCGCCATGGGCTTCGAGTACGGCTACTCGGTGGAGAACGTCAACGCGCTGGTGGCCTGGGAGGCCCAGTTCGGTGACTTCGTCAACGGCGCCCAGTCGGTGATCGACGAGTTCATCTCCTCCGGCGAGGTGAAGTGGGGCCAGCGCTCCGCGGTCACCCTGCTGCTGCCGCACGGCCACGAGGGGCAGGGACCGGACCACACCTCCGGCCGCCCGGAGCGCTTCCTCCAGCTCTGCGCCGAGGACAACATGCGGGTGGCCATCCCGACCACCCCGGCGAACTACTTCCACCTGCTGCGTCGCCAGGCCCTGTCGCCCAAGCGCAAGCCGCTGGTGGTGTTCACGCCGAAGTCGCTGCTGCGGCACAAGCTCTGCGTGTCGCCGGTGGAGGACTTCACCACGGGCACCTTCCAGCCGGTGCTGGCCGACACCGCCGCCCCGGCGCCGGAGCAGGTGAAGCGGGTGCTGCTCTGCTCGGGCAAGGTCTACTACGACCTGTTCCAGGCCCGGCAGGAGCGGGGCGTCACCGACACCGCGATCCTCCGGATGGAGCAGCTCTACCCGCTGCCCGTCGAGGAGGTCCGGGCCGCGCTGGCGCAGTACCCGAACGCCGAGGACTTCGCCTGGGTCCAGGAGGAGCCGGCGAACCAGGGCGGCTGGTCGTTCGTCGCGCTCAACCTGCTGGAGCACCTGCCCGAGGTCCGGCTGCGCCGCATCTCCCGCCCGTCCGCCGCCGCCCCGGCGGTGGGCTCGGCGAAGATGCACGAGGTCGAGCAGAACGCGCTGATCGAGGCGGCTCTCCCCCGCCCGTGACATCACCCGCAGCGGCCCGCCCCGACATCGGGGCGGGCCGCTGCCGTACGACGAGAGGAACACCGTGTACTTCACCGACCGTGGCATCGAGGAGCTGGTCGAGCGCCGGGGCGACGAGCAGGTCAGCCTGGAGTGGCTCGGCGAGCGCCTGCGGGACTTCGTCGACCTGAACCCCGAGTTCGAGACCCCGATCGAACGCTTCGCCACCTGGCTGGCCCGCCTCGACGACGAGGACGAGGACTAGTCCCCTCCCTCCCGTCTCCCCCGCGATCGTGCGGTTGCGGCCCGGCAGATGCCCGGACAGCGGCTTTTGTCCGGGCCGTAAGTGCAAGATCGACGAGGGCTGGCACGGGGGGCGAAGGACCCGGGCGCGGGTTCGCGCGATCTTGTAGCGTGAGGTCGTGGCGCGCAGCGTGTACCTGACCAGTGTGGGGTCGGGCGGGGGCAAGTCGACGGTGGCGCTCGGGCTGGCCGAGCTGCTGTCCCGACAGGTCGGGCGGATCGGCGCGTTCCGGCCGCTGGTCGCCGGCGACGGCGCCGACCCGATCCTGGCCCTGCTCAGCGAGCGCTACCGGGTCGAGCTGCCGGTCGGCGAGCTGCACGGCGCCACCTACGCCGAGGCCACCCAGCTGGTCGCGAACGGCCGCCGGGAGGAGCTGATCTCGGCGATCGTGGCCCGCTACCGGGAGGTGGAACGACGCTGCCCCGCCGTCGTGGTGGTGGGCAGCGACTTCGCCGACGGAGACGGCGCCGGCCCGCGCGAGCTGGCCTTCAACGCCCGGCTGGCGACCGAGTTCGGCAGCGTCGTGGTGCCCGTGGTGGACGGCTTCGGGCAGCCGCCCGAGGCGATCGCGGCGGCGCTGCGGGGCGCCTACCACGATCTGGCCGACCTGGGCGCGACGGTGGTCGCGGTGGTCGCCAACCGCGTGCCCGGGCCGATGACGCTGCCCGAGCTGCCGGTCCCCGTGTACGCGATCCCGGAGGTGCCGGCCGTGTCGGCGCCGACGGTGGCCGAGGTGGCGGCGGCGCTCGGCGCCACCCTGCTCGCCGGCGACCAGGCCGCGCTGGACCGCGACGTGCTCGACTACGTGGTGGGCGCCGCACACGTGCCGACGCTGCTGGACCACCTCACCGACGGCGCGTTGGTGATCACCCCGGGGGACCGGGCCGACCTGCTGGTGGCGGCCGGCGCCGCGCACGTGGCGGGGCAGGTGTCGCTGGCCGGGCTGGTGCTCACGCTGGGCGAGCAACCCGACCCCCGGGCGATGCGACTGGTCGAGCGGATGAACACCGGGCTGGCTGTGCTGTCGGTGCCCACCGACAGCTACGACACGGTCGAGGCGTCCAGCCGGATCGAGGGCCGCCCCAGCACGGCCAACCCGCGCAAGGTCGACGCGGCGCTGGGCGCGTTCGAGCGCTGCGTGGACACCGACGACCTGGCCCGCCGGCTGCGGGTCACCCGCTCCGCCCGGGTCACCCCGCTGATGTTCGAGAACGACCTGATCGACCGGGCCCGGGCCCGCCGCCGCCGGCTGGTGCTGCCCGAGGGCGCCGAGGAGCGGATCCTGCGCGCGGCGGAGGTGCTGCTGCGCCGGGGTGTCGCCGAGCTGACCCTGCTCGGCCGCCCGGACGAGATCGCCCGACGGACCCGGGAACTGGGCGTCGACGTCGGCGACGCGCAGATCGTCGACCCGGCGACCAGCGAGTGGCGGGACGAGTTCGCCGCCACGTACGCGAAGCTGCGCGCGCACCGGGGCGTGACGCCGGAGCTGGCGCACGACATCGTGGCGCAGCCGAACTACTTCGGCACGATGATGGTGCAGACCGGCCACGCCGACGGGATGGTCTCCGGGGCGACGCACACCACGGCCGCGACCATCCGGCCGGCGTTCGAGATCATCCGGACCGTGCCCGGCGTCTCGGTCGCGTCCAGCGTCTTCTTCATGCTGCTCGCCGACCGGGTGCTGGTCTACGGCGACTGCGCGGTCAACCCGGACCCGGACGCCGCCCAGCTCGCCGACATCGCCATCTCCTCCGCCGACACCGCGGCCCGGTTCGGCATCGAGCCGCGGGTGGCGATGCTGTCGTACTCCACCGGCAGCTCCGGCGCCGGGGCGGACGTGGAGAAGGTCGCGGCGGCCACCGAGCTGGTCCGCGAGCGGCGGCCGGAACTGCTGGTCGACGGCCCGATCCAGTACGACGCGGCGATCGACCCGCAGGTCGCCGCGACCAAGCTGCCGGACAGCCCGGTGGCGGGACGCGCCACGGTGTTCATCTTCCCGGACCTGAACACCGGCAACAACACGTACAAGGCGGTGCAGCGCTCGGCCGGCGCGGTCGCGGTCGGCCCGGTCATGCAGGGCCTGCGCCGGCCGGTCAACGACCTCTCCCGGGGCGCCACCGTCCCGGACATCGTCAACACGGTGGCGATCACCGCCATCCAGGCCGCCGCGGAGGCGTCGGAATGAGCCGCATCCTGGTCCTCAACAGCGGCTCCTCGTCGGTCAAGTACCGGCTGTACGACGGCGACGAGGTCCGCGACAAGGGCACCGTGGAGCGGATCGGCGAACCCGGCGGCGGGCCGGCCGACCACGAGAGCGCGGTGCGGGAGATCATCGAACGGCTCGACCTGACCGGCCTGGCCGGCGTCGGGCACCGGGTGGTGCACGGCGGACGGCGGTTCAGCTCGCCGGTGCTGATCGACGACGCGGTCGTCACCGGGATCGAGGAACTCGTCCCGCTCGCCCCGCTGCACAACCCGGCCAACCTGGCCGGCATCCGGGTGGCCCGGGAGGCGCTGCCGGACACCCCGCAGGTGGCCGTCTTCGACACCGCGTTCCACCACACGCTGCCGGAGGCCGCCGCCACGTACGCGATCGACCGGGAGACCGCCGAGCGCTACGACGTGCGCCGGTACGGCTTCCACGGCACCTCGCACGCGTACGTCTCGCGGCGCGCGGCGGAGCTGCTCGACCGGCCGTACGCCGAGCTGAACACGATCACGCTGCACCTGGGCAACGGGGCGAGCGCGTGCGCGGTGGAGGGCGGCCGGAGCGTGGCCACGTCGATGGGCATGTCGCCGCTGGAGGGCCTGGTGATGGGCACCCGCAGCGGCGACCTCGACCCGACCGTCATCTTCCACCTGCGCCGCGAGGGCGGGATGGGCGTGGACGAGATCGACGACCTGCTCAACCACCGCAGCGGCCTGCTCGGGCTGACCGGCGTCAACGACATGCGGGAGGTGCTGGCCCGCCGGGACGCCGGCGACCCGCACGCGGCGCTGGCGTTCGACGTCTACTGCCGCCGGATCACCGGCTACGTGGGGGCGTACTACGCGTTGCTCGGGCGGGTCGACGCGATCGCGTTCACCGCCGGCGTCGGTGAGCACGCCGCGCCGGTCCGGGCGGCGTCGCTGGCCGGGCTGGAACGGCTCGGCGTCGCCGTCGAGCCGGGCCGCAACGACGGCACGGGCGACCGGGTGATCTCCCCGGCCGGCGCCGAGGTCACCGTGCTCGTGGTGGGCACCGACGAGGAGCGGGAGATCGCCCGCGAGACCCGCGAGGTGCTGGCCGCCTGACCCGGCCCGCCCGGTCAGCCCAGGGCGAGCCAGGCGACGAGGCCGACGACCACCACGGCGGCGACGGCGAGGCCGGCGATCAACGGCAGCCGGGACGGCGCGGTCGCGGTCGCGGCCGGCTCGGGCGCGTCCACGAAGGCGCGGAACTGCGCGGTGTTGCCGCTCGGGTCGGTGTAGTTCTCAGCCATGCGGGTGACCCTAGCGAAGCCCGCCGTCCCCGCGTGCCCCGCCGTGCCGGCGTCGACGGACCGGGGCGGCCGGCGCGCGCAAACCCGCCCGGGCGGTGGAGGCACGGCCCGGCCGGGTGGCGGAGGCAGCCGGCCCGGACGGCGGGCGCGGCCGGGCCGCTCGGTTGCCTACCGTGCAGGCATGACGGGGCAGCGGCTGGT
Organism: Micromonospora sediminicola; assembly: GCF_900089585.1. NCBI lineage: Bacteria > Bacillati > Actinomycetota > Actinomycetes > Micromonosporales > Micromonosporaceae > Micromonospora > Micromonospora sediminicola. The sequence goes on along the minus strand of NZ_FLRH01000003.1, from coordinate 1,513,149 downwards.
GGCCGTGCTGATGACGGCGCTGCTGGCCGGCTGCGGGCCGGCCGTCGCCACCACCGGCCCGGTCCCGGCCGGCGTCCGGGCCGCGCCGGAGCGCCCGTACGCGGTGGGGATGCGGCAGTTCACTGTCGACCCGGACGGCATCCGCCCCCTGCCGGTCACCGTCTGGTACCCGGTGGACCCGTCCGCCTCCCCCGGCCCGGTCACCGCCCCTCCCGCCGCGCCGGATGTCCGGGCGGGGGCCCGGGTGGCCGTCGGGCGGTTCCCGGTGGTCGTCTTCAGTCACGGCCTGCGCAGCCTGCCCGCGCTGCACGCGCAGCTGACCACCCGCTGGGCCGCCGCCGGTTTCGTGGTGGCGGCGCCCACCTACCCGCGCACCAACCTGCGGGCCCGGAGCTTCACCCGAGACGACGTCCGCAACCAGCCGGCCGACGCCTGGCGGCTGGTCCGTCACCTGGTCCGCCTGGGCGCCCGCCCCGGTGATCCGCTCGGCGCGCACCTGGCCGTGGACCGGTTCGCCGCCGCCGGGCACTCCGCCGGCGGTCACACCACGCTCGGCATGTTCGCCGCCGGACAGCCGTTCCCGGTACGGGCCGGGATCGTGATCGCCGGTGGCCGGCCGGTCGCCGGCGTCGCCCGGCCGCTCGCGCCGATGCTGTTCGTGCACGGCGGCGCCGACCGCGTCGTGCCGGAGTCGATCGGCCGGGCCGCGTACGCCCGCTGTCTCGGGCCGGCCGCGTTCCTGAGCCTGCCCGGTCAGGGCCACGGCGAGTACCTGAACCCCAGCCGACCCGGCTTCCCCCAGGTGCTCGCCACCACCACGGACTTCCTGCGCTGGACGCTCTACGCCGACCGGGCCGCGCTGCGCCGCCTCCCCGCCGACGCCACCGCCCCCGCCCCCGCCCTGACCACCTTCACCACCCGCTCCCTCCCCACCTGACGATCATGAAGTTGACAGTGACAAACCGGACACCGGGCGCCGCCAACTTCATGATCGACGGTTAGGGTGCGGGCGTGGACGAGGTGGCCGGGCGGCAACTTGGCGCGATCCGGGAGGTGGTCGAGCTGGCCGGGGCGGCCGGGATCGAGGTGTGGCTGCGGGGCGGGTGGGCGATGGACTTCCACCTCGGCGCGGTGAGCCGACCCCACGTCGACGTCGACTGGTACTGCTGGCGCCGGGACGCCGAGGGACTGTCCGCCCGGCTGGGCGCGCTCGGCTGGCGGCCCGACCCGCGGATGCCGGCGGAGACGCAGCTCGACGTGCTCCGGGGCGACGTCGAGCTGAGCTTCGCGTACCTGGACCGGGACGAGGCGGGACGGGTGGTGGTCGGGGCCGGCCCGTGGGCGGGCACTCCCCTGCCGGAGGGGATGCTGGACGGCCCGGCCGGCCGGATCGGCCCACTCACCGCGCCGGTGATCAGCGTGGCCGCGCAGATCGAGTTCAAGGAGATGTTCCCGGTCTGGATGCCCGACCGGCCGCGCCGCGCCAAGGACGCCGCCGACCTGGCCCGTCTCCGGGCGTCGACCGGCGGGCCCCCGCTGCGCTGACCCGCCCGGGTCGCCCCCGATCGCGAGGCACAATCGAGTTCATGCGCCGTCGTCCCGTCGCCCTGGCCACCGCCGCCGCCCTGTTCGGCGCCGGCCTGACCGGCTGTTCCGAGCCGACCGCCCCGACCGGGCGGCCCGCACCCGACACCCCGCCGACGACCACGGCACCCACGCCGCGCGTACCCGCCGGGAAGGCGCCCACGAAGAGCTTCGCGGTCGGCGTACGCCAGGTGAAGCTGAACCGCGACGGCGACCGGCCGTTGCCGGTGACGCTCTGGTACCCGGCGGAGGGCGCGGCCGGTGGCGCGGCCGAGCGGTCCGCGCCGGCGGCGGACGGGCGGTTCCCGGTGGTGCTGTTCAGTCACGGCCTCGGCGCCCGGCCGGAGGACTACCAGGTGCTGCTCACGCGCTGGGCGGCGGCCGGTTTCGTGGTCGCCGCGCCGCGCTTCCCGCACACCGGCCGGGGTGGCGACGGCAACCCGCTGGACGTGCTCAACCAGCCGGCCGACGTGTCGTACGTGCTGACCCGGGTGCTCGCCCTCGGCGAGAAGGCGGGCGACCCGCTGCGCGGCCGGCTGGATCCGGAGCGGGTCGCCGCGACCGGGCACAGCGCCGGCGGGGTGACCACCATCGGGTTGTTCACCGCGGGGCGGGACGAGCGGCTCGACGCCGGCATCGTCTTCGCCGGCACGGCGCTCGGCGTCGGCACCGCGTTCGCCGGGGCCGCCGCGCCGCAGCTGTTCGTGCACGGCGAGGTGGACGAGGTGGTGTCGTACGCGGCCGGGAGGGCCGTCTACGACGCGGTGCCGTGGCCCAAGGCGATGCTCAGCCTGCCGAAGGGCGACCACGGTCGGGCGCTGCTGGGTGACGGCAGGGCGCTGGGCGTGGTCGCCGACACCACCGTCGAGTTCCTGCGCTGGACGCTCTACGGCGACCCGGCGGCGAAGAAGCGTCTCCCCGCCGACGCCGCCAGGGGCGGCCTGGCCACCCTCGACGACCGCCTGTAAGGAAGGGCCCCTTCTTAACGCCTCCGGTAGAGAAGGGGCCCCCTCTTAACACGCCATCCGTCTCAGGCGATGTGGTCGATGACGACCTTGCCGAAGACCTCGCCGGAGTGCAGGCGGGCGAACGCCTCGGCGATCCCGCTGAACGGCACCACCCGGTCCACCACCGGGCGGACCTCGTGCTCGGCGCAGAACGCGAGCAGTTCGGCCAGCTCGTCCGGGGTGCCCATGGAGGTGCCGAGGATCTCCAGCTGCATGGCGAAGACCCGGCGCAGGTTGACGGCGGGCTCGTGGCCGGCGGTGGCGCCGGAGACCACGATCCGGGCCATCGGGGCGGCCGACTTCAGCGAGTGGTCGAAGGTGGCCGCGCCGACCGTCTCGATCACCACGTCGACCCGCTCGGGCAGGCGGGCGCCGGGCTCCAGCGCGGTCGCCCCCAGCTCGGTGATGCGCTCCCGCTTGGCGGCGTCGCGGCTGGTCGCGTACACCCGCTTGCCGAGCGCGACGCCGAGCGCGACCGCCGCGGTGGCCACGCCGCCGCCGGCGCCCTGGACCAGCACCGACTCGCCGTCGGCGACCCGGCCCTTGGTGGTGAGCATCCGCCAGGCGGTGAGCCAGGCCGTGGGCAGGCACGCCGCGTCGGTCGCCGACAGGCCGTCGGGCAGCGGCAGCAGGTTCATCCGGGGTACGGCGACCAGCTCGGCGAAGGTGCCCTGGTAGTGCTCGGAGAGGATGGAGACCCCGCGCGGGTCGCCCGGGGTGGGCACCACCGGGTAGATGACCACCTCGTTGCCGTCCGGGTCGGTGCCGACCGCGTCACAGCCGAGGATCATCGGGAGCTGGTCGGCGGTCAGCCCCACGCCGCGCAGCGACCAGAGGTCGTGGTGGTTGAGCGAGCTGGCCCGCACCCGCACGGTGACCCAGTCGTCCTGCGGGTGGGTCGGCTCGGGACGGTCGCCGACGGTGAGCGCGGCGAGCGGGTTGTCGGCGTCGAAGGCCGAGGCATAGGCGGCACGCATGATCGGCACGGTAACAAGCTGAGCGGCCGTTAAGAAGGGGCCCTTCCTCTACCGGAGGCGTTAAGAAGGTGCCCCTCCTTACACCCTCAGCGGCGGGCGACGCCGTCGCGCCGGGCGGCCTCGGCCACCGCGTCGGCGACCGCCGGGGCGACCCGCGGGTCGAGCGGGGACGGCACGATCGCGTCCGGGGTCAGCGACTCGGCGACCACGCCCGCGATGGCGTCGGCGGCGGCCACCTTCATCGCGTCGGTGATCCGGGTGGCGCCGGCGTCCAGCGCGCCCCGGAACACGCCCGGGAAGGCGAGCACGTTGTTGATCTGGTTCGGGTAGTCGCTGCGCCCGGTGGCGACCACCGCCACGTGCCGGGCGGCCACCTCGGGGTGCACCTCCGGGGTGGGGTTGGCCAGCGCGAAGACGATGCCGCCGGGGGCCATGCCGGCCACCGCCGCCTCGGGGATCTGGCCGCCGGAGACGCCGACCAGCACGTCCGCGCCGCGCAGCGCCTCGGTGACGTCACCCTGGCGGCCCTCGGCGTTGGTGAGTTCGGCCAGCTCGGCCTTGGTGCCGGTCAGCTCGCGGTGCCGGCCGATGATGCCCCGGGAGTCGCAGACCACCACCCGCGCCGGGTCGACGCCGCCGGCGATCAGCATCTTCGTCACCGCCACCCCGGCCGCCCCGGCGCCGCTGACCGCGACCCGCAGGTCGCCGAGCTTGCGGTTGAGCAGCGTCGCCGCGTTGCGCAGCGCGGCCAGCACGACGATCGCGGTGCCGTGCTGGTCGTCGTGGAAGACGGGGATGTCCAGCGCCTCGTCCAGCCGGCGCTCCACCTCGAAGCAACGGGGGGCGCTGATGTCCTCCAGGTTGATCCCGCCGAACGAGGGCGCGATCGCCCGGACCGCCGCGACGATCTCGTCCACGTCCTGGGTGTCCAGGCAGACCGGCACCGCGTCCACGCCGGCGAACTGCTTGAACAGCACCGCCTTGCCCTCCATCACGGGCAGCGCGGCGCGCGGGCCGATGTTGCCCAGACCGAGCACGGCGGAGCCGTCGGTGACCACCGCGACGGTGTGCGACACCCAGGTGTAGGTGTCGGCGAGGTCGGGGTCGGCGGCGATCGCCTCACACACCCGGGCCACCCCCGGGGTGTACGCGAGGGAGAGGTCCTCCCGACTGGTCAGCGGCACCGTCGAGGTGACGGCCATCTTGCCGCCGACGTGCAGCCGGAAGACGGGATCAGCGGGGTCCGGGGTGGACGAAGACATGGTGACTCCAGGATCTGTCGATGCAGACGGACCGGCCGGCGTGGTCAGCGGTGGTCAGCGACCGGCGGGGCGGCGGTGCGGGGGTCACCCGGGCACTTTCCGAGCATAGTCACGCACCGGCTCCCAGGATGTGAGCGGGGTCATATCCGCCGCTACCCCTGCCGGCCCCTGATCCGGGCCGGACGCGGCCACCAGCGGGCCACCACCCGCCCGCGGACGTCGGCCACGCCGTAGGCCCGGGAGTCGTCGGCGACCAGGTCGTTGTCGCCGCGCAGCCACCAGCCGCCGGCGCGGGGTTCGACCGCGCGCTTGACCACCAGCAGGTCGGGGCGGGTGCGGAAGACGGCGACCACCACGTCGCCGGGGCGGACCGGCCGGCCACCGGTGCGGACCAGCACCGCGTCGCCGTGGCGCAGCGTGGGCGACATGGACGGGCCGGTGACCAGGACCGGCACCAGCGGCCCGCGCAGCGCGGGCACGGCGTGTTCGTTCACACCTGGCACCGGGTTTCACCTCCCGCCCGCTGGAAAGCATCTCCAGGAGTAGTGTCGTCTTGGATCATCGCAAACATCCCATGGAGGACCCTGATGCGCCTTCCCCGCATCCTCACGCCCCGTGTGACCGCCAGTGCCCACTGTGACCTGCCGTGCGGCGTCTACGACCCGGCGCAGGCCCGGATCGAGGCCGAGTCGGTCAAAATGATCTGCGAGAAGTACCAGGCCAACACCGACCCGGAGTTCCGCACCCGCGCCATCCTGATCAAGGAGCAGCGGGCGGACCTGGTCAAGCACCACCTGTGGGTGCTCTGGACCGACTACTTCAAGCCGCAGCACTTCGAGAAGTACCCGCACCTGCACCAGCTCTTCAACGAGGCCACCAAGCTGGCCGGCGCGGCCGGCGCCAAGGGTGGCACCGACCCGGCCAAGGCCGACGAGCTGCTCTCGAAGATCGACGAGATCTCGAAGATCTTCTGGGAGACCAAGCAGGCGTGACGTCGCCCGTCGCGGCACCGACGATCCGGCCGGTACGTCCCGAGGACGTACCGGCCGTCGTCGCCATGGTGCACGAACTCGCCGAGTACGAGCGCGCCCCGGAGCAGTGCCACCTCACCGCCGAACAGCTCCACGCGGCGCTCTTCCCGGCCGCTCCGGCGCTCTTCGGCCACGTCGCGGTGGACGCGGCCGACGAGCCGGTGGGCTTCGCCCTCTGGTTCCTCAACTTCTCCACCTGGGCCGGCGTGCACGGCATCTACCTGGAGGATCTCTACGTCCGGCCGGCGGCCCGGGGCACCGGCGCGGGTCGGATGCTGCTGGCCACCCTCGCCGGGATCTGCGTCGAGCGCGGCTACGAGCGCCTCGACTGGTGGATGCTGCACTGGAACCCGGCGGCCCGCTTCTACGCCTCGATCGGGGCCACGCCGATGGACGAGTGGACCCCGTACCGG